>JAUMAF010000092.1:0-4829 GCA_032117045.1 Pirellulales bacterium | reverse complement strand
GGCCGCGACGGCACGATCCAGGGGGGCGAGTTCTTCGTCGCCTCCAGTGGCGGCCTCCGCCGCGCTGCCCACCTGATGCCGTTCTCGCTGCCAGGCGGCGACGCGGCGATCCGTCATCCGTGGCGAGCGGCGCTCGCGTTGCTCCGCGAAGCCGGCCTTCCGTGGAGCGAGCGGCTCCCGCCCGTCGGGCACGCTTCCGCGGCCGAGCGCGACCTGCTCGCGCGACAGTTGGACCGCACGCTCAACTGCGTTTCGACCACGAGCATGGGTCGCCTCTTCGACGCGGTGGCGGCGCTCGTCGGCGTGTGTCACTCGATCGACTACGAGGCCGAGGCCGCGATGAATCTCGAAGCCCTGGCCGCCACGGCGGCAGGGGCTTCGGGGAGTGGCGGCCATGCCTTTGCCTCCACCGCGGTGGCCACGGCCGGCTCCGATGAGCCGATCGTGGCCGACTGGCGGCCGCTCGTCGAGGCGATCGTCGCTGACATCATCAACGGCGAGTTGCCAGCCGTCGTTGCCGCCGCGTTCCACGACGCCGTCGTGCGAATGGTCGTCGATGTCTGCTCACGGCTCCGAGAGGGTGGCGGTGGCAGCCTGGTCGGCCTCACTGGCGGCGTGTTTCAGAATCGGCTGCTCGTCGAGCGATCGCTCGATGCCCTTCATGCCGCGGGCTTCGAGGTGCTCACGCATCACGCCGTGCCGCCCAACGACGGCGGCCTTGCGCTCGGTCAGGCCGTGCTCGGACGGCTCGCGATCGAGTCACCATCCGCGCCGCCCGCGTCCGTGAAAGCCGACCGGCCGTAAGGCCGCGGGCAAACCGCTCCCCCAGGCCTGTTTCATGGCTTTTTCATCCCGCCGCTTCCCTCCCCGCCACGGATGGGGAATCATGGAGGTGACAGACGCTTTTCACCGAGGTGCCATGATGGAACGACCGGCAGGGATCAACCGCGGGATGTCGTTCCGGGCGCGGCCTGCGTTCCGTCTGATCGCCGTCGCCATGTGCCTCCTGTGGCTGGAGGCCGGCACGGCCCGGGCGGTGGTGATCAACACACTGACGGGCACCGGCAACACGTCGGCGCCGGTCGACGACCCCGGCTGGGCCAACGTGGGCGTGCTGGGCATCGGCACGGGCGTCTACCTCGGCAACGACTGGGTGCTCACGGCCGCCCACGTCGGCGGCGGGAGCATCGTGCTCAACGGCGGCACCTACGCGATGCTCGCCGGATCGGGCACGACGCTCACCAACAACGGCGCCGCCGGCAAGTCGGCCACCACCGACCTCTACATGTTTCGGCTCACCTCCACGCCGGCCGGCCTGCCCAACGTGACGATCGCCTCGGCCACGGCGTCTGGCGGCAACGCGGTGACGATGATCGGGTCGGGCCGGGATCGCGGTGCCTTCACGGAGTGGAGCGTCGACAACTCCACCACGCCCTGGACGTGGACACCGGTGTCGTCCGGCGGCAACGCGGCCGGTTACAAGACCATCGGCAGCCGTTCGATGCGGTGGGGAACCAACGACGTCAGTGCCACCGGCGTGTGGGTCGACGATGGATATGGCGATGTGTTCATGCTCGGCACGTCGTTCACCGACGGCGGCTCGCCCTCGACCGAGGCGCAGGCTGCCTACGGCGACTCCGGGGGCGGGGTCTTTCACAAGAACGGATCCGCCTGGGAACTCTCGGGGATGATCCTGACGGTGGCGGGCTTCTCGGGGCAGCCCGATCCGGGGGCCAACGCGATCTACGGAAACCTGACCTACGCGGCCGACCTGGCGTTTTACCGCTCGCAGATCGTGGCGATCGTGCCGGAACCGTCGTCGCTGGCGATCCTCGCGGCAGCCGTCGCCGGCCTCGGCGGCATGCGGTGGCGCCAACGCTCCTCCGCCACTCGTGGTCGGTTCGAGACTCACTGATCCGCCGTGGAACGGGCTGTTTTTTTCCGTTCTCTATGACCGACCCCGCACTCGACTCCGCCTACCGTGCCACCACGTATTCGGTCGTGATGCCCGACGGCGGCAGGCTCGCCTTGCGGATCGGGAAACCCTCCGATCCGCTCGACCTCCTGCTTGCGGCAACGGGCCACGACCATTGGGCATTCGTCACGGCGTGCAATCCCCGCTCGACACGGCTCGACGAGACCGCGAACGCGGAGCGGATGGAACGGATTGCCGAGATCGTACGGGCCCGCGGGCTTCGAGCCATCCCCGGTGAAGGGCGGGGCGACGGCGGCGACTGGCCCGCGGAGCCGAGCCTGCTCGTGCTGGGCATGGAGGAACCCGACGCGATCACCCTCGGCCGGATGTTTGATCAGCATGCGATCGTGGTCGGCTCCCGCGGCAGCCCGCCACGGCTCGTCTGGATTCGAATGGCCTGAGGAATCTCACGCCGGCCGGAGGGCGGCCCGACGCTCGGCGAGATACTCGAGCCAGGCATCGAGCCCCGCGCCGGTCTTCGCCGACGTTTCGAAGACCCGCATCCCCGGCCGCACCCCCTCGATGTTGGCGAACGCCGTAGCCCGGTCAAACTCGCAGACTGTGGCCAGGTCGACCTTCGTGATCGCGGCCACGTCGGCCGTATTGAAGAGGCCGGGATATTTGAGCGGCTTGTCCTCCCCTTCGGTCACCGAGAGCAACGCGAGCCGCACCGATTCGCCGAGATCCCAGCTCGTCGGGCAGACGAGATTGCCGACGTTCTCGATGAAGAGATAGCGAAGCGACGCGAGGTCCCAGCCCTCGAGGTGCTTCTCCACCATGTCGGCCTCGAGGTGGCAGAGGCCGTGGGTCATGATCTGCCGGACGGGGGCGCCGCTTTCGGCCAACCGCCGGGCGTCGTTATCGGTCTCGAGATCGCCCACCACCGCCGCACAGGGTTCGCCGCGGGCCACGAGCCTGGTGAGCGTTTGCTTCAGAAACGCCGTTTTTCCGGTGCCGGGGCTCGACACCATGTTCACCACGAGCACCCCGGCCCGCACGAACCGCTCCCTCATCTCGCGGGCGAGTTCGTCGTTCTTCTTCAGGATCTTGGTGCGGACCTCGAGGATTCGGGGCTCGATCGATCTCTGTTCACTCATCGCGATACGTCCTCCGTCACCTCGGCCGGCTCGTCGATCAACTCGATCGATTCGAGGTCGAGTTCGCGGCCCGCCCGGATGTCGCCGCTGGGAGTGCCGCACTCGGGGCATGCGAACTTCTGAATGCCGGGGAGCGTGACCTCGCGGCCGCAGACCGCGCACCAGATCACCACCGGCACGGTCACGATCCGGAGTTCGGCGTCGGCAAGAGGTGTCCCATCCCGAACGAGGTTGAAGCTGAACCGCAGGGCGTCTTCGTGCACGCACGACAGTGCCCCGATCTTCAGCGTGACGGCGGCCACCCGACCGCCCCCGGCGGCGCACACCTGCTCGCCCACGAGTTCGACAACCCGGCTCGCAATCGAGAGTTCGTGCATGGTGGAGCCCCAAACACGGCGACAGGCACTTTTCGCCACTCAACCTGCGGAAATGATTCGCAGCCGGCGGCGTGAAGTCTAATCCAGATTCTCCGTGGGTCGACCAGGGCAAGATCGCCAACGACCAGGTCGTGACTCCCACCGCCTGGAATATCGGCCCTCAGGACGCGAAGATGGTGCACGGCCCGATGGAGCAGTCGTTCATCGGCTCGCCGATCGACGATCCCTCCGACCCCGTCGAGATGGGGCACGTGGCCTATTCTTATGACTCCTGCCTCGTCTGCACCGTGCACACCTATGACGGCAAGACAGGTCGCGAACTGGCGAAGTTCCGCATCGGCGAAATGGGGTGATGCGTGCGGACGCTGATCATCGGCTGCGGCAACCTCCTCCGCGGCGATGATGCCGCCGGGCCGGTGCTCGTGCGACGGATGTGGGAACGCGGCCTGCCCGACGGGGTGCGGTGCGTTGACGGCGGCACGGGGGGCATGGACGTGGCCTTCCAGATGCGGGGCGTGCCGGAGGTGATTCTCGTCGACGCCTGCTCGTCCGGAAGCGAGCCGGGTTCGCTCTTCGAGGTGCCCGGTCACGAGGTCGAAAACCTGCCGCCGCTCACGGGCATCAACCTCCACGCCTTCCGCTGGGACCATGCGATCGCCTTCGGCCACTGGCTCCTCAAGGACGACTATCCCGCGAACGTCACCGCCTACCTGATCGAGGGTGAGCGATACGAGATCGGCGACGGCCTCTCGCCGGCGGTCGATGCCGCAGTCGATCGGCTCGTCGATCTCCTGCTCGCGATGCACGGCATCATCCGGCAGCCGCCAACGCCTGCCCCGCCGGAGCCGCCGCTGGAATTGGTTCAGTTGCAGCTGCCGGGAGACCCGGGCGGCTGGTACGAGGGCCCGAAGGTGGCCGACGTGACGTCTGAGAAACCGGTGACGTTCGAGGAAGGCGGGGCGAAGATTCTCGTGCTTCGGGTGAAGGACGAACTCCGCGCCTTCCGCAACGCCTGTGGCCATGTCGGCCTGCCGCTCGACCGTGGGATGTGCGACGCCGAGGCCGGCACGATCACCTGCCCATGGCACGGCTTTCGGTTCGACGCCGACACCGGCGCATGCCTTTCCACGCCGGAGTGCCGGCTCGAGCCGTTTCCGCTGCGCGTGACGGCGGGCGTCGTCTGGGTGAAGCCGTCATGACCGACGCCGCGGCCGTGCATGCGGGCTGGTCGCAGGGCCGGCACCGGTTCCGCTTTCCCTATGGCATCTCCCTCGCCCATGACACCCTCGCCGCCGCCGACACGGCCAACAACCGTGTCTTTTTTGGCTCCTGTTCGGCGGAACGCCGGCCGGTCTCGCGGCCGCGGGCGTGATCGGACAG
>JAUMAF010000091.1:0-7233 GCA_032117045.1 Pirellulales bacterium | reverse complement strand
GGGGCCTGCTTCATCGGCGTGTCGGCCGACGATCCCGTGCGGATGGCCGTGGCGCCGCTTGTTGACTGGATCAACGGCGCGTCGGGCACGCCGCCGTTTCAGTGGGTGCTCGACGTCACCGTGGCGATCGGGCTCGTCTGGTTCGCGTCGATCGCGAACATCCCGCGGCGGTGGCGGCAGGCCACGATCTGGGTCATGCCGGCCGTGGCCCTCGTGAGCCGCGCGTGTGGGCTGTAACGCAGTATCCCCGCGAGGCATCCAGCCAACGGAGTTTGCAGTCTCAGGCCCGCCCTGGGGCGGTATCTTGAGAAAGCGGTTCAGGCGGCCATCGAAGAGGTGAGGCAATGGGGAAGGGCGACCGATACGTGAAAGTCGTGGAGTGGTCAGATGAAGACAACTACTTCATCGGCAGCTGCCCGGAGTTGTTCTATGGCGGTTGCCACGGCGACGATGCCAAACAGGTATTCGTGGAACTCTGCGAGCTTGTCGACGAGGCGATCGAGACGCTCGAAGAGGCTGGGAAGCCACTGCCGCACCCGCTCTCGCGGCGCGAGTTCGGAAACCTGATGCAGCGGAGCGCGTGATCCGATTCGGGCGAAAACAGCTCCCGTCCCCATTTCTTCCGCGACAGGGATTCTTGAATCCTCATCGTTGCCATGAAAAACGCGGGTTTCCAAAACTGACTTCCCTAAATCCGACCCTGTTTCAGCGCAGGCCGTCGCCCTTGGCGGACGACCGCTGAAAAGAGAGACCGGGGTGGCCGGCGAGGAGGGCGACGGAAGGGTGCGGAAACGGCTGCCGAGCGGCGTAGCCAGCGGATTGCGGAGGAATCGGACGGCCTCATACTCTCGAGATGGAGTCGGGCATGTGCTTGGCTCTTTCGCGGATGCTGCAACCTTGGCCGAGACCATCGCGGCTGACTTTGACTATGGCAAGAATTCAACTGACGCTCCCCGATGAACTTGCCCAGAGGGCGGTAGCGGCAGGGCTTTTGTCCGCCGAGGCAATCCAGGAAATGCTTGAGGAGCGGCTTCAACGACGGGCTGGTGAGTCGCTTCGGGAGATCCACAGCCGGCTGCCCAGCGAGGAACTGACTGAGGAGATCCAGCAGGAGATCATCGACGCCGTCCAGGCATATCGAGCTAAGCGAGTTGCTGCACGCCGTCCCCAATGACAGCACGCATGATCTCATGAAGGCTGTACATTTGCGAGCGTGGCTCGAACCTGACTCGCGTGTTTTACCGGCATCACAGGTATGAGCAGAGTCTCAATCGATCCAAAGCAGATGAACGGCGCCCCTTGTCTTCGGGGCCTGCGCATTCCCGTCGCAACGGTCGTCAGCATGGTTGCGGAGGGCATGTCGGAAGAAGAGATTCTTCTTGCGTTCTCTTCTCTGGAAGCAGGAGATATCCGAGCGGCTCTCAGCTTTGCCGCCGAAGTTGTGCGAGAAGGGGGGCTCCCGCTAATCCGTACCCCCTGGGATTCCTGACCGCATCATGCCATTCCGTCGGTCAGTGCGTTGGTCTGCAATCATCAGTCGATGATCAGGCTACCGATCCGACGAGTTGACGTAGCAGGTCGAGTTGTCCAATTCGGTCGAGCGCTATGAAGGCTGACGTGTCAACGACGACGCGCATCTGCGATGCGGTGTCTATCTCTTGGAAAGCCACGCATCGCAGCGGGCCCAGACCCGGCAACTCGCCCGCCACCGCTGCGGGTGACGCCGATGAGATGTCGCTCACGACTGTTCGAAAGCGTTCAGAAAGTCGTCTCGCGAGATTGAACTCTGACGGCAGATCATCCGGAGAGTGGAGGACTTGATCGTCTTGTGGTTGGGAAGAGTCAGGGGCGTCTTTGTGCCATCGGTATTCTCCCGAACCATCGCTACGTGCTCACGCTCCCGCACGATCTGGAAGCCAAGAGCTTTGAGTGCCGCAACCACGCGCGCCCTCGAGGCGTCTTTGGGAAACTTGGCCATCAGTCTGCGTTCGCGAGCTCGGTCTCAGTCATGTAGGCATGCAGGAGCGGTGAGTCTTCCGCGAATGCATCCTTCCCAAAGGTTTCGATATGAAATCGTATCGCTGACTGAACGTCGGCAAGCGCTTCATCCGCTGTGTCTCCCTGGCCAACGACACAGCCAGCAAACCCGAGAGGGTATGCAACGAACCCATCCTCATGCTGCTCCACGATGATTTTGTACTTGGTTGAACTCATAGCGGGCTCCACGAAGGCGAGTATTCCACCTCACTCTATGAACGTTCTGCTGTATCAGCAAGTGCGACTACGAAGTCCATCAGGCATTGATCACAACTGCCCATGCACGTGAGACGGGCCCGCGGGCTGGGCGCGTTGGCACCAGTGGGATTTTTGCGGTCGTCGTCGTCACTGCTCGCTCGAGGCGAGACCTGGCGACCTTGCTCACGTCGATTTGTTCGAGGATCGCCCCGATGCGGCGTATCGTCCCCATGTTCCCGTATTGCACGGCGGCCCGAGCCAACTCGTCTGCTGAGATCCTGCCGGCGGCGAGGTCGGCTCGAATCCAGTCATAGGCCTCGGGCAGGCTATCGAACTGGGACCAATTGTAGACGGCATCGACGAGGGTGCGGGCGCGGGATGAGTAGACGAGGGTCTCGCCCGAAGGCATTCGGACTTTCTCGACGCCGCCGAGCCTGTCTCGGGCGACCTTGATGAGTTTCAGCGAGACGCTCCCAACCTGTCGCTCGCCGGAGACCGCGTCGTTGTAGATAGTCGTGAGGGCAGGGAGTTGCTCCGAGTAGCCGTACCGATTGAAGGCTTTCGGGCCCGTGACTTGATAGCGGGCGTTCTTGTCTGCCATCAGGGTGTTGATGGCGGTGGCCTCGTCCGGCGTCCATATGCCGCCGAGAGGCAATCTGGGTGGAAACAGGTACAGCCCCTTGCGGACGTTGGCGATCATGCCGGATCGCGACATGCGACTGAGGAGTTCCCGCTCCTGCTTCGCCGAAAGGCGTAGCCCGGAGGCCAGTTCCCCCACGCGCATGGTGCGGAGATTCCGCATCTGGGCGAGGGCGAGGGCGAGGGCGGCGCTTTCGAGTTGGCCAAGTTTCCGTGCCATGCAGGTAGTCTATTTCTGGATAATTGCCTGCGAAGCAATAATCGCAAAATGTCGTACCTCACCGCTGGTCGGCTGTCCCGCGGCATACGGGACCGGCAGAACAGCTGCAAAACAGCCCGTTTTCCGGCGGAGTAAGCAACCGGGAATAGGTGCGTTTCCCGAACGGATAACGCGCTTATTCCCGGTTCCTTACGCCCCATGTTTCCGGGCTTTTCGCGGGAAAACGCTGCCCGGATCGCGTCGTCGTCCATGCTGTCGATGGCCACGACCTTGGCGGGCGCCCCGTGGCCGCTCACCACGACGACGCTCGACGAGTCTATCCCGAGGCGGTCGGCGAGCAGGGCGACGACGGCTTCGTTGGCCCGCCCCTTCTCGGGCGGTGCCTTCACCTTCACCTTGAGCGCGTCGGCGAGCCAGCCCACGACCTCGTCGCGCGACGACCCGGGCACGACCTTCAGGCTCAAGCGTCCCATGCGATCAACAGCCCCGTCAGGCGAAGCGGTCCTGCACCACGACTTCGGGCAGGGCCAGCTGGCCGCCCTTCGGCATGGCGGGTTTCAGGGCCTTGCCGACGGCGATCATGAAGCCGATCACATGGTCGCTTGGCAAGTTGATGATCTCGGCCACCTTCGCCGCATCAAACCCGATCATGGGGCACGAGTCGTAGCCCATGGCCTTAGCCGCCAGCATGATCGTCTGCCCCGCGATCCCGCACGACCGCATCGCCTCATCCCGCTGCAGTTGCTCTTTGCCCTCGTAGAACGGCCCCATCCAGCCCGTGACCAGTTGCCGGATCTCAGGCGTGGCGTTTCGCCAGTACCGCTCGGGTGATTTCTTCCAGGCCTTGAGGTCGGCCGTGAGCACGATCAGGAGCGATGCATCGGTCGCCTGCGACTGATCGACCGCAGCAGCCCGGATCTGCTTCCGCAGGTCCGGATCGCGAACGATCACGAACCGCCAGTTCTGCATGTTGAACGACGTGGGCGACTGGATCGCAGCCTCGAGGAGTTTGGTTTCTTCGGCCGCGGTGAATCGATGGGTCGAATCAAAAGCCTTCACCGCCCGCCGCTGGTTGATGGCGCCAAACGTGTCCATGGAGATTGGATTCCTCGCGTCAGGGAGACGAAGCCATGCCGTTGTAAGAATATTCCTGTGAGAAGTGCAGCCAGAAAATCGCTCATTGCGAGCTCTCAAAAGACAGAGGTCGGTGTTTTAGCAGTGGCAACTGATTGAGCAGACTCTCGCAATATTCCCACTGATCCAGCGTCTCTTTCCATGCACTGGGGATCGCATGAACCCCTTTATAGGCACCCAATACCATCCCGATTGCAATGCTCCGTGACGCATTATCGCCACCAACCATTGCATTGGCTTGAAGCGCTTTTTTTAAGCCGTCCTCTTGGTTTGCATACTTCATAATAAAATAGAGCGCGCCTGGAAGTGTCCCCTCGGTTGGGCTGGCTTTACCGACCTTGATCGGTTCAGAGCGGCCGATATCCCACAGTCGTGCCATGCTCGTGAGGGCTAGATCATCCGAGAAAGCCTCTTGAGAAAGCGCTGAGTTAGGATCTGCCTCTTCTTTGCACTTCGCAATAGCTTGAGCCGCTTTGTGCTCAAAAAATCCTCCCATGAAGGATGCTACGCTTTCAATCGCATCGAGAGGGGTGGCACCATTTATAACTCGGTGGGTGACGCGCGCAAAAAACTCTCCTCCGCCCAACGCGTGAGCGTCTTTGTGGGTGAACATGGTTTTTCTTGCCGCGTCCACCAATTCCTCTTCGGTTTCATAGTAGGCATGGGCCGCAACATGGCGGATAGCCATCGCGTTCGAGATACCGCCAAGATGTTCAATCGGGGTTCCTCGTTTGACTTGCGCATAGGTCTCTTGAGTCATGGTGCAAATCCATGAACCCCAGCCATTCTCAAGACGATTCATCCAATGCGGAATCATCGCTGCAACACTCAAGGCTCTCGGGGGGTCGGAGGTGGCCGCGAGATGCTCTAAAACGAGGATGTTGTAATCACCGTAGTCGGTGGTTCCCCCGGCCGTTTTGCCCGGATGGTAATTCCGCTCACCCCACCCGATTCCATGAGTGTGGCCACCCATCATTTCACCGGGTGACATGAACTTGTCTATCGGCTTATTGCCATAGGCCTTAAAAATCTTGGCGGCATCATATTCATAATGACTGCCAAGACAGAGGGCGTCGCCAACAAGGGCACCGAAAAACGCCCCTTTGATTGCTTCTTCTTTTGGCAAGTGGTTCATGCCTTTCGTCCGGTTGTTGCTCGATCGGCTCGGCGGTCCTACACCACCACCCCAGACAGGGCCAGTGACCGTAGTCAGCCTTTCTGTTTCTGCCGCATGTAATACCGCTGCACGCGGGCCACGCATGGGCGGCCGTCGGGGCTCTTCGTCGTGCAGGCGGCATCGGGCTGGCCTGCCTTCTGCACCACCGCCCGCACTCGCGAGGGCACGGACTCCGCAAGGTCGGCATCGACGTCATCTACCGTGAGGCCATGGCAGCAGCAAAGCGGTCCGGCCGGATCCTTCGGCCAGTAGAGACCGTGGGCGGCGTCTGCATCCACGCTCCGCTCGAAGAGGTCGAAATAGGCGACGGGGCAGGCGTCGGTCGTGCACCAGTAGGCCGGCTCGCCGAGCGACTCGGCCGCGTCCGAGGCCAGGTGGGCCCGTAGCGTTTCAGGGCCGACGGGCAGGCCATCCGCGCCGCACCGCGGGCACCGCGGCGGCAGGCTCGAGTCGGGTTCCTTGAGAGAGGCCTTGTACATGATCACTCCGACTTCAGGTCACTCTGAGTCCAGGCACATATCTTCCCGCTCACCGGATTGTACTCGACGGTTTCCCCATGAGTTCCCACGTCGACATTGACCTGCCCCCATTCAATGTCGCCACTTTCAGAGAGAGAATCTCTGGTGGCGCAAACCAAGGAATGGCAAGCGATGCCACGAGGCAAGAAGTTTTTCTTATCATCTGGGGAACGATCGTCTGGATGATGCTGGCCCACACCGGCCGTGGGCTCCGCTTGTGGCAGGTGGCGCAGCGGTACCGCTTGCCCTTGATCGCCGTCTTCGGTTGGTAGCGCTTTCCGGTTCGCGGGATGTTCTTCATGATCGGAGCCTCATGGCAGTATTCGACGAACCCAGCAAGAGAGGCAACGCATGCCCTTAATTCGCCCGGCTGTGATGTTCGCCGAGACCGTGATGGTGGACGGCAGGGCCGTGCCGCGATTCACTGCTTGCGACGCTCCCGCGAGTGGCGGATGAGGTTCTCTCGATACTCGACGAGCATCCGGCCGCGTTCCCGGGTCGCGTGCCGCACTTTCTCGATGTCCCACCCATTTGCCTTGGCAACGAAGGCCTCGGCCTCTTCTTCCGTATCGAACACCTGCACGAGTTTGTAATCGATATTCAAGACGGCGTACTCGCCCAAGGCAAGCGCACCGGTATCGATCAAAAGGGGTAGTCGGAGTTGTTCTTCGCTCATGTGGCAGCTCCTTCGTTGGATTTGTAGGGAACATCGAAGAACTTGCCGCACGACTGACAAAACCATTTGCCAGGCTTCGGCCCGTTCGGAATCAGTTTGAACTTTGAGCACGTGGCGTCTCGACGGCGAATCGCTTCCTCGAGTGATCCGGTCTTCAGCGAACGTCTCACTCGACGGGTTCGGCAGTCGAAGTTCAGCGTGTAGTGAACCCACCAGGCCCCGTTGTTGTTCCAGAGGTGGTGGTGACGGTTAGACGCATCGACACGGACGGAAAGATGTCCCCGAGGCATACGGATTCCCTTTCAATGCGAAAGAAGGCTTCGTTGTTTCGCCGGAAACGGTTTCCGACGCACATCCTCGGAGACCGTTGCCGGTCGCCGTCGCCACCTTGCCGTCGCAGGTTGGCACGGTCGCCCGCATGGGGCGACCGCTTCTAGGCGGATGCTGTCTGCATTATACGAAACGTGCCCAGGACCGGTTCGTTTCGAAAAGTGTCATAGCGAAACGGCCGAAAACAGGCCGAGCGGCAACGGTCCCGCTTGGCTTGCCTCCAAGCCCGGATCGCGCAACCTACGGCGCCTCCACGAACCGGCGAACGGTGTCGCCGCGCTTTGGCGTCCAGATCGGATTCACC
>JAUMAF010000090.1:0-3741 GCA_032117045.1 Pirellulales bacterium | reverse complement strand
CCCGATCTTCCCAAGGGCTATCAAATCAGCCAGTTCGACCTGCCGTTCTCGAGCGACGGGTTTCTCGAGGTGGTCGACCCGAAGGGGGCATTCTCCCGAAATGTGGGCATCATCCGCGTGCACCTCGAGGAGGACGCGGGCAAGAGCATGCACGACGAGGCCGCCGGCACGGCCGACAGCCGCATCGACCTCAATCGAGCCGGCACGCCGCTGTGCGAGATCGTGTCGCAGCCCGATCTCCGCTCCCCCCAGGAGTCGCGGGCCTGGCTCAACGAGCTCAAGTTGCTGCTGGTTTATCTGGGCGTCAGCGACTGCAACATGCAGGAGGGAAGCCTCCGGGTCGATGCCAACGTCAATCTCCATATCCCGCTGCCGGCAGAGGGAGGAGCCCCGGGCCGCGTGGCCAAGACGCCGATCGTCGAGATCAAGAACATGAACTCGTTCCGCTCGGTGGAACGGGCACTGGTCTACGAGGCCGCGAGGCAGTGGGAGGAGTGGCGGGCGACGAAGCTCGAAATGGGGAAGATGCCGAAGCAGACCCGCGGCTGGGACGATGCCGCCGGCGTCACGCGAGCGCAGCGGCAGAAGGAAGAGTCGAGCGACTACCGCTACTTTCCCGAGCCCGATCTCGTGCCGGTGACGGTCTCGGAGGCGGAGGTCGCGGCTGCCCGGGCTGCGATGGGCGAGCCGCCCACCGCGCTCCGCAAGGCGCTTGCCGACCGCTGGAGCATCTCCGCCTACGATGCCGATGTGCTCGTCAATCAGGGCCGTGACCTCGTCGACTACTTCGAGGCCATCGCCAACCGCGTCGGGGAAGGCAAGGTGGCGAGCAACTGGATGCAGCAGGACGTGCTTCGCACGCTCAACGAGCGGGGGGGCACGATCGCCGATTTTCCCGTGCGGCCCGAGCATGTGGCCGACATCATCGGCCGGATCTCGCAGGGCGATTTCGACACGAGCCGCGGCCGCGAGATCTTCGCCGAAGTGCTCGCGTCCGGAAGGACCGTGGCCGATGTGGTCGCCTCGCTGGGGATCGCCGCGGTCAGCGATGACGATCTCGTGGCCCTTTGCAGGGAACTGATCGCGGCCAACCCGAAGATCGTGGCCGACGTGCAAAGCGGCAAGGAGCAGGCCACCGCGGGCCTGATCGGGCAGGCCAAGAAAAAGAACCCCAACGTCAATCCCGGCAAGGTCCGCCAAATGTGCGTCGACCTGATCAAGCAGATGTAGGTCGAATCACGGCCGACCGGCCGTAAGGCCGCGGGCGAATCGCCGCGCAGGCCAGGTTCGGCTCAGAGATTCAGTCCCCAGACGGGGCCGCGGGAACGGTTCTTACGAATCGGCCGCATCCGCTCGAGGGCAGCGGCCTGCGGCGGCACCACCACCGGCGTGAAGGTGCCGCCGTGGGCCGCCGCGATCGCGATGAGATTCTGGTCGAGGCCCTGCTGCTTGCGGACGCGTTCCGGGTCGATCAGCCCCGTGCGCTTGTCGTGCACACTCTGCTGCATCCCGAAGGTGTGAACCACGGCGCCGCCGAAGTCGGCAGCGCCGACGCGATCGACGACGCTCGCGGCATGATCGCCATCGGAGAGGAAATAGACGACGTCGGCGCCGAGGCTCCCGGCGATCGTGATGGCTTCCTCGATGCCCTGGCCGCCGCTGCACATCTCGACCGTGCCGAGCCAGTGTCGTAGCCTTCTCTTGGCTTCCGGCGAAGCGGGCGCGAGCGCGGCGAGTCGCTCTGGCTGAAACATCGGATAGGCCGCGTCACTGAAGAAGATCACGAAGAACGATTGCCCGGGCTGCAGGGAATCGACCGCTCGAGCCACCTCGTCGAGCACCATGTGGAATCCGCCGTCGCGGTAGCTGTTCGAGTTGTCGCAGATGAAACACACGCTCTTGCCCTGCCCGGAGCGGCCGAAGAATGCGGCAGCCCCAGCCGGGACGGATCCTGCCGAGCCACCGCCACCACGTCCGGCCCCCGAGGTTTCCCCGCGGCCGTTGCCTCCGACGGTGGCCAGCATGTCGCCGGCGTCAAACGACACGGGAACCACTGGCGATGCATCGACCGCCAATGGACTCGCCGACGCTGCCATCTCGTCCATCGTGAGGGGCTCCGACGCGAGGGCATCGACGGCAGGCAACGGTTCCAAGGCCTCCTCGAGAGCGGCCTCTTCTGCCGCCTCGCTCGCCTCGAACTCGACCGGGGGAAACTCCTCGAGGACGTGTTCCTCCTGCGCACCCAGCGTGATCACGACCCGCTCGGGCTTCGCGTTGCCGGCCACGAAGATCAGGGCCAGACCGAGCAGCACCACCAGATGCGTCGCCGTGCTCACGAGCGCGGGCAGGAGTCGCCGTGATCGCGGGCGCGGGTCGCGCGAACGGGTCGGCTGCAAATCCGGCCGCGAGCGAGCGAGGCGACGGGACTTCACCGCCGTCGGTGTCCGCAGTCGTTTCGTGGGCGGTGTCACCTCGCCCCGTCGCGTGGTGCCCCGGCGTGGCCCAGCGGACTTCACTTCGGGCTGCTCTGCACCAGCATCCACTCGTGCCGGCGGAGCCTCGATCGCGGCCACCAGGGCAGCCGCCGTGGCGGCCACGTCGGCAGGCGGTGCACCGCTGCCCCGCTCCCCCGCGAGCCGGCCCAACTCTGCGGCCCGCTCCGCGATCCGGCGGCTGAGGTCGCCGAGCTCACCAAGAATCGCCGCGATTCGCGAATCGTCGCGTGCCATCTTCGCTCCTCTAAAACCCTGATGGTGAGGTTGTTGCCTGTCGGTTCCGCTGCGGAACCGCTCCTGCTCAAACCAGCCCGTACCCCACCGTAGCAATGGGTGGCCCCCTCCTCAAGGATTCGGCGTCGCCCCCAAGGACCCTCACGCCATGAGGCGTGGGGATGCGTCACCCACCCCGTCTGCCAGGCCGAATCGCAGGAACACATTTCGTCATACCTACGACAGCGTTTCGCCAATCATGCGAATGGTCGTGAGCATCGACTCTCGGCAGAATCCGAGTGGTCGCCCGGAAACAAGGTTTTTCCTAGCAAAAACTGCTGGAAAGCGTCGAGCCACTCGCCGACCGTGCAACCGGCATGAGATTTGCCCTGTACTTTTGGCACCGATCGGTTGCTCCTCCCGCCTCGTCCATCCCACCTTCAGGAATCTCTCCGTGATCCATCGTTTCCGCCGTGTCGTGGCTCTCCTTGCCGTTTCGGACATCGTATCCTCCTCGGGCGGCAACGCCGGCAACACGCTGTCGGTCGACTCGCGGCTCTCCGTGCCGGGCACGCTGAACGTCGGCTATGACGGCACGGGCAACAGCCTTTCAGTGCTCTCCAGCGGCAGCGTGTCGGCGGGTGGGCTGTGGATCGGCGGCGTGGCCAGTTCCGCAAGCAACACCGTGACGGTGGTGGCAGGGGGCACGATCACCACCACCAGTTCGCTCATCGTCGGCTACGGCGGCAGCTCCAATCAGATCACGAACGCGGGCCGGGTTTCCTCACCGCAGACCATTCTCGGCTACGACGCCGGCAGCAATGGCAACATCGCCACCGTCGCGACCGGGGGACGGTGAACGAACCGGCCCCCTGATCGTCGGCCAATCGTCGAACGATAATGAGCTGGAGCCGGCATCGGCGGCCTGACATTCGGCTCGAGCCTGAGCCTGATCGGCACGCTCGTCCTCGCCGCCGTCGGCTGCGCGGCCGCCTTCGCGACCGTCCGTCGGTCGCGGGGCCGCCGTCGGGCC
>JAUMAF010000089.1:0-14550 GCA_032117045.1 Pirellulales bacterium | reverse complement strand
TCCACCACCAGCGTCGCCACATCGAGGCTGGTGCTTGAACCGCCGGCGAGCGTCACCCTGCCGGCCACGCCAACCGAGAGCGACGGGCCATGACCTGCTTCGCCCCGGACGCTCCCCGACTGGATCACCAGCCGGGAAACGCCGCTCGTACCGTTGATGGCCAGCGTCTGGGCCGTAAGGGTGCCCCCCGCGAGCGTCAGGCTCGGCAGCCTCGCCACTACGCCGTCTGTCACGGCGAGCGTGGCCTCGGATTGAACCACCGTCGGGCTGCCAAACAAGGCGTTGGCCACGGCGATTTGGAGCGTGCCCCCTTGCACGAACGTGGTGCCGGTGACGGTGTTGACCGCGTCGAGCACGAGCGTGCCGCCGCCCGATTTGGTCACGCTTCCGCTGCCACCGATCGCCACGTGACCGGCCTGCGCCTGAGACTGCGTGCCGCTGCCGATGGCAAAGGCCACCGGACCCTGCGAGATGAACGTATCGCGGGTGGGATCGACGCTGAGCCGCATTTCCCCTTGCAGCGTGTTGCCACGGAAGTCGAGATCGACGCGGTCGAACACCCCCGGCAGTCCGGGATCGAGCCCCAGGAACACGTTGAGGGCGTAGATTTCCCAGCCGGAGTTGAGAATATTCATGCCGAGCACTCCAGGCACGGCCGCATCGATGTCCACGATCCCCACCACGATGTCGCGAAACAGGATGTCGACGTCGTTGGCCGCCTTCAGCGACAGGGCGTCGATTCGCAGCACCGGAATCTCGATCGTGCCGCCCACTCCGGCGACGGTCTGAAACGAGATCGCCTCGTCGTCGAGGTCGCCATTTCCGTTGACGTCGAGTCCCAGATCAAACGCCATCGTTCGCGACAGAATGCACTGCTGGGCTCCCGTGTCGAGCAGAAAGTTGCCCGTGACCCGCGAACTGCCGTACTGCAGCTGGACGGGTGCAAACGGCAGGGCGGCGTTGGCCGGGAGCGGATCGGTCGGGTTTTGCTGTCCCGTCGCGGGAAACTCGTACATCGTCAGGGGCACACTGTATTGGTGGGAAGCCGGCGCTGTCGGAAGAGGCGTGTCGAACTCGACACCGATTCGCAACGCATTCATGTCGGCCTGGGCGGACAGATCGAGGCCGACGGTCCGGCCCGCCATTAATGGCATTCCTGCGATGCCGGAATAGAAGGCAAAGTTGCCCCCCGAGGTCTGCATCCGCACGCCCGGCAGCGTGAACGGCACTCCATCACTGCCCGCAAAGTTGAAATCGTAGGCCGCCGAGACCTGGGTCGCCTGGGGGCCCGCCACGCCGAAGTCCACGTAGGTGGCGACCTCCTGGAGGCCCAGCCCCCGTAACTCGGCAGAGGCGTTGGCGCCCGCGAGAATCCCACTGGCACCGGTGTCGAGCAGATACTCGTTGAGAAACAACGGGCCGAAATCGCCCACCTCGACCTGCACGACCGGCTGGGAAATCGTGAACTCGTCGGCGAGCCCGAGATCGATGATGCCCCCTGCACGAGCAGGGCCTGCGATCGCGGCCGCGAGCACCGCGGGAACGACGGACTTCCACGCCCTTTTTCGAGCCATCCGACGCCTCATCGGCGCACCCCTTTGCGACTGCACGTCGTCGGCTGCGGTGTGGCGGCGGCAGTTTTTCGGCTGCAGGCTGTCATCCTGACGAACCGGCCCCCATGCGGTGTTTTGGGACATCGTACGGCCCCAAGAACACCTTCAGCATAGGCTGGACCGCCGCTTCTCGCGAGGACTGGGCAGGAGCTTCGAATCGAAAATCTGCGGACAATCGCCCCGCTGACTGGTAAAAATAGACAAGATTTTGCACCGTTTGCCATGCTATCCAGCGTGGGTGGCATGATTTATGACAGGTCGTCCCTGATCGGCCTTTGGTTTGCCTGACGGCAGCGGCTCGCCCCTGCAGAGTCGTCATGGCCCGTTATCCTCCGAAGAAAGCCCCGCTGAAATGCCCCACTCCTCGCCCGATGCCCGTCACAGCGGGGTGGCCGCCGGATCGTCGCAGGGCATGTCCAGGCGGTGCTTCGTCTCGACGGCCGCCGCGGTCGGAGGGGTGGCAACTGGTGCGATGGTCCACTCGTCGACCGCCGCCGCTGAGGAAGTCCGCGAACTGCGGCTCGCGGTGGTGGGCTGCGGTGGTCGCGGGAGCGGTGCGATCAACGACTCGCTCACGGTCAATGACCATGTGAAGCTGGTGGCGGCCGCCGATCTCTCTGTCTCGAAGTGCGCGGCCCTGACGAAGGCCATGACCGAGGCCCATGCCGGCAAGGTCGCGATCGACGAGTCGCACATGTATGGCGGCCTCGATGGCTACCGACGCATCCTCGACGACCCGGACGTCGATCTCGTGCTGATCACCACCTCGCCGGGCTTCCGCCCCGCCTATGTCCGCGAGGCCGTGGCGGCGGGAAAGCATGTGTTCGCCGAAAAGCCGGCCTGCGTCGATCCGGCCGGCTATCGCACCTGCCTCGAGGCCCACGATGCCGCCGTGGCCCGGGACACGGCCATCGTCGCCGGCACCCAGTATCGCCGCCAGGCCAACTACATCGGCGCCGTCGAGCAGATCCGGCAGGGGGCCATCGGCGACGTGATCGGTGCGACGAGCCGCTACTGCGCCGGGGGCATCTGGTACCGGCCCCGCACGAAAGGCATGAGCGACGCCGAATATCAGCTCAACAACTGGATGCACTTCATCTGGCTCAGTGGCGATCAGATCGTCGAACAGGCGGTGCACAATCTCGACACGATGAACTGGGTCATGGGCTCCAATCCGGTGTCGGCGTTTGGTTCCGGCGGGCGGTTCACGCGGCCCGACGACAGCGAGATGTGGGATAGCATGAGCCTCGACTACGAGTATCCGGGCCAGCGGATGGTGTCGTTCCTGTGCCGGCAAATTCCGGGGGCCGCCAGCGACGTCGGTAGCGTCATCTACGGCACACAGGGCCAGTGTCACATCGGGGCCGCCAACAGTGGATCGCGAATCTTCGACCGGTCCGGCGCGAAGGTCTGGGAGATGGCGGGCAGTATCGCCGCCGCCTACGAACAGGAGCACAAGGATCTCGTCGATTCGATCCGGGCCGGCCAGCCGATCGTGGAGCTCAGGCAACTGGCCGACAGCTCGATGGTGGCGGTGCTCGGCCGAATGGCGGCCTACACGGGCCAGAAGGTGACGTGGGACTTCGCGGTGAACGAATCCAAGCTCGATTTGTTTCCGAAGAAACTCACCTGGGCCTCACCGCTGCCGCAGCCCCATCATGCCATTCCCGGCAAGACAAAGTTGATCTAGTTCGTGACCCTGCGGTCACAGCAGCCATGAAAGGAAACTCGATGTCGTCCACGACGAAGCCTTCGCCCCGGTCACTTTCGGCTGGCCCCATCTATCGGGGACCACTTCCGCATATCACCACGGTCGAACGGTTGCCGGTTACCGTCTTCGATCAGCCGGCCGACGCCAGTCGTGCCGTGGCCCGTGAGATCGCCGACCTCGTCCAGCAGCGAGCCGCGGCCGGCAAGCAGACGGTGCTGGGCCTCGCCACTGGCAGCACACCCGTGGGGGTGTACGACGAACTCATCCGCCTGCACCGGGAGGAGGGGGTCTCGTTCAAGACCGTGGTCACCTTCAACCTCGACGAGTATTGGCCGATGCAGCCCGACGCGCTGCAGAGCTATCACCGCTTCATGCGGGAGCATCTCTTCGACCACATCGATATCCCGCAAGACAACATTCACATTCCCGACGGCACCCTGGGCCGCGAGCGGATCGCCTCCGCCTGTGCGGAGTATGAGGAGCGGATTCGGAACGCCGGCGGCATCGACCTGCAACTGCTCGGCATCGGGCGAACGGGCCATGTCGGCTTCAACGAGCCCGGCAGCGCCCTCGAGAGCCGCACCCGCCTGATCACGCTCGACAGTGTGACACGGTCGGACGCCGCCAGTGATTTCTTCGGCGAATGGAACGTGCCGCGACAGGCGATCACGATGGGCGTGGGGTCGATCCTCGACGCCCGCCGGGTCGTGCTCATCGCCTTCGGCGAGCACAAGGCGCCGATCGTCCGCAAGGCGGTGGAGGAGCCGCCCTGCAGCCACGTTTCCGCCAGCGCTCTTCAGCAGCATCCCGACGCGCGGTTTGTGCTCGACCGGGCAGCGGCCGCCAGGCTCTCGCGATTCGAGTCGCCGTGGGTGGTCGGGCCGCTGGAGTCGATGGGGCTCGAGTGGACCGACCAGCTCACGAGAAAGGCCGTGATCTGGCTGTCGCTCAAGCTCGGCAAGCCGATCCTCAAACTGACCGACGAGGACTACAACGAGCATGGCCTGCAAGACCTTCTGTCGCACAGGGGCAGGGCCTACGATCTCAACATCGAGGTCTTTCGGGGCATGCAGGACACGATCACCGGCTGGCCAGGGGGCAAGCCCGACGGCGGGCGGCGGCCCCATGGTGGATCGGGTGCGTTTCCCAAGCGGGTCGTGGTCTTCAGTCCGCATCCCGACGATGACGTGATCAGCATGGGAGGAACCTTCATCCGGCTCTGCGAGCAGGGCCACGACGTTCACGTCGCTTATCAGACCAGCGGAAACATCGCGGTCTGGGACGAGTCGGCCGACCGCCACGTCGACTTCGTGGAGGAGTTTTGCAAGGCATTCGGCGTGGGCACGAAGACCAGTGGCATCGCCGACAGGATCCGGCAGTTTCTCCGGACGAAAAACGCCGGCGCGGTGGACATCGACGAACTCCAGGTGGTCAAGGGGCTGATTCGGCGGACCGAAGCCCGTGCCGGAGCCCGGTATTCGGGAGTGAAGCCCGCCAACATCCACTTCCTCGATCTCCCGTTCTACGAGACCGGTCGAGTGCGGAAGAAGCCGATCGGGGCCGAGGACATCAGGATCACCGTTGATCTGCTCGAACAGGTCAAGCCGCACCAGATCTACGCGGCCGGCGATCTTTCCGATCCTCACGGCACCCACCGCGTGTGCCTGGCCGCCGTGCTCGGCGCGATCGAGGTGGTCAAGGATCGGCCCTGGGCGGCGGAGTGCCAACTCTGGCTGTATCGTGGCGCGTGGCAGGAATGGGAGCCGCACGAGATCGAGATGGCGGTGCCGCTCTCGCCCGACGAGGTCGAGCGAAAACGCATGGCGATCTTCAAGCACGAGAGCCAGAAGGATCGGGCGCTCTTTCCGGGCCCCACCGATTCCCGGGAGTTTTGGCAGCGGGCAGAGGATCGCAATCGTGAGACGGCCCGACTCTATGATCGGCTCGGCCTGCCGGAATACGAGGCGATCGAGGGATTCGTGCGCTACAAGTCATGAGGGAGAATGCAGGAACCATGAGTCACATCAACGTCGGTATCATCGGCTATGGCTGGGCCGCCACGGCCCATATCGCTGCCATCAACGCGACGAAGCAGGGGCGGGTCACGGCGGTCTATTCCTCCCGGCCACTCGACTCGGCCGAGCTCTCGACTCGGCACGGCGGCACGATTCGGGCCTACCAGAGCCTCGACGACTTGCTGGCCGACCCCGACATCGACGTGGTCGACATCACGAGCTACCCGAGCCAGCATCGCGATCAGGCCGTGGCGGCCGCGAGGGCGAAGAAGCACGTGATCCTCGAGAAGCCGATGGCCAACTCGCCGGAGGAGGTCAGCGACATCGTGGCGGCCGCCGAGGCCAATGGCGTGCGGGGCTGTGTCTGTTTCGAATGCCGGTACTCGAACCAGTTTCAGGTCACGAAGGCCCTGATCGACGAGGGGCTCCTCGGCAAGCTCCACTACGGCGAGGTGGACTACTACCACGGCATCGGACCGTGGTATGGCCAATATCGCTGGAACACCGGCAAAAAAGATGGCGGTAGCGCCCTGCTGACGGCAGGCTGCCATGCGCTCGACGCCCTGTTGATGCTGATGGGCAGCGATGTCGAGATGGTGTCGAGCCTGAGCACGAAGTCGGAGAGCCCCATTTTCGCACCGTATGAGTATGACACCTCGAGCGTCACGCTCCTGCACTTCAAGGGAGGCGGCATCGGCAAGACGGCAGCGATCGTCGATTGCCTCCAGCCGTACTACTTTCACACGCATCTCGTGGGAAGTGAGGGCAGCCTGCTCGACGACAAGTTTCATTCCATGAAGCTCAAGGCCGACAAGGGCCACTGGAGCAAGCTCTCGATGAAGATGCTCGACTCCGGCGACGTCAGCGACCACCCCTACCAGGCACAGTTCCAGGCCTTCTTCGACGCACTCGACGCCGGCTGCGACATGCCGCTCACGAGCTTCAAGGAGGCCAAGAAGACCTTCGACGTGATCTTCGCAGCCGACAAGAGCGCGGCAGCGGGTGGCCAGCCCGTGCGACTCTGAAAGCGGTGTGATCAACCGTCTGATCTCGTCTCTGAGGAGGAGATGCCTTGCGATCTGTTCGACGAACGTGCCTCGTTTTCCTGGTGTGCCCATTTTTGGTGGCAGGCACCTTTTTTTCTGCCTCGGCGGCTGCGGCCCCTGCCGGCTGGACGGCGCTCTTCAATGGCCGCGATCTCGCCGGCTGGCGCGGGCGGCCGCACTTCGATCCCGAGAAGGAGTCCAAGGGCACGCCCGAGGAGCGGGCCAAGCGTCAGGCCGAGTGGAATGCCGACATGGCCACGCACTGGAGCGTGCAGGACGGTGTGATCGTCAGCGATGGCCACGGGGTGTTCCTGACGACCGATCGCGACTTCGGCGACTTTGAACTGACCCTCGAGTGGATGCTGCCGGCATCCTGCGCCGACAGCGGCATCTATCTTCGCGGTAATCCGCAGGTGCAGATCTGGGATCCGGCCTGCGAACGCGACTTCAAGCACGGCTGCGAGAAGGGCTCGGGCGGTCTCTGGAACAATCCGGCCGAGGCGGCAGGCAAGTGGCCGCAGGTGAAGGCCGACAAGCCGATCGGTGAGTGGAACACGATGCGGATCACGATGAAGGGTGATCGCGCCACGGTGGTCCTCAACGACCAGTTGGTCGTCGACGATGCCCCGCTGGCCAACTATTTCCAGAAGGGGCAGCCGCTGCCGGTTCGGGGGCCGATCCAGATTCAGACTCATGGCGCGCCGATGCACGTTCGCAACGTGGCTGTCCGAGACCTGGGCACGTTCGACCTTGGGGCGGCTGGCTGGCGGGATCTCGGCGAGGCCGACTTCACGAGTGTGAACTGCCAGCCTGACACCTGGACGTGGACCGCCGACGGCGTGAAATGCTCCGGCCGGCCGGTCGGCGTGATTCGCTCGAAGGAGCCCCTCACCGACTTCGAGATGTCGGTGGAATGGCGGCATCTCACGGCCGGCGGCAACTCGGGCGTGTTTCTCTGGGCGCCGAAGGAGGCCCTCGACTCGATCAAGCCGGGCCAACTGCCCCCCGGCGGCATCGAAGTGCAGGTGCTCGACCATGGCTTCACCGCGACCTACGAGCAATCGACCGGCAAGAAGGCCGACTGGTTCACCACCGACGGCGATGTGTTTCCGGTGGGCACCTCGACGATGAAGCCCTTTCCGCCGACGGCCCCGAAGGGCAGTCGCAGCTTTCCGAAGGCGCGGCATTCCCGAGGCACGCCGGAGTGGAATCACTACGTCATCAGGGCGGTGCAGGGAGAGGTGCGGCTCTGGGTGAATGGCCACGAGGTGTCGGGCGGGGCGGAATGCTCACCGGCCACCGGGTATCTTTGCCTCGAGTCCGAGGGGGCCCCCGTGGAGTTTCGCCGCATGAAGATCAGGCCGTTGGATGGTGTCGTCAGCCCGTTGGCCATGCCCGCCGCGGAGCAGGGCTTCGTGCCGTTGTTCGACGGACGGTCGCTCGATTGCTGGCAGGGCGATCTGGTGAGCTACCACGTGGTTGACGGCGAGCTTCGCTGCAAGCAGGGGGCCGGCGGCCGTCTGCTCACGACCCGGGAGTTTGGCGACTTCACGCTCCGGTTTGATTTCAAACTCACTCCGGGCGCCAACAACGGCCTCGGCATCCGCGCCCCCGAGACGGGTGACGTGGCGTTTTCCGGCATGGAGATCCAGATCCTCGACGATGGGGATGCGAAGTATGCCGGCCTTCAGCCGTGGCAGGTGCATGGCTCGATCTACGGCGTGGTCGCCGCGGAGCGGGGGTGCCTCAAGCCGGTGGGTGAATGGAACTCGGAGGAAGTCACCGTGCGCGGGTCGCACGTGACGGTCGTCGTGAATGGCAAGACGATCGTCGATGCCGACACGGGCCCGTTTCGCGACGGAGCCCCCACCCCGGACGGCAAGCCGCATCCCGGTCTCTCCCGCACCTCCGGACGGATCGGCTATCTTGGCCACGGCGATGAGGTTCACTTCCGCAACATCCGCATCAAGGAGCTCCCATGAGCCGCGACCAGGCCACTGCCAGGAAGTCCACAGCCGAAAAGGCCCCCACGTTTCGCCTCTGGCTGATGATGGTGCTCGAGTTCGCCATCTGGGGCGCCTGGCTGCCCCTGATCTGGGGCTACATGGGGGCGGGGATCGCCGACGGCGGCCTCGGCTTCACGGGCTCGCAGATCGCCTGGGTCGGAAGCGCGTTTGCGATCGCGTCGATCGTGGGCATCTTCTTTTCCAGCCAGTTCGCCGACCGCACGTTTGCCGCGGAGCGATTCATGGCGGGCAGCCACCTGATCGGTGGGCTGGCGATTCTGGGGATGTATTGGGCCCGAGACTTTCCCACGTTTTTTGGCCTGATGCTCCTTCATGCCCTCTTCTACGTGCCGACCATCTCCGTCTCAAACTCGCTCGCCTTCGCCCATATGAAGGACGCGCAGAAGGAGTTCGGCATCGTCCGCATGGGCGGCACGATCGGCTGGATCCTGGTGGCCTGGCCCCTCTATTTCATTCTCGAGGGCAAGAGTGGGGCGGAGGCCGTGGCGGCCAGTCGCACGATCTTTCTGATCGCGGGCGTGCTCTCGCTCGCTCTGGCGGCCTACAGCCTGATCCTGCCCCATACGCCCCCCAAGCCTGCCGCCGCAGGCGACGGTGGCTTTGCCTGGATGAAGGCGGCGCGGTTTCTTGCCAAGCCCTACCTCGCGGTGCTGTTTCTGGTGACGTTCATCGACGCGGTGATTCACAACGGCTACTTCGTGATGGCCGGCGACTTCCTGGGCAGCAAGACGGTGGGGCTCGAGCCCAAGTGGATCATGCCCGTGATGAGTATCGGGCAGGTGGCGGAGATCGCCACGATGGCCGTGCTTGGTGCCGTGCTCGCACGACTCGGCTGGAAGACCACGATGATCCTCGGCATTCTCGGCCATGCGGCCCGGTTCGCGGTGTTTGCCCTGATGCCGCAGAACCAGGCGGTGATCATCGCGGTGCAGGTGCTCCATGGCATCTGCTACGCGTTCTTTTTCGCCACGCTCTACATCTTCATCGATGCCGCGTTTCCGAAGGACGTGCGGAGCAGTGCCCAGAGCCTGTTCAATCTGCTCGTGCTCGGCCTCGGCGACCTCGCGGCCAAGTGGCTGTTCATCCCGCTGCAGGCGAGCCTCAAGGGCGACGAGGGCGTCGATTACCGGCGGTTGTTCCTCGTGCCGACCTTCATGGCACTCGCCGCAGCGGTGGCCCTGGCCGTCGCCTTCTGGCCGCCGGCGTCGCTCGCCACGGCGGCTGCCGCCGAGGACGATCTGGAGACCGAGCCACCGGCGATCACCTGACGCCGGTCGTCGCGGCCGCTGCTGGTGTCGTGAACTGGGCCATGGCCGATACGCCTGCCACGTGCGGCGCGCGGCCGACGGCATGGAAGAGTCGAAACTGCGACTTGTTGTAGTCGATGACAGCGTCGAGCAAATCGCCTCGCGACACGGCGAGGGCCTGAATCGGCTGGAGCACCTCGATCGGCCGTGTGGATGGCACGGGGAGTCCGGCAGCTTCGCGGATCGTGCGAAAGTTGAGCTCCAGAGACCGGATCGCCTCCGGCACGGCCGCTTCGGACCGCCGGATTCGCCGCTTGGCCGCCAGTCGTGCCTTCTCTGCCTGAACCACTTCAGCAGCGACGATGTCCTGCACCTTGCAGAGCCGCAGGTCGGCCTCGCGGCGCTCGGCCGTGCGGCGATCACGAATCGCCGAGTCAGTAAAGCCGAGGTTCGCCGTTTCCCAGAAGAGGTTCACGTCGGCATCGCTGCGGGCGTTGAAGTCGCCAAAGAAGCCGTTGCGTCCGCCGCCGAAGCCACCGCCGGAGTAGCGGAACGCGAGGCTGGGGATGAACGGCCGCAGTCGTGCCTGCTTGAGTCGGAGTAGTGTCTCCTCGACGAATGACCGAGCCTCGGCGAGTTCTGGTCTGTTTCGCAGCCCGACCTCGATCAGCGTGTCCACCGGAAGGTTCTCGTCCACGATCTCCAGGACAAGTTCGGCCGGCTCCACCGGAGCCACGACGAGTGAGGGATTGAGTCGGGTGCGGCGAACAACGTCGGCCGACGCCACCTCCAGGTCGCCGAGGCTGCCCTCGATATCGGCCAGACGTCGGTCCCGTTCGGCAAGGCTTCGCTGATGATCGCCCTCGAGGCCGGCGCCCGTCTTGGCGAACGCTTCGGTGATCTCAGTCAGCCGTTCGGCATTTGCGGCGGCTTCGCGGGCGATGGCCAGCTTGCCGGCCGCACGCTGCAACTCCATGTAGGACTCGGCGAGGCCAAGGAGAGCGTCGTTGGTGGCGGTGCGCACGCCGGCATGGCGGGCGGAGACGATTTGCTCGGCAGCCAGTGGCAGGAAAATGGCGTCGGAGAAACGGAGGACCGATGTCAGGCCTGTCACCTGCGCCGGGCCGCCGGCGGGGATCGGGCCGGAAATGCTCGAACCGGCGGCGGCGGTGGTTCCGAGAAAAAGCGAGCTCTTGCTGATCGTGCGGACGTTGCCTTCCACGATCTGCGCCTGGCCGTCGTGCCGGATCCAGTTGGGGCCGATGAACAGGCTGGGCAGCCAGAGCGCTCGGGAATGTTGCACGTCCGCGGCGGCCGCGGTGACACGGGCCCGGGCGATCGCGATGTCGAGATCCCGAGCGCCGGCGAGCCTGAGCGCTCCGACCAGATCGACGGGATGAATCACTTGCTCCGGTACGAGTTGACCCACGGCTGCCAGGTCACCGGCAGCGGTCGACTCCAAGGCAAGGGGGATTGATGCCGGCGCGTCGAGTTCGTGAACCGCCGTGTCTACGGCCGGCGGAGGCGGTAGAGGCAGAGGCTCCACGGTGTCCGGGATGAGCGCCTGCCAGACTGCCACCGGGAGCACGTCGGAGGGCGGAGATTCCGGTGCGAAGGGATCGAGGAATACTCCACGTGGACGCTCATCGGGCAGGATGGGCCGGGGCGCCTCCGTGCCGATCGGGAGGTTGATCAGCTCTTCCGCGCGTGCCGCCCCTTCGTGCCGCGGCCCATGGGTCACGGCGAGACAAAGCAGCAACGCGGCGTGGCGCAGCAGTCGACGCATGAAGCGATGAATCTCCACCCCTGAGATTCGTCATTCCAGCCGTTACAACTGGATGAAGTCGTGAGGCTTGCCCAGTTTTCCGGCGGTTCAGGATCTGGTTTCGGCCGCAAGCCGCAAGCTGGGAAAGAGGCGCAGAGTACGAAACCAGGCGAGTGCTGGGCCGGTCGTAGCTGCGGCTATGGCGCGACCTGGACGGCCTGGCCCTCGACCAGCGACGCCGTGGCTGGAGCCACCAGGCGGTCGTTACCTGCAAGACCGCTGACAATCTCGACGAGGCCGCCCTCCTCGAGACCTGCGATGACCTCCCGCCGTCGCAGGGTGCCGCCCTCGATCACAAAGCAGACGCTTTTTCCCGAGGGCTCACGGACGACCGCCGATGTGGGGACTGCGATCGCATCCGGGTGCGATTCGGCCACGATCGTGGTCGTGGCATAGAGGCCTGGTCGGAGCCGAGGACCGGCCTGCGTGCCACTTCCGGTGGCGATGACGGCAGGATTCTGCACGTCGATCTCGGCACGGAGGGTTCGCGTCGCGTCATCGAGACTGCCGGATGTTCGGCTGACCGATCCGGAGATCAACGTGCCCGGAGACGACTGGAGCCGGATTTCGACCGGATCGCCGACGTCGACGAACGCCGCCAGCATCTCCGGCACGGCGACCACCACGCGGACCTTGTCGGCACGCGTGATCACGAGGAGCGGTTCGCCGCCGCCATCGGGCGAGGTCAAGTGGCCGGGATGCACGAGGCGGCTGCGGACGACGCCGTCGAAGGGGGCGACGATCTTGGCGTATTCGAGCAGGGCATCCACACGCGCCCGATCCGCCTCCGCAACGGCCACGTTCGCTTGCGCCGCGGCCAGATCGGCTTGTGCCTGCTCGATGCCGGCATCGGCTTGCTTGATGCCGGTCTGCGCCGACCGCACCTGGGCATCGACCTCCTCCCGCACGGCCTTGGCCGACGCGAGCGTGCTCCGCATCTCGTCCACGAGCGCGGAAGTAACAGCACCCTCGGCGACGAGCTGTTCCGTTCGGGCGAGTTCAGACGTCCGCCGCTGCACCTCGGCGTCAGCGCGGCTCGTGGCGGCGGTCGACTCATCCACCTTGGCGAGAGCCACCTCGCGATTGGCTGCGGCCACTTTCTGGTTGGCCTCCTGCTGCCTGAGCTTGGCGGCCGCGAGTTCGACGGCCGCCGTTTTCTGAGCCCGTTCGGCCACCACCTCGGGCAGGGCCAGTTGGGCCAGCACGTCTCCGGCCCTGACCGTGTCGCCGATGTCGACGTCGATCCGCTCGACGAAGCCGGCCACCTTGGCGTGCAGCGAGGTGACCTCATACGGCTCGATCTGCCCCGGCTGCACACTCGTCCGCCGCAGGGTCGACCGCGTCGGGGTCGTGGCAGTCACGACGGTGGCCAAAGGAGGTGATTCCGTGACCGTTTTCCGCACCTCGCCGGTTGGCGGTGCGCCGGTTGTGGCAGGGGCCGGAGCGGGACGTTTGCAGCCCGCGGCGATCATGCCGGCGAGGAGCAGAAGAGCCGTGCTGCCAGCGGTCACGCCTCGGAAGGGCTCGCCCGACGGAGCGCTGCCGGACGTTGACTGGTCGCCGACGAATCGACCACTCTCGGGATCGAATGGATCGAGCGACGAGGTTTCCCGAGAACTGCGGCCCATCACGACGGCGAAGACGGCAGGGAGCAGAAAGAGGGTCGCCGCGGTCGAGGCGAGGAGTCCGCCGATGACGGCCCTTCCCAGCGGCGCCGTCTGGCCACCCTCTTCGCCCGCGCCGATCGCGAGCGGCACCATGCCCACGATCATCGCGATGCTCGTCATCAGGATCGGCCGCAGCCGGTCGCGGGCAGCGGTCACCGCCGCGTCTCTTGCGTTAAGCCCGCTGCGTCGTTCGCGCTCCGCGAACGACACGAGCAGAATCGCATTTGCCGTGGACACTCCAAGCGCCATGATGGCTCCCATGAAAGACTGGAGGTTGACCGTCGTCGATGTGAGTCGCAGGGCCAGGGCCACGCCCGCCAGCACGGCCGGCGCCGCCGCCAACGCGACGAACGCCAGCCGGAGCGACTGAAAGGCGGCGGTCAGCACCAGAAGGATGACCACGAGCGAGGCCACCAGCCCCAGCGACAGACCGCGAAGGATCTCCCAGAGCGGGCCGATCTGTCCACGCAGATCCACCTTCACGCCCTTGGGTGGCGGGCCGGCGGCATCCACCGCGAGGCCCACCCGAGCCGCCGCCCGGCCCAAATCCTCGCCCGCGACGTTGGCTGTCAGCGAGATCGTGCGCTTCATGTTGTACCGGTCGAACTGTCCGGGCATCGTGCCGCGGGAGACATCGGCCACGTCCCGGAGGAGCAGGCCGCCAGAAGCGTGGTCCCCGGCGGTCGAGCCCGTCTCCCCGCGGTGGATCGGCAGCGTGGCGATGTCATCGATCGAGGACATGGCCTCGAACGGAATCTCGACCTGAACCTGATACCCGATGCCGCTCTTGGGATCCGGCCAGTAGTTTGGCACCACGAACCGGCTCGACGAAGTTGCGGCGACCAATGACCGGGCGATCTGATCGGTGGTGACGCCGCTGGCACCAGCCCGTCGTCGGTCGATCGAGACGCGAACCGACGGATAGTCGAGCGACTGGGCATACCGCACGTCGCGGAGCGTGGGCACGGCCACGAGTTGCTGCCGGATTTTCTCGGCGTGAGCCTTCGTGTCGTCAAAGCTCGGGCCGCTGACGGCGACGTCGACGGGGGTGGGTGAGCCGAAACTCATGACCTCGCTGACGATGTCCGCCGGCTCGAACGAGAAGGTGGTGCCCGGCAGTTCCCTTCCCAATCGCTCCCGCAGCCTCGTCGTCAGGGTCGCGATGTCGACGTGGGCCTCGGGCCGCATGGCGACGCGGAGCACGGCCTCCTCGGGCCCGCCCGTCCATTGATAGATCGCGTTGATGGGGTAGCTGGCGGGGATCAGTCCGGCGTAGCCCACGGAGATGTCGATGGCATCGCCGCCCGTCTCCTCGTTGACGACGTCGAGCACCCTGCGGACGATCTGCTCCGTCCGCTCGATGCGGGTGCCGGTCGGTGCCTCGATGCGAAGCTGAAAC
>JAUMAF010000088.1:0-19605 GCA_032117045.1 Pirellulales bacterium | reverse complement strand
AGGCAGGATGCCGAAGCGCCGGCGGCATCCGAGTGAGCGAAGGACACGATGTCCGTAGCGAACGTCCGGCGAAGGGGCACGGGCAGTCCCGAGCCGCACGCCGCAAGAGCCCGCGGCCTCACGGCCGGTCGGCTTGCACGGGCCGGAACTCAGCGCGGGGCTGCCCGAGCACCGGAGCTTCACCGCAGCAGCTGTGCCGGCCACGGGGGCTCGAAGCCGGCATGCTCCACCGAGAAGCCGGCCCGCACGACCGCGGCGAGAGCGTCGGCCAGCGTGTCCCGCGTCGCATCCAGCGTGATCACCACCGTGTCGCTCTCCACGGCGCGGGCATCGCTCACGATCGTGGCGAGCACCCGTACCGCCGCCTCGGCCGCTCCGCGGCAGACGATCACGCACCGCCATGATCGGCCCGCCGCGAAGGCCGACGGCTCGCAAGGGCCGCTCGCGACCAGTCGCCCTTCGTGCACCACCGCGAGGTGTGTGAAGCATGGCGGCACGGCCGCATCATCGATGGAAGCCAGCACCGTTCGCCCCATCAGGTGCGCGTCGCCGATCACCTGCTGCACCTCACGGCGTTCGATCGGATCGAGGCCGCCAAACGGATCGTCGAGCAGGAGCACCTGCGGATCGTGCAGCAACGCCCGGGCCAGGAGCAGCCGCTTGCCGTGGCCCGCGGAGAGGTCGTCGAGCGGAGCCCGGCGTTCGGTGGCGAGCCCCGCCATGCCGAGCGCCCTTCCGACGGCGGCCTCGAGCGGCCGCCCCCGCAGCCCCGCAGCCACGGCAAACAGCTCCAGAAACTCGTCGGCTCTCACGCCGGGCCACGAGGGCAGCCGATCCGGCACGTAGCCGATCAGCCGCCGCACCGCCTCGGACTCCCGACGCACCGAGCGACCGTCCACGAGAATGTCGCCGGCATGGAGCGGAAGCGCCGTCGCGACGGCGGCGAGCAAGGACGACTTTCCCGCACCGCTGCGGCCGATGACGGCGGTGGCCTGCCCCGCCGGCACGAGGAGTTCGATCGCCTCGACCACGACACGGCCGGAGCGTTCGACGGTGGCGCGTTCGCACCGGATCATGCGAACCTCCGCGTCATCCGGACCGTCCGGCCCTCGGCCCCGCCAGACGCTCCGTCGTCATCTCGATCGACACGAGCATGCCCTTGGCCTTGTTGAGCGTCTCTTCGAACTCCTTCTCGGGAACGCTGTCGGCCACGATGCCCGCCCCCGATTGCACGTAGGCTCGGCCTCCCGTGACCACGATCGTGCGGAGGGCGATGCAGGTGTCCATCGCACCGCTGAAATCGATGTAGCCGACCGCGCCGGCATACGGTCCGCGGCGAACCGGCTCGAGCTCGTCGATGATCTCCATCGCCCGGATCTTGGGCGCGCCCGAGACCGTGCCGGCCGGCAGGCAGGCCCGCAGCGCGTCGAAGGCGGTGAGCCCCTCGGCGAGTCGGCCGGTCACGTTGCTCGTGATGTGCATCACGTGGCTATAACGCTCGATCACCATCACGTCGGAAAGCGCGACCGATCCGATCGACGCCACGCGGCCCACGTCGTTGCGGCCGAGATCGATGAGCATCACGTGTTCGGCCCGCTCCTTGGGATCGGCGAGCAGATCCTCGGCGAGCGCCCGATCCTCCTCCGGCGTCGCCCCGCGGCGGCGGGTGCCGGCGAGCGGCCGGACGGTGACCGTGCCGTCCACGCACCGCACCATGATCTCGGGTGAACTGCCGACGAGCGTGCACGAGGGCGTTCGCAGGTAGAACATGAACGGGCTGGGGTTGACGACGCGGAGCGTGCGGTAGAGCTCGAGCGGCGGGGCCGAGAACGGGATGTCGAGCCGTCGGCTCAAGACCACCTGGAAGATGTCTCCCGCGCGGATGTATTCGCTCGAGCGATCGACGGCGGCGAGGAAGGCCTCGCGATCGAAGGCCGTGCGGGCGGTGCCGTTGCTCAGGCAGGCGGGCTCGCGGCGGGGCCCGATGTCGGCCGGCGGCGGCCAGTCGCACGGTGCCGAGAGCTGAGCGATCGTGGCGTCGATCCTGTGGCAGGCGGCCTCGTAGGCATGATCGATGCCGGCCGGTGAATCGTCGTCGATGCGGGCGAGCACGACCACGTCGATCGCCTTGGTCACGTTGTCGAACACGACCATCCGGTCATAGAAGCCGAACGACAGATCGGGCAGGCCGAGATCGTCGGCCGGCGGATTCGGCAGCTGCTCGGCATAGCGGACGGAATCATAGGCCGCGTATCCCACCACGCCGCTGGTGAACGGGGGCAGTTCGGGCAGGTGAACGGGCCGATAGGCGGCCATGCGATGCTCGAGCTCCGCCAGCGGATCGTCACACGACAGCGTCTCCGCGCCGACGGGGCCGATGATCCTGACGGTGGTGCCCCGGGCCTCCATCCGCAGAAAGGGATCGGCGGCGAGAAAGCTGTAGCGGCCAACCTTCTCGCCACCGATCACGCTCTCGAACAGGCAGGCGGCCTCGCCCGCATCGATCTTGGCGAAGGCGGAGAGCGGGGTGAGGCTGTCGGCGAACAGCCGGCGGTAGACCGGCACGAGCCTGCCGACGCCGGCGGGCGGTGCGAGTGAACTGACGAGTTCACCGAAACGGGACCTGTCCGGGAGGTGGGGCATGAGAGAGCGAGCGGCGATGAAGCGGTGGCGGGCGATCCCCGCAGAGACTACCCCCGCCAACCAAGGCCAACAACACGCTCGCTCAGGGCGAGGCCGGGGATCTGCCAGCCGTTCGCCGGCCCCTGAGGGCGACCGGAGCACCCAAACCGGCTATGATTCGGAGGGTCAGGCAGGAGCAAAGCATGAAGTGCCAGCAGTGCGACAAGCAGGCGGTGTTCCACATCACCGAGTTGGAGACGGGTGAGGTGCGCGAGCTCCACCTCTGCGAGGACCATGCCCGGGCCTATCTGAACCAGTCGGAGGCGGGCGACGACGAGCCGGACGAGCCGTCTGCGGGAGGCGGCCTCACGGGGCCCCTCACGGTGGGGCAAACGGCAGACGAACTCGCCGTGCTCGACAAGAAGGCCTGCGACATGTGCGGCATCACGTTCTTCGAGTTCCGGAATCAGGGGCGGCTGGGCTGCCCCCACGACTACGTCCATTTCGAGAAGGAACTGGAACCGCTGATCGCCAATATCCACGGCGCCAATCAACACACCGGGCGGACTCCGGAGCGAGAGGCGGCACCGGAGGGACCGACCGCCCTGCCCCTGGGCACCGAGGAACTCACGAGCGTGATCGGGCTGCGGCGGAGCATGCAGGAGGCGATCGCGCGCGAGGATTACGAGAAGGCCCGCGAGGATCGCGACGCGATTCGACGGATCGAAGACCGCTGGATCGGGGTCCCAGACCGCGATGCAGGCACACCCCAGGCGGACGGCCCCACCCATGAAACTTGATTCCCTCACCGAAGCCGTTGGCGAATGGCTCCGCGGCACCGGTCCCGAATCGGACATCGTGATGAGCAGTCGCGTCCGCCTCGCGCGGAACGTGGCCCACTATCCATTCGTCAGCCGGGCATCGGAGCAGGACCGCACCGAAGTCGAGAAGTTTCTCCGGGAGCGGATCGCAACCTCGCCCGTCGGGGGCCAACTCGACTACATCGACGTCGGCACTCTCGAGGAAATCGACCGCCAGTTCCTGGTCGAGCGACAGCTTATCAGCCGCGAGCACGCCGAGGCCCAGGGCGCCCGGGGCGTGGCGATCGACGGCCTCGAGCAGGTGAGCCTGATGATCAACGAGGAGGACCACCTCCGCATCCAGTGCATGCACAGCGGCCTCGACCTGCGGGGCGTTTGGGAGCAGATCAAGACGGTCGACGACCAGATCGGCCGAGTGGTGCCCTATGCCTTTCACTCCCGCTGGGGCTACCTGACCGCCTGCCCGACGAACGTCGGCACCGGCATCCGCGTGAGCGTGATGCTGCACCTGCCCGCGCTCGTGATCACGCGGCAGATCGACAAGGTGTTTCGCAGCCTGCATAAGATCTCGCTGGCCGTCCGGGGCCTCTACGGCGAGGGCTCGCAGGCCATGGGCGACTTCTATCAGATCTCCAATCAGACGACGCTCGGCAAGACCGAAGAAGAGCTGATCGAGCAGGTCGGCGACGTGGTGCCGGTGCTGATCGACTACGAGCGACGGGCCCGGGAGTTTCTGGTGCGTGAGACGCAGCAGAACGTTCACGATCAGGTGAGCCGTGCCTACGGCATCCTGCGGACGGCCCAGACGATCACGGCCGAAGAGACGATGCAGCTCCTCTCGCGGGTGCGGATGGGCGTGCTGCTGGGCCTGATCGGCGACGTGAAGATCGCCGACATCAACTCGCTCCTCGTCCGCACGCAGCCGGCCCATCTCCAGAAGCTCCGCGGCGTCGAACTCGACACCAAAGACCGCAACATCGAGCGGGCCCGCTACCTCCGTCGTCACTTCGAGGGCGGCACGACTCCGGCCAGCCCAAACTGAACCGCCGCAGATGCCAAAAGGTCCAACGCCGTGAGGCGTGGGTGAGGCCCCGAAACCGAACGCGGGCAGCCCGCGGCCTCACGGCCGGTCGGCTTGCACGGGCCGGAACTCAGCGAGGGGCTGCCCGTGCCCCGGAGCCGGCGTATGACGCCAAGCGCAGCCAGGATGGCGGAGCGCCGGCGGCATCCGAGTGAGTGAAGCCCAGGATGGGCGCAACGAACGTCCGGCGACGGGGCATGGGCAGCCCCAAGCCGCGCGCCAGGTCAGCCCGCGGCCTCACGGCCGGTCGGCTTGTACCGACTCCCGCGGCCTTACGGCCGGTCGGCTTGTACCTCGATGCGGCAGCAGCCCCATCAGCCGGCGGCGAGCTTCCTTCGCAGCGCGGCGACGACCGATGGAGGTACGAACCGCAGCAGTGCTTCGTCGTCGGCCAGCGGCGTGATCTGCTTGAGCAGCGACGACGAGATGTGCGAATACGCCGCATCCGCCATGAGGAAGACCGTCTCCACCGAGGCGTCGAGCTTCCGATTGGCCAACGTCATCGTGAACTCCGCCTCGATGTCGGTCAGCGATCGCACGCCCCGCAGGAGCACGTGCCCCCCCTGCTCTCGCACGAACGCAACCGACAGGCCGCTGAAGAGTTCCACCCGCACGTTGCCGAAGGCCTCGACCGCCGACTGCACGAGTTGAACCCGCTCCTCGAGGCTGAACAGCGACTGCTTGTCCGGGTTGATGCCCACGCCGACGATGATGGTCTCGAAGATCCGGCTGGCCCGGCCTATCACGTCGAGATGCCCCAGCGTGATCGGATCGAACGACCCCGTGTAGACGGCGATGCTGGGTGGGGTTGGTTTCACGGCGACAGGCCCCGCTGGAAGGCGTTGGTGGGGGGAAGGGGCGGAGAGCGGCAAAAATGGCCGGCACGTGCCTCCCCACGGAACGGGAGGTATGGTATGGAATTGCAGGCTCGAATGAAACCTCCTTGCCTCCCGGGGGCGCCTCCCGCGCTTCGAACGTGCTGTCTCTCGCAGGCCTGATCGTCTCGGGCATCGTCGTGATCTTGTTCGTCGCCGACCTTGCGGTCGCCTTCCCGTTCCAACGGGTGAGCGTGCCGGCGGACATCGGGTTTATTCTGTCCGGCCTGCTCGTCGCGTACCTGAGCTGGTCGATCAACGCCCGGGCCAAGGCCTGACGGTCCGCCGCCGGTCGGACTGATTCGGCCGATCAGGCCGCGCGAAGCACCGATCCCGACATCGCGCCGCGGCCCTCGCCCGAGATCACCGCCGGGAGCGATGAGAGCCCCGCCAGCACGGTCCCACCGAAGCGTCGCTGGCCGGCCCACGCGACCCAGCGTTCCAGTCGCGGCGTGATGAAGGCGGTGCCGTTGTTGCCGACCGCCACGCCTTCGGTCCGCAGCACATGCAGCCCGCCCGCCTTTGGTTGAGGCATGCCGCCCATGCCGAGCCAGCCGGCGATGCCCCGGGGACGGTGCGGCGTGACCTGCACCTCCCACAGTCCCCAGACGGCGTTGCGGCATGGCCACCCGCGAGGCGCCGGGCGGCGACTGCCACGGGCATCGTCTTCGAATCCATTGACGAGCGCCACGCCGATGCCGTGTTCGACCAACAGGCCGCGGTTGTCCAGCGGCGTCGGACCGCGCAGCACCACCGCCGTCACGTCGGCTGCGGCGTCGTGCGCGCGATGGAGCAGGTCGCGGAGCTTCGCCTTCGAGCCACACGCGGCTGGCGGGATATCGAGGGCCAGATCGATGCCCAGCTCGCTCCGGCCTCGAGAGGCGATCTCGGCCAGCGAATCGATGCCGGCCAGCCATGTCACCGGCACTGTGAGGGTGCGGGCGGCATCGAGCCATGCTCCCGCCCGGGCCGTTCCCGGCTGGCGGGGCGCCGTGGCGCAGATCACGACCGTGGCTGCCTGTTTCTTCGACCCGAACATGCGCGACTCCCCATGGCCCCAGCCGGCTCCAGAAAACCTGAGCCGACCTGCCTGCTATCGACGGGAAGAGCATCGCCACTCAAGTGCGACGCGAAGCGGGTCAGTCGCGGAAAGACGGGGGAAGATGCACTGTGCCGGGCGACTCTGCCGACGGGCGCGGCTCTGCCGGCGACGCCTCCCACCGCAGGATGGCGGCGACCAGCCCCGCAGCCGTTGCTTCAGTGGCCTCGACGGTCGGCCGGAGCCCCGCCTGTTCGAGAGCCGTGGACGTCACGGGGCTGAGGCTCGCGATCTTCCAGCGTCGCATCCGCTCCCCGAACAGCGCCACCGCGGACTCGGCGATCGAGGAACTCGTGAGCGTGATCCAGCCGATCGGGAGGCGGTCGAGGGCGGCAAGGTCCGCCGGATCGATCGACTCGACCGCCCGGCTCTCGTAGGCCACCACCTCGTCAACGTGATGCCCGAGGGCCTCGAGACCTCGACGGAGCACATCGCGGCCTTTATCGGCCCTGACGAGCAGAAAACGCCCCCGGCAGAGCGCTCCCCCGAGGGCCGCGACCAGGCCCTCCGACCGAAAGGACTCGGGCGTCAGATCGCAGTGGAATCCTGCTTCCTCGAGCTGCCTCCGGGTGGCCGGGCCGATTGCCGCCAGGCGTGCCGAGCCAAGCGCCCGGCCATCAAGCTTCGCGGCCCGCAGCCGGCGGACGAATCCGCGCACGCCGTTGGAACTGGCAAACACGATCCAGTCGTAGGTGTCGGCGTGGGCGATCGCCTCGTCGAGCGGCTGCCATGCCGGCGGATCGGCAATGCGGATCACCGGCACGTGCAGGCACTCGCCTCCGGCCGATCTCACGGCCGCCACGAGTTCCGTCTCCTGTCCGATCGGCCGGGTGACGAGCACGAGCCCTCCCCTGAGCGGGCCAGCCTCGACGGTTGCCGCGGCACCGACGATGACGACCGCCGGCGACTGCCAGCCCTGCCGTACAAAGTCGGCCGCGCATTCCGCCAGCGTCGTCACACCCACCCGTTGGTCCGGCCAGGAACAGCGGCTCACGACCGTGACGGGCGTGTCGGGGCTCCTGCCAGCAGCGATGAGCTCACGCGACCAGCGGGCCGCCTGCTCGACCCCCATGTAGACGGCCAGCGTTCCCGAGAGCGCGGCAAGCGACTGGAAATCGATCCCGTCGGTCTTCTCGTCGGCCTCACGGCCCGTGACGATGGTCAGGCTCGACGCGACATCGCGACTCGTGAGCGGCACCCCCGCCGCCGCCGCGGCGGCGAGCGCCGCGGTCACGCCCGGCACGAACTCGACCTGAATGCCCGCCTGTCGCAACGGCTCCAGTTCTTCGGCGAGCCGGGCGAAGACCGTCGGATCGCCCCCCTTGAGACGCACCACGGTGCGGCCCTCCAGCGCCAGTTTCGCCAGGAGTCGGCCTGTCGCCACGCCGGGGTTGGGCCGCATCTCCTGCTCGCGGGCGACGGGAATCCGCTCCGCCGCCAGGTTGACCTCGTCGAGCACCCGCAGCGGCACCAGCGCATCGTGCACGATCACTTCCGCCGTCCGCAGCCGTTCGACGGCGCGGAGCGTGAGGAGGTCGGGGGCGCCGGGACCGGCCCCGACGAACAAGACCCGGCCAGGCGTTGGCGGCGGTGAGGATGGCATGCGTTGTGTGACGTTCCCGGGGCAGGACCGGCCGGTGTTTGTCGCCTCAGCAGGCGGCACTACACTCGGCGGTTGCTGGCAACCCGTCACCCAATCGTCCCTGACCATGGCCAACGAGTCCACTGCGGCCACTCCTGCCCCGGTCGATCCCGCATCGATCCCGTCCACGGCGGCGCTCTCGCCGGCCGAGCGGTCGCGGGTGATGAAGTGTTTCGTGACCGGAACCCAGCAACTCCAGAGCAATGCCGACTATGCCGTCGACATGTTTTCGGCCTGCGTCATCGGCGATCCGGGCAATGCGGTATTTCTGCAATCGCTGCTGGCGGCCCTCAAGAAGAAGTACGGTGCGAAGAAGTCGGGCAGTCTGACGGCGTTCTTTTCGGCCGGATCGCGGGTGACGCTCAAGAAACTGGCCGCCGGAGCCCAATGGCGCGACGTGATCAAGCAGGGCGTCGAGATCATCAAATCGAACCCGTCCGACCACGCCTGCCTCCTGGCCATGGCCGAGGCCTGCGGGAATCTGATGTATTACGACGCCCAGGCCGTCTACCTTCGGGCCGCTCTCGACGCGTCGCCGACCGATCCCGAAGTCAACCGCCAGTGCGCCCGGTTCGCCGCCAATCAGGGCAACTTCGATCAGGCCATCGAGTGCTGGCGACGAATCTCACGGACGAAGGGGCTCGCCGAGGAGTCGGAACGCGAGATCTCGCGGCTCTCTGTCGAGAAGACGATCGTGGCCGGCCAGGGCATGGTCGGCAGGTCATCGTCGGGAGCCGGCAAGCCCGCCGCGGGCAAGCCCGAAGAAGCCGCGAAGGATGGCGGCAAGATCGCGGAACTCCGGCAGGCCATCAAACAGAATCCGACCGACATCGAGCCCTACCTCGAGTTGGCCGATCTGCTCGAACGCGATGCCACCGTCGAGGAGGCCGAGCAGATGCTGCAGCAGGCGCTGGCCGCCTCCGGCAACGAACTCCGGGTGCGGGAGCACCTCGAGGATCGTCAGCTCCGCTGGGGCAAGCACAAGGTGATGATCGCGGAAAAACGGCTGGCGACGGACGACACGCCCGACAACCGCGCGACGGTCGAGCGGCTGCGTGCCGGCCATCTCAAGCACGAGATCGACGTCTTTTCGGCGCGGTGCAGCCGCTATCCCGAAAACCTCACCTGGAAGTACGAACTGGCCATGCGGCTCAAGGCCGCCGGCAACCATACCGAGGCGATCCGTCAGTTCCAGGAGTCGATGAAGGACACCCGCCGCCGCGGATCGGTGTCGCTGGAACTGGGCGAGTGCTTCCAGAAGATCAAGCAATACCAGCTCGCCATGCAGAACTATCAGGCGGCGGTCGAGGCCCTCACGGACCGGGAAGTTGAGCTTCGCAAGCGGGCCCTCTACCGGGCGGGCGTGCTGGCCTCGGGCCTCGACGACCTCGACTCGGCCCGCAAATACCTGTCTACGCTGGCCGGACTCGACTTCGGTTACCGGGATGTGGCCCAACGTCTGGACAAGTTGGGGTCGGCAAAGGATAAAGGTGGCGATGGCTGAGCGGCCCGCCCCTGGGCCAGCCATCGGCCGGGATCCGTCTCGGCACCCCCCAGCACGCAGCAACGATCGAGGATTTCGGAATGCCCCATTCGGCCAGTGCCAAGAAGCGTCATCGTCAAAACCTCCGTGACCGTGAGCGGAATCGCGCCGTGAAGTCGGACGTCAAGTCGAAGATCCGCAAGGTTCTCGAGGCGATCTCCACCGGTGACGTGGCCTCCGCGAAAGAGCAGTTTCGCGGCATGACGAAGTCGACCGACCGTGCTGCCGCCAAGGGCACGATTCATCACAATCGCGCGGCCCGCATCAAGTCGCGAATCTCGGCGCGGATCAAGAACGCGGAAAAGGGTGGCGTGGTCGCCAAGGCTCCGGCGAAGGTGCGGAAGGTTGCGACGAAGGCGTCGGGCAAGGCCTGATACCCGTCCCTTCCTGGGATCACCATTCGACCTGCTCGGCGTCAAACACCGGGCCCTCGATGCACGTGCGTCGGTAATCCCAGCCGCCGTCGGCGTCGCGAATGCGGGCCACGCAGGTGAAGCAGATGCCCACCCCGCACGCCATGGGCGTCTCCAGGGAAACGGCACACCTCGTGGCACGGGCCTGAGCCCAGCGGGCGACGGCGGCCATCATCGGCTCGGGGCCGCAGCAGGCCACCTGCGTCGCCGCGGCATCCAGGCCAGCGGCGAACACCTGATCGAGTAGATCGATGACGGTGCCCCGCACGCCGGCCGATCCGTCGAGCGTGGCGAGATGCACGTCGCAGCCAGCGTCCCTGAAATCGTCGGCATCGGCAAACATGCCGGCATGTCTCGCACCCCAGCAGAACGTGACCCGCGCGGCCCGGGGCACGTCTCGGGAAGGGTTTCCGTAGCGGGCCGCGCCGAGTCGCTCCCGGGCGAGCGCCAGCAGCGCCGTCTGCCCGATGCCACCCGCCACGAGCAGCAGGTGATCGGCCGCCGGCAGCCGAAAGCCGTTGCCGAGCGGCCCCCAGATCGTGAGGTCGTCACCCACTCGCACGCCGGCCAGCGCCTTGGTGAACCGGCCGTGCACGGCATAGAGGAAGTCGGCGAAACGCCCAACGCCCTCCTCGAAAAAGGTGTCGTAGACCGCCAACGGCCGGGCCAGCAGTGGGTCACTCCGGTCCGGAATCCGCAGCATGGCGAACTGTCCCGGCACCGCCTGAGCCGCGATCGCCGGACAATCGAGTCGAATCCGCCACGTGGCCTCGGCCACCTGATGATGGGCCACGACCCGGGCCCGGAGGTGCTGGGCCGCGTCGGCGTGACAGACCGATTCCTGGGTGCCGCTCGCCATCGCTCAGCGCTCCCCGGTGCCACCCGAGGGACGCGATCGCCACGTCGAGGCCTTGCCGGCACGCTTCCGCTTTCGAGGCAGCGGTCGCCCTTGGCCCACGCCGCGTGGCTTCCCACCACCGGGGCCGGCAGCCTCGCCGCCGGCCTGCCCGCGACCTTCGCCCCCTGGGCGACCCCGCGGAGGCCGAGCGGGCCGTCCAGCCTGTCCTGGGCCTTCGGGTCGGGCTGGCCGGCCAGCCTGTCCGGGACGGGCAGGCCGCCCACCTGCTCCTGCCGGCCGCGCTGGTCGGCCAACACCTTCGGGCTTGCCGGGCCTGCCGAACCGGGCGGGCCGTGCCGGCTGATCAGGGCGACCGGGGCGTCGCGGTGGCGGGCCGCCTGGCCGTCGTCCGCGAATCGGACCGCGGCTGGGCCCGCGCGGTGGCGGCGACTCCCGCTCCGCATCGGCCCCAACGGCCGCAATCGCATCCCGGCGGAGCGACTCAATCTCGCTCCACGCCAGCTGCCGCCACTGACTGGGCAGCAGATTGCCAAGCGACAACTTGCCGACGGCCACGCGTTTGAGCTGATGTACCTTGTGACCAAGGCTGGCGAGCATTCTGCGGATCTCGCGGTTCTTGCCCTCGTCGAGCACCATCTCCAGCACGGCGCTCTGCTTGTGCTGCGAACGGATCGAGACCCGCTTGGCATGCACCTCCGCCTCCGCGAGCCGGATGCCGCGGTGCAGTCGGTCGATGAGCTCCTCGCTGGGCACGCCCGCGACTTGGACGAGATATTTCTTCTCCACGCCATATCGCGGATGGGCCAAGAGGTTGGCGAGGCCGCCGTCGTTGGTGATCAGGATCAGCCCCTCGCTCATCCGGTCGAGCCGGCCGATCGCGAAGAGCCGCTGTTCACCGGGCACGAGATCGACGACCCGCGGACGACCCGAGGGATCGAAGTTGGTCGTAACCACGCCCACCGGCTTATTGAGCATGTAGACGACCCGCTTCGGGTTTGGCAGCCGTTCGCCGTCTACACGGATCTCCTGTGTCTGCGGATCGACTCGGCTCCCGAGCGTGGTCACCACCTGCCGATCAACCTCGACGCGGCCCGTCGTGATCAGTTCCTCGCAGGAGCGGCGGCTGCCTAGTCCCGCGGAGGCCAGCACCTTTTGCAGGCGCTCGAGGCCGTCGTCGGCGGCTGCGGGCAGACGCGGGCGGTCGTCATCGGTATCCCGACCACGCGTGAAAGGACGGCGGCCCCCAGCGCTGCGGGGAGGGGTGCGGCCACGGGCCTCCGATGTCGGACGCGGGGGCCGGCCACGGGGCGGACGAGATTCGGAGGGCATGGCACGAAGGTTCCGGAGGGGCGGGCCGCGAAAGTCGTTGATCCGCGACGGGCACCGCTGCGGAGACTCCAGCGATCATACACACACCCCGGCGCGACGGCAGGCTACCTCGCCGGCTGCGACCACCAGCGGGCGCGCCGCACCTCGGCGACGGGTTCGGCGTAGTCTCGCGGCCGGGTGCCGTCGAGCGTTGAATACTGCCGGAACAGGCTGGGGCCGATGTCGTTTTCCATGTAGGGATCAAACCGCACCGCACGCCGTTGCTGATTCCGCGCCGGGCCGGGGGCGAGCCAATCCGGTTTGCCGAGCGACGCACAGCCGCAGAGCGTCGCGGCGACGCATGCGGTCATGGTCATCAGGCTCGAGCGCTGAATCCGCACGAGGAGTCCCACGGGGGCAAGGGGGCGGGAAGCAGGGAGCGGGAGTGTAGGAACCGGCCGGGGGCCGCCCAACCCCGGTTTCGACCGGCGATTCGCCACCGCCCGAGGCGATTCCGCAGACCGTATGCGATTCCTGTCAGGGCAACGCCACATGCAGGAGCTTCGCAGGCCGTTCGCCAGCCGCGGTGATGACCAACGACTGTTGGCCGATCGAGGCGGGCAGGAGCGTACAGCCGCCCGCAGCCAACGGAGGCAGGCCCCACCGCGGCTCGAAGGAGAGCGAGCCGGCAAGCACCACGATGAAGTGGCAGCCCCCGTCGCCACCGACATCCCAGGTCTGCTTCGGCTGCACCTCGTCGAACAGAAAATAGTCGCAGGTCACGAGGCGGCGGGCAACGGGATCGGCAGTCGGTGCCGGCGTCACCGGATCGACCGGTTCGGTGCGGGTGGTCGCCTCCAGCCCTGCCTCCACATGAAGTGGTCGAGACCTGCCGTCGGGGCCGACGCGGTTCCAGTCATAGAGCCGGTAGGTGACGTCGCTCGATTGCTGGATCTCGGCCACCATCAGCCCCGCGCCGATGGCATGCAGGGTGCCGGCCGGGATGAAGATGCAGTCGCCGGCCCGGGCCTCGAACGAATGCAGCACGTCGTCGCAACGGCCGGCCCGTAACGCGGCGGCGAAGTCGTCCCGGGAGCAGCCGGCCTTCAGCCCCGCGTAGACGCGGCTGCCAGGCGCGGCATCGATCACATACCAGGCCTCCGTCTTGCCGAGGTCGGCCGTGCCCAGCTTCGCAGCGCGTTCGTCGTCGGGATGCACCTGCACCGAGAGGTCACGGCTGGCGTCGAGAAACTTGAACAGCAGCGGAAACGCCTTCGGTGGCGGCCGCCGCCCCAGCAGGTCAGAGCCCTGCTTCGCGACGAGTTCACCGAGCGTCATGCCGGCCAGCGGCCCCGCCGCGACCACGCTCTGGTCAGTGCCCCGATCGACAAGCTCCCACGACTCCGCGTAGTCCTCACCGGGGGGAAGCGTGCGACCGAGCATCGTCTCGAACCGGCGACCGCCCCAGATGTAGCGGCGGTAGATCGGCGAGAAGATCAGCGGCGTGAGCATGAAGGCATCGCATCCTGAACCGGGCAACCGCGGCGGCTCGGTGGCCGCACGCGATCACTCGCCCGCATAGCCTTCGAGAATCCGTCCGATGGCAAAGCAGCATACCGAAAAAACGAGCATGCCAAGCATCGGCCCGGAGGTGATCCGGTGGGTGAGTTCCATGATGACGGCGATCGCGGGAATCGTGAGCCCGGCAAGCTGCCCCAACCGCCCCACTGCCCTCATGGAATCGCCCCGCCCCGGCCCACGGCCGCCGTTCGCGAATCAAAATGGGCCAAGCCGCTCTCCTGCACGGTCGTGCGGAGTCGCTGCAGATTGGGCTGCGTCAATCCACAGACCCGAATCAGGCCCCCTTCGTCCCGCACCCGCGTGCCCACATCGGCGATCGCTCCGATCAAGTCGTCGTCGATGGATTGCACGCGGTCAAGCTCCAGCACCACACGGTGTGCATGGCTCTCGCGGATCATATCGCAGATCCGATCGGCGAGGCGGCCGCCGCGACCGTCCTCGGCTCCGGGAGCCCCCGACGGGGCCTCGAGCCGGAGGAAGAGCCAATCGGGCCCCCGTTCCACCGTGACCCCCCACTGCGGCGAGTCGTGATTCTCGTTTCGGCCTGCCTCGCGGGCCGCCATCTCGGGATTCCGAACATTCGTTGGATGCATGGTTCAACCCTCCGTGACGTGGATGATCTGGTGAAATCCGTTTCCCATCGCCCGCAGCCGTGGAGGCAGCGCCCGTCGCTCCCACTCCCTGCCGCGGCCCATGATCGGAGGTGACCCCCACGCGGATCAAGTCGAAGGCGGGTGATTCCCCTCTTGGCAGCCGAAAGCGGCCGCATTTTGATCAGCCGGGGCCTGAAAACCGCTCGCCGGACACTTGGCAGCCCGAATGCCCGCCCAGCCCGGGCCGCGGGATCCGGGCTTGCCGATCGCGACATGACAGCAATACTGCCAGCATTCGTTCCGCCTTCATCACGAGGAGACAGGTCATCATGGGTCGTCACGGCGCCGTCACGTTCAAGGGCAATCCGCTCACCCTCGTCGGCGAGGAAGTGAAGGTCGGTGTGGCCGCCCCCGATTTCGATCTCACCTGTTTCGGCGCCGGTGGCATGGAGCATGTCACGAAGGCCGATCTCCTCGGCAAGCCGACGATCATCAGCGTCGTCCCCTCGCTCGACACCCCCGTCTGTCAGGTGCAGACGAAGACGTTCAACAAACGAATCGCCGCCCTCGGCGACCGAATCAACGCCCTGACCGTGAGCCTCGACCTGCCCTTCGCGATGAACCGCTTCTGCGGTGCCGAGGACATCAAGGGCATGAAGAACGGCAGCGATTACATGGATCGCGCGTTCGGCATGAACTGGGGCCTGCTGATCGACGAACTCAAGATCCTCGCCCGTGCGGTGTTCGTGCTCGACGCCAAGGGTGTCGTGCAATACGCCCAGGTGGTCAAGGAAGTGGCCGAAGAGCCCAACTACGACGCCGCCATCACCGCGATCGAGAAGCTCGCTTCCTGATCCTCAAGCTCGCAGGAGCGATTCGATCGACTTCCGTGCCGCGGCGAGCGCGGCCGGAAGTTGATCGACGAGCTTGCCGCCGGCCTGCGCGAGGTCGGGACGTCCGCCTCCCTTGCCGCCGACGACGGTCGCCGCGTCTTTGATCCACATGCCCGCGGAGAGCCCCCGCTCCTCGAGCTCGCGGGAGATCCCGGCGACGAGCGTCACCTTGTCGCCCTCCACGCTGCCCAGGAAGACGGCGATCGGGCTGGCCTTCCGACGCAACAGATCGATGCACTGCCGCATCGCCCCCGCATCGCCTCCCTTCGCGTCGGCCACCACGATCCGCGTGCCACCCACATCGGAGGCGGCGGCCAGCAACTCGTCCACCGAGAGCGATGCTCCCGCCGCGGCCGGTTTCGCCTTCTTGAGATCACGGAGTTCCTTGACGACGGCCGTGAGCCGATGAGCCAGTTCGCCCACAGGAACCTTGAGGGTGCTGGCCGACTCGGCGAGCGTGTGTTCGGCCTGACGGAAGCGATCGAGCGCCCTGGCCCCGGTGACGGCGGTGATGCGTCGCGTGCCGGCCGAGACACTCTCTTCGCCGACGATCCGCACGAGGCCGATCTGGCCTGTGCTCGTCACATGGGTGCCGCCGCAGAGTTCGCGGCTCACGCCATCCATGGTCACCATCCGCACGACATCGGGATACTTCTCGCCGAAGAGCATCATCGCCCCGGCGTGGCGGGCCTCGGCAAGCGGCAGGAGCTCCGCCGACACCGCCACCGCGGCGAACACGCCGGCATTGACCATCGTTTCGATCGCCCGGAGCGTGTCGACATCGATGGAACTGGTGTGGGAGAAGTCGAAGCGGAGCAGGTCGGCATCGACCTTCGAGCCCTGTTGCACGGCATGCGAGCCGAGGTGGTGCTGGAGTGCCGCATGCAAAAGATGCGTGGCCGAGTGCGCCCGACGGAGCGCTGCCCGGCGAGCCGGATCGACCTTCGCGGTGACGGCGGCGCCGAGATCGAGCGTGCCCTTCCGCAGGTGGCCGACATGGAGCATGAAGCCCCCTTCCCGCAGCGTGTCGAGCACTTCGAACTCGCCGCCTGGCCATTCGAGGCGGCCGGTGTCGCCCACCTGCCCGCCCGATTCGCCGTAGAAGGGGGTGCGATCCAGCACCACGGTCACCGGCGCGGCGTGCCCCACCTCGTCGAGCCGGTCGCAGAGCGAATCCTGCGCGATGATGCCGATCACCTTGCCCTGGTCTTCGATGGCGTCGTAGCCCACGAACTCGGAGCCGTGCATCGTCTTCTTGAGCGCGTCGAGCGGCCCGGAGGCAAACACTTCCACGCGAGTGCCGGCGCCCGACTTGAGGCCATGATCCTCCATCGCGGCCCGAAAGCCCGCCCAGTCGAAGCCGCAGTTCCGCTCCGCGGCGAGGGTCTCGAGCAGTTCCGGTGGAAACCCGTAGGTGGTGTAGAGCTCCGCGGCGTCGCCGCCGGCGACCACCGCCGTGCCCGACGCGCCAATCGCCTTGAAGAGCTTCTCGATGCGCTCGAGACCGCCGTCGATCGTGGCGAGAAACGATTCCTCCTCCCGCTTGATCACGGTGCCCACGCGATCGGTCGTGTCGGCGAGTTCGGGATACGGCTTCCGCATCATCTCGGCGACGATCGGCGGCAGCGCGTGCAGGAACGGCTCCCGCATCCCCATCTGGCGGCCGTCGAGCACGGCCCGCCGCAGCAGCCGCTTGACCACGTATTTCTCCTCGTTGTTGCCCGGCAGCACGTTTTCGTGGATTGCAAACGTGCAGGCCCGCACATGGTCGGCGATCCGCCGCATCCGTCGGCCGTCATCGGTTGCCGGCTCGTACGGCCGGCCACAGACCTCGGCCACCGCCTCGACGATCGGCCGCAGGATGTCGATGTGGAAGTTGCTGTCAACTCCCTGGAGCATCGCGCATGTCCGCTCGAGGCCCATGCCGGTGTCGATGTTGCGGCTGGGGAGCGGATGGAGGTTGTCGGGCGGCGGTCCCACGCGATTGAACTGCGTGAACACGAGGTTCCAGATCTCCACGTCGCTGCCGTCGGGCATGCGGTAGAAGATCTCGCTGCACGGGCCGCTGACGCCGTCGGGCCCCTGCGATGGCGAACTCGCCGGCCAGAAATTGTCGTCCTCGCCCATCCGCGTGATCCGGGCGGCAGGCACGCCGATCTCGTCGGCCCAGATCGCGAAGGCCTCGTTGTCGTCCTGGTAGACGGTGATCGAGAGCTTCTCGGGGGCGATGTTCAGCCAGTTCTTCGCGGTGAGAAACTCCCAGGCCCAGTGGATGGCCTCCCGCTTGAAGTAGTCGCCAAACTAAAAGTTGCCGAGCATCTCGAAAAACGTGTGGTGCCGCGGCGTGCGGCCCACGTTGTCGATGTCACCCGTCCGCAGGCATTTCTGGCAGGTCGTGGCCCGGGTGAAGTCGAGCTTGCACTTGCCGAGGAAATGATCCTTGAACTGGTTCATGCCCGCGGGCGTGAACAGCACCGACGGATCCCATCGTGGCACGAGCACGTCGCTGGGCCGTCGAACGCAGCCCTTCGACTCGAAGAATGCGAGATACGCCTCGCGGAGGTCATCGGCCTTCATATCGCCATCGGCTCCCGGGGAATGCGGCAGGAAAGGATTGATCGCAGGGTTCGTCGCGGGGCCGACACTATACCCGGCGCCGCCACCAAGACGCGATGCCGCTGCAGCAAAACGACACCACCCACGAGCGGCCGCTTGGGACGGCCTCCCGTGGGTGGTTGGGGGGAAACTGCTCTGGGGACGGATGAGCGGTGATCGAATCCCGCGGCGAATCCTACGTCACTCGCTCGCGGCGGTCTCGCTCACCATCGCAATCACGGTGTCCTTGCTGGCCAGGATCTTCTCGCGAATGTCCTGCGCCACGGCGGGATTGTCCTTGAGAAACTGACGGGCCTTCTCCCGTCCCTGGCCGAGATGCGTCTCGCCATAGCGCATCCACGTGCCCGTCTTGTCGATGAGCTTGGCGGTGACGGCGAGATCGAGAATATCGCCCTCCACGCTGATGCCGTCGGCATGCATCATGTCGAACTCCGCAATGCGGAACGGCGGCGCCACCTTGTTCTTGACGATCTTCACCTTCACCCGCTGACCGACCACTTCCTCGCCGTCCTTGAGCGTGCCGATCCGGCGCACGTCAACCCGGCACGATGAGTAGAACTTCAGCGCCCGGCCACCTGGAGTGGTTTCGGGGCTGCCGAACATCACACCGATCTTCTCGCGGATCTGGTTGATGAAGATCACGGTCGTCTTGCTCTTGGCGATCGCACCCGTCAGCTTTCGCATCGTCTGGCTCATGAGCCGGGCCTGCAGGCCCACGAACGAGTCGCCGATCTCGCCGTCGAGTTCCTTCTGCGGCACGAGGGCCGCGACCGAGTCAACGACGATGATGTCGACGGCGTTGCTCTTGATGAGCATCTCCGCGATGTGCATCGCTTCCTCGCCACTCGTCGGTTGGCTGACGAGCAGCTTTTCCAGCGAGATACCGAGCTTCTTGGCCCAACTCGGGTCGAGCGCATGTTCGGCATCGATGAAGGCCGCGATACCGCCGGCCCGCTGGGCGGCGGCGACGGCGTGCAGGGCGATCGTGGTCTTGCCGGACGATTCGGGGCCGAACACCTCGATGATCCGACCTCGCGGAAAACCCTTGCCGCCGAGGGCGAGATCGACCGACAGGCTGCCGGAGGAGATCCCCTCGATCGGAGCCTGGCGTTCGGCGCCCAAGGGCATGATCGAACCCTCGCCAAACTCCTTCTCGATCTGGGCGAGCGTGTTCCTGAGCGCCGGATTGTCGTCGAGAAACGCGTGGCCCACCTTGGCCGCCGCCCCCTTCTTGCCCGCCCTGCCCTCGTCGAGCCTGGCTTCCTTGTCCTTATCTTTCGCGGCTTTGTCGTCTTTCTTTCCCATCCGACCGTTCACTCCTTCAACTGCCGTCACCATGGCGACCATCTCCCACGTTTCCCGGCACGTCGTCGGGGTGGTTGCTTCGCCACCATGAATCGAGCGATTTGCCGCGGAACCGAACACTGAACGCGGGTATACTATCGGCTGATGGCCTGTCTGGCAAGTAGATTTTCTGGACGGCCGTACAGGCCGCGAAAGACGCAGATCCGCCCCGTACAAGCCGACCGGCCGAAAGGCCGCGGGCAAAATCATGCCGGGCCGTCGCCCTGGGAACGGCTTCGCCTGAGTTCCGTATATTTTCGGGATGTGCCCTTGGCCCGGCTGACGGGGTATTTCCTGGCATTGGCCGCGGTCTTT
>JAUMAF010000087.1:0-3977 GCA_032117045.1 Pirellulales bacterium | reverse complement strand
TTCCCTATGGCATCTCCCTCGCCCATGACACCCTCGCCGCCGCCGACACGGCCAACAACCGTGTCTTTTTTGGCTCCTGTTCGGCGGAACGCCGGCCGGTCTCGCGGCCGCGGGCGTGATCGGACAGGAAAACTTCGACGCCAGCGGCGAGAATCATTGGCTGGCGGTGGCCGACTCGGGCAACAATCGCGTGATGCTCTGGCAGCGAGGAGGGGCTGATGTGTCTGGCCGTACCAGGATTCGTTGAATCGATCCGTGAGGAGAGTGGCACGCGGATGGGTCGCGTGAACTTCGGCGGCGTCGTCAAGGACGTCTGCCTCGCCTACCTCCCCGAGATCGCCGTCGGCGACTACACGATCGTCCACGTGGGCTTCGCGATCTCGAAGATCGACGAGGCCTCGGCCCTGGCCACACTCCAGACCTTTGAAGACCTCGGCCTCCTCGAGGAGAGCCTCGAGGAGCTCCGCGGCGACGAGGCCGCGGCCGGACCATGAAACACCTCACGGAATATCGCGACGCAGACACGGCCCGGCGGCTGGCCGCCGAGATCGGCCGGATCGCGACGCGGCCGTGGGCCATCATGGAGGTCTGCGGCGGCCAGACCCACTCCATCATCAGAAACGGTGTCGACCAGCTCCTGCCCCCCGAGGTGGAGCTGATCCACGGTCCGGGCTGCCCCGTGTGCGTCACACCCCTGGAGACGATCGACCGTGCCCTGGCCATTGCGGCCACACCGGGCGTGATCTTCTGCTCGTTCGGCGACATGCTCCGCGTGCCGGGCTCCCGCGGGAATCTGTTTTCGGTCAAGGGCCTCGGCGGCGACATCCGCCTCGTCTACTCGCCGCTCGACGCTGTGAAGCTCGCTCAGGCCCACCCCGATCGCGAGGTGGTATTTCTGGCGATCGGCTTCGAGACAACGGCGCCGGCCAACGCCATGGCCGTGAAGCTCGCGAAGCAGCAGGGCCTGAAGAACTTTTCGATGCTCGTGTCGCACGTCCTCGTGCCCCCGGCCATCGAGGCGATCATGCGGAGCCCGGGCAACCGCGTGAACGCGTTCCTCGCGGCGGGGCATGTGTGCAGCGTGATGGGCACGTGGCAGTATCCGCCGCTCGCCGAACGGTTTCGGGTGCCGATCGTGGTCACGGGCTTTGAGCCGATCGACCTCCTGGAGGGCATCCGCCGGACGGTCCTGCAGCTCGAGCAGGGCCGCCACGAACTGGAGAATGCCTACGCCCGCGTGGTGAGCGAGCGGGGCAACGAGCCGGCCCAGCGGGTGATCGCTGAGGTGTTTACGGCCGGGGACCGGGCCTGGCGGGGGATCGGCGTGATCCCCGCGAGCGGCTGGCGGCTGGCCGACGCCTACCGCGACCACGATGCCGAGATCCGCTTTGCCGTCGGCGGCATCACCGCGGTCGAGTCGTCGCTCTGCAAGGCCGGCGAGGTCTTGCAGGGCACACTCAAGCCAAACCAGTGCCCCGCCTTCGGCAAGGAGTGCACGCCGCGAACGCCGCTCGGGGCGACGATGGTGTCGAGCGAGGGCGCCTGCGCGGCCTACTACAATGCTGGCCGGTGGTCCGACTCCGGAGCGGCATGAGTTGCCGTTTCATGGTCGGGAGCGGACGGAGACAGGAAGGCGTCGAAAAACAATCGCCATGAGCGCCACACCCGACATTGCGGCCTTTGCCTGTCCGCTGCCGCTCCGCGACTATCCGCACGTGGTCATGGGACACGGCGGTGGCGGGGCGCTTTCCAGCGACCTGATCGAGCATGTCTTTCTGCCGGCATTCTCGAATCCCCTGCTCGACCGGCTCGGCGACTCGACCGTGATCGACATCGCCGCCGACCTCGCCGGCGGCGGGCGGCTGGCCCTCTCGACCGATTCCTACGTGGTGCGGCCGCTCTTCTTTCCCGGTGGCTCGATCGGCGATCTCGCCGTCAACGGCACCGTCAACGATCTCGCGATGAGCGGCGGTCGGCCGCTCTACCTCACGGCCGGTTTTATCATCGAGGAGGGGCTCGCGATCGGTGAGCTGGCCGAGGTGGCGCGGCGAATGGCGACAGCCGCAGCGACCGCTGGCGTGCGGATCGTGACGGGCGACACGAAGGTGGTCGAGCGCGGCCACGGCGACGGCGTCTACATCAACACGGCGGGAGTTGGCGTCGTGCCACCGGGGATCGGCGTCGGCATTGAGCCGGTTCGGCCCGGCGACGTGGTGCTCGCGAGCGGCACGCTCGGCGACCACGGCATGGCCATCATGAGCGTGCGCGAGGGGCTCGCGTTCGAGGCCGAAATCGTGAGCGACTCGGCGCCGCTTCACGGCCTCGTCACCGCGATGCTGGCGGCCTGTCCGGCGATCCGGCTCCTGCGCGACCCCACCCGCGGTGGCGCGGCGACGAGCCTTGTGGAGATCGCGGGCCTGGCCCGCGTCGGCATCGAGATCGACGAGCAGGCGATCCCGGTACGGCCGCAGGTGGCCGCGGCCTGCGAGATCCTCGGGCTCGATCCGCTGCAGGTGGCCAACGAGGGCAAGCTCCTCGCCGTCGTGCCGGGGGATGCGGCTGAGCAAATCCTCGCCGCGATGCGGGCCCACGAATATGGCCGCGACGCCGTCGCCATCGGCCGCGTGGTCGAGCGGCATCCGCGGATGGTGGTGATGCGAACCGCCATCGGCGGCACCCGCGTGATCCCGATGCCCCTCGGCGAGCAACTGCCCAGAATCTGCTGATGGTTCAGACGCTCTTTCATTTTTTTCGGAGGCCGATGATGAATGCTCGCCTGCTCGCGGTCGTACTGACAGTAGTGATGCATCAGGCAGGCGGTGCCGCGGAGCCGCCCCGACGTCCAAACGTGCTCTTCATCTTCACCGATGATCACGCCCAGCACGCGATCTCGTGCTATGGCTCGAAGGTGAATCAGACGCCGCACCTCGACAGGCTCGCGGCGGGCGGGGCCCGGTTTCTCAACTCGTTCGTCACCAACTCGATCTGCACGCCCAGCCGGGCCACGCTCCTGACCGGTCAGTATTCCCACAAGAACGGCGTGCCCGTCTTCAATCGCTTCGACGGCTCCCGCGACCACGTCGCCAAGCGACTGCAGGCCGCCGGCTACCACACCGGGATGGTGGGCAAGTGGCACCTCGGCAGCGATCCGACCGGCTTTGACCGCTGGATCGTCCTGCCCGGCCAGGGGGCGTATCGAAACCCGACGTTCCTCGTGCCTGGCGGGTCGCTCTCGATCGAGGGCCACTGCACGCAGGTGACGACCGACCTGGGCCTCGAGTTTCTGCGGACGAGGCCCGCCGACCAACCGTTCTTCCTGATGCTCCATCAGAAGGCGCCGCACCGCGAGTGGACGCCCGATGACGCGAACCGGGCGAAGTTTGCCGACGCCGTGATCCCCGAGCCATCCACTCTCTTCGACGACTACGCCACACGACCAGCAGCCCTGCCAGAGAATGAGCAGACAGTCGCCCGCGACCTCACCCGCCGCGATCTGAAGCTCGAGCCGCCTGCCGGCCTCGCTGCCAAGGATCGCCAGCGGTGGCTGGGTGAGAAGCCAATGACGCTGGAGATCGACGGAAAGGTGCTCACGGGAAAAGACCTCGTTCGCTGGAAATACCAGCGATTCATGCAGGACTATCTTGCCTGCGTGCAGGGCGTGGACGACGGCATCGGGCAGATCCTCGATCATCTTGAGGCGCAGGGGATCGCCGACGACACGATCGTGATCTACACCACCGACAACGGCTGGTACCTCGGCGACCTCGGGCTCTACGACAAGCGGTTCATGTACGAGCCGGGATTGCGGGTGCCGCTGATGGCCCGCGGCCCGGGGATCACGCCGGGCATCGCTCCCGACCAGTTCGTGGCCAACATCGACCTCGCCCCCACGATCCTCGACCTCGCCGGGGTCTCGATTCCGCAGTCGATGCAGGGGAGGAGCCTCGCCCCGCTGCTCCGCGGCGCGCCGCCGGCCG
>JAUMAF010000086.1:0-19042 GCA_032117045.1 Pirellulales bacterium | reverse complement strand
GATACGGAAGGTTACAAAGCCGTTCAACGTATTCGTAGGGGTGAAGAAGTCAAAACACCCAAAGACATCATGGATCAACTGGAACGCATCCAGCGTCGTCCCCGCGCTCCCGCCAAGAATCCCCACCACCAGCTTCACGATGGAGGAGTCCATGCTCTCGGTGGAGAGTTTCCCATCGAGCGTCACGATGCCGCCACCACCCGAGCCGCCATGCGTCACGACGCCATTCGAGTACCTGCCGGAACTGTTGTGTGCGGCTAACTGAGCGGCCACGTAGGGATGGCCATCTTCACCCTCACCGGCCGAGCTATTGATGCCGTAGTTGGCGTTGTCGATGCCATGCGAAATCAACTCCTTGCCAATCCGCTGGCGGAGCGTGCCGTTATGCCAGTCCCCCTTGCTCGGATCGAATTCCAGCAGCAGCGTCCCGGTGGGCAGCATCACCTGCCGGAGATAGAGCGGTGCATACTGACTGACGATCATGCGACTCGTCGGCACCGTCTGGAAGTATTCGCGGTGAGCCGTCGCGTCCGTGGCGAAGAGGAACTTGTCGCGCGGCGGGACGAGCATCCCCAGGTCGATCGTGTGCAGGAGGAGCTCGGTGGGAGGGCCAACCGTCAGCTCGGTGAGCTCGCCGCTGAGTGCGCCTCGGCGAAACGCCAGCGTGAGGCCCGGAGCGATCCATGCGGCGGGGAGCACGCCACTCCAGGCGTCCGCCGCATACGTCAGCCCTTGATTCTCGAGTTCGCTTTCCAGGATCCACTGCCCGCCAACGACCTTGAACTGCAGGCTCTCGTCGCGGGTGATGGTTGCGGAGCGGTCGCCGTAGTGGATCGTCGACGGGTAGGCCGCACGCGAACGCGCGCGGACCATCTTGTTCTCGAGGTCACGGTGCGTGGGGAGATGGATGTCGCGCACCCACTGGCCGTCGGCCGTCTGGATCTCGACGAGTGCGCTCGAGCGCAGTCGCTCGAGCAACAGCGTCGCGCGGGGGTCGCTGAGCTTTTCGAGGTCGCCCTTCGTGTCGATGGTCGAGACGGGGCCGTCCCCCGGCTCAAACGCGATCGTCTCGTCGGGTAAGCCATCGAGGGAGTACGCGGTCGTTGGCAGTTTGTGGGGCGGGACGAGGCGCAACGTGCCGAGCGCCTTGCCATGCTTGTCGCGGGCGGTGACCTCCAGAGGCGTGGGATCGTCAGCTCTGAGCGGGCGCACCAGGAGCAGGCTTGTGCGCTGGCCGATCAGGTGCGGCTGATGGTCCGCCTCACGAGGACGAGAGGGAATGACCTGGCTTTGGGCGAAGAGCACCTGAGCGGCGAGGGTTCCCCGCAGATCGTTCGTCGGTGTCGTCGTGTTGAAGACGAGGGCCTGATCGGCCGCAAGAGCCGCCGTCAGCGGCATGAGCATCAAGGCCGAAGTGAGGCGACCGACGCGTGTCATAGAAGGTCCGTTCGTCAGGACATGAAGACCGATGGGTACGGCACCCCCCAATTTCTGCGAGCGCCTGTCCGATCCCTGCCGAGAATATGCCCACTCGTGCCGTGATCCGCCACCCGAACGCACGTGGTCGGCACGGTGCAGGCGGGTGTTTGCGGCCGCGGCGGTGGTGCCGGTTACGCGTGCTCCGCGAGTGCGGTTAATGCTTCGACGCAGGAACTTCTCCCGCCCGGCCCTTTTCGCCTCCCAGGAATCCGCTCATGAAAATCACTTACACACTCGCCGGCGTGCTGGCATTCGCCGCCAGCCTCGTCCTGCTGACCATGCCTGCCTCAGCGGCCCCATGCAAGGGCAGCCGCGGCCATGTCACCAAGAGCATGGGCCGCGTGACCCACCCCGCAGTGATCCACGAGAGGGTCGTGTCCCAGCCGGTGCATCAGGTGGTGCTGAAGGAGGCCCCCAAGGACATCGTCGACACCGCAGTGGGAGCCGGGACATTCAAGACGCTTGCGGCGGCGCTCGGTGCGGCTGACCTCGTGTCGACGCTCAAGGGCGCCGGCCCCTTCACGGTTTTCGCCCCGACCGATGAGGCATTCGCCAAGCTGCCCGCCGGGACGGTCGAAACCCTTCTCAAGCCGGAAAACAAGGAGAAGCTCAAGGAGATTCTTCTGCTCCACGTCGTTCCAGGATCCGTCTACGCGGCCGACGTCGTCAAGCTGAAGGAAGCCAAGACCGCCGGTGGCAAGACGCTGAGCATTTCGACCGATGGCGGCGTCAAGGTGGGCACGGCGACCGGCATGGTGAACGTCACAAAGACCGACATTAAGGCGGGTAACGGCGTGATCCACGTGATCGATTCCGTCATCCTCCCCTGATTGAGCGACTGGCAGTTGTTCTCGAGCCCAAGCAGCACGCCCCGTAGGACCGCCGGTTCTGCGGGGCGTCGCTGCATATGGGCGAGGTTTGGGCAAACGCCTCAGGTGCCCGCGAAACGAGCAGATGGAAGCAACGCCGCCCACAAGAGCTTCCGATTGTTCGCTGTCGAGACGCGGTCGTTACGGCAACTCCGCAATCCGGATGTCGTGGAAGAGCACCTTCTTCCACGGAGCGTGAGCCTGCAGGCCCACGCCTCCCGCCTCGGGAAACTTTGGGTCGATCTGCTTGAGCGGGTAGCGATCCACGGTCGGTCGGCCGTTGAGCCAGGTGGAGACGACTCCGTCCTCGACCCTGATGTCGAGGTAGTTCCACTGCCCCGCCGGATTGTCCATGCGGGTGATCGGACGGATCACCTTGCCAAGCTCGGTGTAGTACTTCGTCTTGCCGTCAGGGGCGGTCGCCATTTTCGCCGAGACGTGGCGCTCGCGTTGTACAGGCCCTCGCCGCGGTCGTTCTCCTGCGGCCCGCCGGCGAGATCCTTCGTGATCCGGATCGGGTCGGCGTCGAGCATCCGGCTGGCATGGACGTGGACATCGGCATCGACCGTGTCGGCGCCGGCCCGCCACTCGAACTCGAGTTCGAAGTCGCCGTAGTCCCACTGTGAGGCGAGGATCGCCGTCGGATCCCCGGTGCCTACGATGACGCCGTACTCGATCTTCCAGGCGGACGGGATCTCCCGCGGCGTCGCCGCCTGATCGGCGAAACGCCAACCGGTGAAGTCGGTGCCGTTGTAGAGCGGCACGAAGGTCGTCGAGTCGGCCACGACGGCGGGTGTCCGGCCAACGCCGACACCCGCGAAGATGGCCGCGACGAGGGCGGCCTGGATGACTGGGCGGCTACGGAAGTCCACTTTGTGCCGATCTCCTCACGTTGAGCCGTGGCAGTCGCACCCGCCGGTGCCACAACCCTCGAGGCGGCGCTGAGCCAGCCGTTTCTCGAGTGCCAGTGACGTGGGGGTGATCGAGAGGCCGCCAAGGGCCGTGCAGCGGAGTTCCCGCGGCATCTGCCCGGCCACGCGACTGGCCGTGGCTACCACCTCGTCGAACGGGATCACGGCATCGAAGCCCGCCAGGGCCATGTTGGCGCAGCACAACGCATTGGCAGCCGCCATCACGTTCTTTCCAAGGCAGGGCACCTCGACCCGGTTGGCCACCGGGTCGCAGATCAAGCCGATCATGCTTTGGAAAGCCATCGAGGCTGCGGCGAGCGACTGCGTGAGCGAACCCTCGGCCAGCGTGACGATCGCGGCCGCCGCCATGGCGGCGGCCGACCCTCCCTCGGCCTGGCAGCCACCGACCTCCGCCGCAAACGACCACGGCGTGGCGATGAACACCCCCACGAGTCCCGCTGCAAGCAGTGCCCTGGCCATGGCCTCCTCGTCGAGTCGCATCTCCTCCGCGAGCGTGATCACGGCGGCGGGCAGGGCCGCGCAGGCACCGGCGGTGGGGGCGGCCACGATCACGCCCATGGAGCTTTTCACCTCCATCAGCGCGGTCGTCGCCAGCACGATCTTGTTGAGGACGTGGTCTCCGACGAGCCGGCCGGTGGCCAGCGCCCGTGCGAATCCCGGGGACTGGGCCGGGAGCACCCGGTCGTCGTACGACGTGCCCGCGATGCCCTCCGCGATCGAGCGTCGGAGGATCCGCACGATGTCGATCATCATGGCGGTCACTTCGTGTTCGGCGAGATCCCCCCGCTGCATCTCGTAGGCGACCGCATGCTGCCACAGCGGCAGGCCGCGACCGGCATCCTCGGCGAGGACCTCCGCACAGGACGTGAACGGCACCCGCACATCCCTGGGGGTGCGCACGGGGAGAACCGGGGCGAGCCGGTGCACCCGCGCCGGACCCGGTCGCAGGGCCGCGACGGCCGCATCATCGAGCATCGCCTGCGAGCGCGCCCGCACGAGGCACCCCGACGCGTTCTCGAGGACCTCGACGTGATCGACACCCCCGACCGACTCGAGGTGGACCTTGAAAGCTTCGGCGTGACGCCTCTCCGTGTCGCCGGTCACCACCAGAAGTGTCTCGTGGCAGTCACCATGGAGCGACAGGCCCCAGCCGTCGATGTCGATGACCTCGATCATCCCGCCGCCGGTGGAAATGGCGCGCAGCGTGTGCGTCTTGCCGGCTCGCCCGAGTCTCAGCCGGTAGGTGTTGGGATGGGGGTCGCCGACATCCACTGTCTCGAACCGAAGGATCGCACCCTCGGTCGCCAATGACTCCGCCGAACCAGGCAGCCGCGGATCGGCCGCATCCCAGCCGAGCAGTCCACCACAGAGCCCCATGTCGGAACCTTGGGTGTCGTGCGTGGTCGGCAGTGAGCCTGCGCGGTCGAACTCGACGAGCACCTCCTCGGGCGTGCCGCCGACGAGGTCACGGGCGAGTCGACCGATCCGCAGGGCCGCGGCGCAGTGCGAGCTCGAGGGTCCGCGCATCACCGGCCCGATCACGTCGTTGAAGATGCTGACGATCATGCGCGGATTCCCGGGCCGGACGTAGGCGACACGGTCACTTCCTGCCGGGCCAGGCATCCCACCAGGACCGGAACTGTCGCCACTGCGCCTCGAGGAAGGCAGCCTGGCTCACACCGAGGGCATCGGTGGCATCGAAGTGGTGGGCGTATGCGGAGTGGCCCTCGAGCACCATCAAACGCTTGTAGTAGAGCACAAGGTCGGGACCTTCGTCGTACTTCGAGAGGACGGCCAGGGCGGCATCGAGTTCGGTCGCCAATGACCGTGCGGCGCCGTCCCCGCGTGCCGCCAGTCGGCAGAGTTCCATGAGCCGCAGGACGGGTCGGGGCAGGGCATTGCCCACGCCGGTGATGGCCCCCACCGCACCACACCGCACGATGCCGTGAAAGACCTGCGTGTCGACGCCGACCATCAGCGAGAGCCCGGGATCGCCGCTGGTGATCGCTTCGGCCGCGTACGTGAGGGCGTCCGCGCCGCCGAACTCCTTGAAGCCGACGAGATTCGGGAACTCCCTCCGCACATCGAAGAACAGTTCGGCCCGTGTCTCGAAGCCGTATGCGGGGCTGTTGTAGATGACTGCCGGCAGGCCCTCCGCTGCGCGCAGGATGCCCGCGAAGTGATGCCGCTGGGCTGTGGGGGAGGTGCCTCGGGAGAGGACTCTCGGGATCACCATCAGTCCGGCCGCCCCGACCCTGCGGGCGTGCGCTGCGTGGGAGGCGGCGAGCCGGGGATTTTGTGCACCCGTGCCGACGACCACTGGAAGACCGGCCTTCACGAGTTGCGCCACCCCTTCCTGACGCTGTCCATCGGTCAGCAGCGGCCAGTCGCCCATCGAGCCGCAGTAGACGACGGCGGACATGCCGGCGGCGATCAGCTCGCTCGCCGTGGCGACCAGGACGTCGAACAAGGGTTCGCCGCCCGCGTTGCATGGCGTCATGAGCGCCGGCATGCAGCCGTGAAAGACGTTCACGTGTGGCAGGATCCCGTGGAGTTCGTGCGCGGAAGAGCGTTCGTCGTTGCAAGCATACGCGGATTCGCTGGCTGCACGATCACTGCTGCGTGCGCCGAAATTCGCGCCAGACGGAAGGCACGCGATAGATCGCCGATGGGGACGGGACGTAAAGCCGAAGCGCCCGCAGTCGCGGACGGTGGTCAGCCGAGGATCGGCAGTGCCCGGCCGCCTTCGAGCAATTCGTAGGGGCGGCCGAGCGGGTCGGTGGTCCACAGATCGTGGATTCCCATCGCGCCGTAGACGGTGCGGGCGACGTCGGCCGGCTCGACGCCGGGTCCGGCCGGATATTCGGCGCGGGCGTCGGTGGCACCATGGACGGTGCCGCCACGGATGCCGCCGCCGGCGAGCACCACGCTCATGCAGGCCGTCCAGTGGTCGCGGCCCGCCCCGCGCGGTCCTCCCGAACGCGGATCGCCGATCCGTGGCTTGCGGCCCATCTCGCTGGTGACCAGCAGCAGCGTCGAGTCGAGGAGGCCGCGCTCATGCAGGTCCTCGACCAGTGCCGAGAAGACGCGATCGAACTCGGGCAGGAGGTTCTCACGGAGACAGGCGAAGTTGTTGGCGTGCGTGTCCCAGCCACCGCCGCTGGCACACTTCTTCGCCACGACCTCGTCGTACTCCGACCAGAAGACGGTGATGAACGGCACCCCCGCCTCGACGAGCCGCCGCGCCATGAGCAGGCTCGTGCCGTTGAGCGTCGCGCCATAGCGCTCGCGCACCCGCGCCGGCTCGGCGGCGATGTCGAAGGCGCCGGCCGTGCCGGCGGCGGCGAGCAGCTCGAACGCCCGCTGCTGCTGCCGCGTGTAGCCGCCCACGGACGCCTCGTCATCGAGTCCACGACGCAGGGACTCGAGGTCAGCGAGCAGCCGCCTGCGGTCTTCGAGACGTCGGACGCCGTCGGCCTCGACCACGAGGTCGGGCACGGTGAATGACATCGGCTCGGCGAAAGAGCCCTGCAGCAGAAACGGATCGTGCTCGCGGCCAAGCCGTCCGGCGAACTGCCCAGGCCGCGTGTAGGGCGGACGGCTCGGGTGGTACGGGAGCGTGAAGGTCTGCGGCAGCACACGGTGCCGCGGCCGTTTCATTCCCACGACGCACGCCATCGACGGCCAGTCGCCCGGCAGCGGCCGACGGTCGTTGCCCTGCGTGCGGAACGTCAGGTCGGGGGCATGGCCGGTGAGGTTGTAGTAGTAGCCGGCGTGGTGGTCGCCGGTGGCCCGGCCACCGTCGGTGACGCCGTGGACGAGTGCGAGGTGGTGGGCCTGGCGGGCCAGCTGCGGCATGTGCTCGCAGATCGTGACGCCATCGGCGGATGTCGCGATCGGGCGGAACTCACCGCGAAACTCCCCCGGTGCCTCCGGCTTCATGTCCCACATGTCGATGTGGGACGCGCCGCCGCAGAGGAAGAAGAGGATCGTGGACTTCGCGGGGCCACCGGTCGCCCCCGCCGCGTGCGCCGTTCCGGAGAGGCGTGTTGCGGTCGGTCCCATTCCCCCGAGCCCCAGCCCGGCGGCCGCGGTGGCAGAGGCTCGCAGGACCGTCCGTCGCGAGCAGCGGCCCGGACCAGGTCCGCCAAGGGCGGCCGCGGCGATGAGGCCGGGATCTCCATCTCCAGATTGATCGCGCATGACCTCGGCCCTCGCGTCGTCCGCTGAGCACCCCGGGAACCGTCGGTCGATCGCCACGTTCCCCGATCGCGACAGACTACGGCGGTACCGGCCGCCATCGCAACCGATGCAGGACGGAGCCGACCGGGCCCTGCGGAGGCCGAGTCGGGTACGCCCTCGTGCCCGCGCTCGTGGCGATTTCGTGAAGGCAGCGATGTGGCGAAGGGGAAGCAACGCCGATCATCGGCAGGCCACGATGACCATCGTCGACGGCGTGAACCCGCGCGTCAGCGACCGGGCACGGTGATCGTAAACGTCTTCTCCCCCGGACCGTGACTGAAGAAGCCGTCCTGGTTCCAGGGAGCCTGTTCTTTTTCTGGCGGCGAGGAACGGTCGAAGGAGGCGGTCAACTCATAGGTCCGCTCGGCAGTCGCCCGATACGTGTAGGGAGCGCCGGTGACGGGATCGACGATGTTCGCTACGAACGTTGTCGGGTCGGACCGCAGGTCCTCCAGCGTTTCGGGGAGCGCGGTGTGCCGCCCGTGGTAGTTCTCGATGGCCCGCTGGATCGCCCGTAGGTCGTCCACGCGCTGCTCGTCGAGCCGAAGCCGTCGTGCTTCCAGGGGATTGCCCAGGAACACGAGGGCGGTGACGAGGCAGGCGAGCGACACCGCCGCACCACAGCGGGCGAGCGCGGCGCGCCAGGCTGGCGGCGGAGGAAGTGACCGTCCCACGGTCCCCGTCAGCGACTCCTCCCGCCCCAGATCGCTGGCATACCAGAGGTAGACACCGCCCGCGATGAGCAGCACCACCGCCGCCCGCAAGAGAAACCGCAGCGTTGCGTCACCCTGGAGGAACCAGATCACGACGCAGACCAGATCGCCTGCCATGACAAGCGCCGTGACGAGCAGCGTGAGGTATGCGAGGAATCGATAGACCGGGGTCAGCCTCGCGATCGGATTCCGGAGCACGTCGCGGGCGATCGTGCGGTGGACGACGAACAGGATCGGGAGCGACACGATGAGCGTGGCGACGGCCCACCGGAGCGTCGACTTCCCTGCGAACTCGCGGTCGAGCGGCAGCGGCAGCCAGCGGGCGATGAGCACGAACAGCACGGCGCCGACGGCGAACGCCGCGTTGTAGAGCGACACCATGGCGACGAGGTGCAGAAACGCGTCGCGCGGGGAACTCGAGACCCGTTTGCGGGGCACGGGCACAGCCAGTGGCGACTCGGCGAATGCGTCGAGCGCGAGCGACACCTCGCGGTCGGACCAGCCCGCCTGGACCAATTCACGGCTGATGTCGGGCCGGGGGATGCCGCGGGCCAGGCATGTGCGGACGAAGGTCACGAGATGGTCGGGCGCGGCGGCCATGAGCGTCAGTGTTCTTGCTCGGGGCAACAGATGATCAAGTCGGTCGGCGTGGATGTTTCATCGGCTGCAAGACATTGATCGGGGCACGTCCACGTGAGCGGATGGGCCAGCGAGTGACAGTTATACTTCGGGTATGAAAACCACGGTGTCCATTCCAGACGACGTGTTTCAGGATGCCGAGCGACTCGCATCGCGACTCCGTACTCCCCGCAGCCAACTCTACGCTCGGGCTCTCGCCGAGTTCGTCGCCCGACATGATGATGACCGAGTCACAGCGCTCATGGACCAGGCTGTTCGAGAGGCGGGCAGCGAAGCGGATGCCTTTGTCCACAAAGTGGCTCGGCAATCGCTCCAGCGGGGCGAATGGTGATAGGCCAGGGCGAAGTGTGGTGGGCCGACCTCGCCGAACCGATCGGTCCAGCGCCGGGTTATCGTCGGCCGGTGGTCGTGGTGCAGAGCGAGTCGGAAAAATCCCAAACCGACAGATGGAAGCCATCTTTTCGGGTATCGACCTGGTGATGGGCCGTTAAGCGGTCCCGCGGCACCTCCTCGATGCCGCGGACTCGTGATCGAGTCGATCGGTGTGGGTCGTCCCTTTGTCACGAGCAAGTGACTTTGGCCGTGTGCCTTGGGGACGCTGCCGAGATTCGAGTTGCTGGCCGTCGCAGGGAGCCGTGAGCGAGCTCCTCAACCGCGACGGGGCGCCGGTGCCTGCGGTCGGGAATCCGAGAGACGGTCGAGCACGTTCCGCGTGATCTTCTCGACGAACCAGTTCCGCCGCTGGAGGCCCACCACCCAGTCGGTGGCTCCGGCGACAAACATCGTGCCATCGCCTGGCGCTACACCGCGGTCGTAGCTGGCGATCATGCCCGCTCCGTATTTCGGATGCCGCGCTCCCTCGTGCTCCTCCAAATGCGGCAGCCCCATCCCATCGCCCTTAATGGATGGGTTGGCGACAGAGTTCATCGTCGTGGCGGTGGTGCCGTTGAAGTGATCCTCTTCGTGCTGCACGGCGGGGGCCATGGCGATGATCGTGAGGTTTGCCGGGGCTCCGTCCTTACCCGTCGGATAGGGAAGGCCGTCCCGCATGGTGAAGTCGCAGCCGTCGATCTCGTACGCGGCGATGCAATCGGGCCGGCCGCCGATCAGGTCGCCGAAGTAGAGGTCGCTCCCCTCGAGGCTCCAGTGCCAGGGGCGGTAGATCGTGAATCCGCCGCTGGCCCGGGGCGCGGCCCCGCCGTACATCGCGTGGATGACATTGGAGCCGGTGAGGCCGAAGGTGTGCGCAAGCGGCCAGCCGACGCAGGGGAGATCCCACGCGTTGCTCACGAAGCGTTCCTGGTCCGTGCCGAAGAGGGGGTCGGTGGTCTCGTCCTTATGGTTCACGAAGGTGGTGCCGCCGTCCTCGTACCGCACCTGCCAGATGTTGTTGCCCGCGAAGCGGGCATGATTGCCCCCTGCCGCGAGTTGGTGCTCGATCGCCTGCCGCATCGGCCAGCTCGAATACTCGTCGTGTCCGACCACGATCGAGAGCCGATAGGGCTCGAGCGCATGGGGATCGTCGAGGAGATCGTGCAGGGTGTAGTAGTCGAGCGTGTAGCCCGCGGCCTCCGCCCATTCGATGAAGAGCTTGCCGTAGAGAGCCCAGCTGGCATCGCCGTAGTCACGGGCGAATCCGTAATGATGCGCGTAGGCGTGGGCGGGCAGGCTGGGCACCGCGAAGGGAGCAAGTTCGGCCGTGGAGACGGCGCGCGGCGCGCCGCCGGGTAGTTTGATCAGGCCGCGGGACCAGGGCCGGAGCAGTGAGGTGCGCGGAAATGCCTTCTTGAACCGGGGGGTGCCTCCTTCACCGTGATAGCTGTTGCCGCCACCCCAGTCGTTGTAGGCGTTCATCGTCGCGGTCGAGACCACGAAGGCGATGCTCGTCTCGCGCGCGGGCATCGCCGGCTTGACGACGAAGAAGTGCTCCCGTTCGAAGATACCGCCGTCTTCGTCACGGACGCGGACCATCACCACGTAGAAGCCCGACCGCCACTCACTCGGGACCGTCACCTTGAGCGCCACAGGCCAGCTGCAGCCGACCACGTGGGGATTCGCAGGCGTGGGCGCCGCCGTCGCGGCAATACCTCCCCGCCGGTAGACCACCTCCGGCGTGGGCCCTTCCCGATAGATCTCGATCTCGAACACCGGTCGCGTCGAGTGGACGTGGAAGTCGATCGTCTCGCCGGCGCGGTATCCGTATCGTGGGGTGTAGCACCAGATCTCGGCGATCGCCGGGTCGTTGAGTGGTTTCTCGTAGGCCCAGCCATGCCGGGAGTCGTTGTGGGGTGCGGGCCCCGCGCCGGGGATCACCCGTGGCTGATTGAGAATCGATGGGCCGTCATTGAAAGGTGGTTGTCTGGCGGAGGATGCCATGCGGCGAGGCTCCTTGAGTGCTGGAAGAACCGCTGCGAGAGAATCGGGGCGGCGTGACGGTGAGGCCTGTTCCAGCCGCAGTCGCACGCGGCCGTGGAACTCGAGACCTCATGCTCGCACGCATCGTCGGCTGCCTTGACGTCGGCGGCGGACTACCGGGCGACGGCCGAGGGCTCCGCGGCGGTTGCGTTCGCCACCGGAATCTGCACCTCGAAGAACTGCCGCTCCGGGGGAACGAAGGGGCTGTTGTATCCCATGATGCGCACGGGCCCGGCCTGCCGATATGCCGCATGCTCCGTCAGCCAGATCCGCAGGCGTTCCGTCGCCCGGGTCACCAACTCCTCGTTGCGTTGGCCCCGGACTCCGATGCTCACCACGGTCGTCGCGGGCACGTCGAGCACGTCCACCGGACCCTGCGTTCCAGCCTGTCCGAGTTCGACGGAGGAGTAGAGAAAAGCCATCGCCCGTTCCTGTCCGACCGGCGGGCCTTCGGACTGGAACGTCATCTCGACCGGTGCGGTCATCGCGATGTCGTTGTTCTTGATGTGGGTGAAGAGCTTCCAGAACGCGTCGCCCCCGGATGCCTGCGCCTTGCGGTAGGCGGGGTACTTCTTGATCTCGACGGTGCCGACGGGAGTATGCCCCGGGAAGCCTGCGGGCATCTTCGCTTCGACGAGCGGCTTGAAGTCGGGATCCTCCGCCAGGCCGTCGACCTCCTGCGCGCCGCGGCATGGCGAATCCCAGCACGCGATCACGCCTGAAAGCACCGTGCACCACATGAGGCAGATCATTCTCAGTCTCACCATGCCAGTGAACTCCATGCCGATCGACGGCGTCGTGTGGAAACTTGGACGACAAGTGATGCGAAGAGCGAGGGTGGCAGGCACCAGTCGGGATGCAACGTGGGGAGATACACCCTCGCTAGCCGTGGGATGCGGCTCATGTCAGGGAGCGATTCGCCTCAGCTTCGGGGTGTCCGTGGAGGCTTCGATGGCGGCGATCGCTTCTCGCACGGCCGCGGCCTTCTGGCGGCTGAGATGTTTGGGGAAATCGGTCTCGTGATTCTCGAAGTAGTCGGCGGATTTCCGGAGGCTCGGAATCGCGGCCCGCGCGTGAACGCCGTAGCGGAGCAGGATCTTCAGGATGTCGTGGATACGATCCTGGCTGGCCCACGGGTTCTGGCTGCGGACGTAGTCGGCGCAGGCCATGATTCCCTCCTCGACATGGTGCGCGGCGAGGATCGCCAGCCCGTTGAGTCGCACGCCGTCGGCGAACATCTCGCCGCTGGGCGCGGGGATCTCGATGGCCTCGCGGATTGCCGGGAGCAGCGGCTCGATCTCGTCGTAGGAGAGCCGTGTGTAGATACCGCTCACGATGCTGCGGGCGTGGCCATCCTGATTGCGGAGTCCCTCAGCCACGGCGGCGCGCAGTGCTCCACGATCCACGCCCTCGAGGTTCTTCGCATCGGCGAGCATCCTGGCGAAGACCGCGCTGCAGAGGTACCGCTGCTCCATCGCCCGAGGGTCGTCGGCGGCAGGAGAGGCGGCGATCCTGGCCAGAAGTTCCGGTAGGGCGGGTAAGCCCTCCCGGCCACTCGCCGCGAGCGCATCGGCTGCCTTCACCCGCAGCCAGAGATCCGGATCCTGGAGCAGGCGGCGGAGATGGGGCACGGCGGGAGCAGCCGCGGCCCGAAGCCTCTCGAGGGCCTGGCACGCACCGATGCGAGCGTCGAGCGACGGGGAGTCGAGCAACTCCACGACGGCACTGAGAGGCGGGGGCTTCTTCGCCGCGATCGCGGCCGCGGCCCGCTCCCGCACGACCGGCGACCACGACCCGAGACGCTCGACCAATTCGGAGTCGGAAAAACTGGCGTACGCGGTCGTGCGATCCTTGTTCGTCCATCCGCGGCCGTCCGCGACGATGCTTCGGGCGGCGTCGGCGGAGAGCGGCGGCACGACGCCGGCCTGCCTGCCTGTGAGCACGATCTTCTTCAGCGGCAGCGCGTAGCCGAGCAGGTACGCTCCCGTGCAGTCCCAGTCGGCGTAACTGTCGTTCCGGGGCTCGGGCGGTCCCTGGTGCCGAAAGCTGCCGGTCCAGTGACGCGCGAGGTCGTGATACCAGCCACCAAACTCCTCCATCCAAACGCCTGTGGCCTGCGGGCCCGCCTGGCCGATCGCGGGTAGCGACCACGTCATATTGAAGAAGTTCCCGGTGTGACCGCAGTCCCGCTCGTTGCCGTGGGACGCCAGCGCCATGCGGGTGAAGTAGTCCGCGGTGCGCGGCTCGCCGAGTCGCTGGAAAAGGATCGCGGCCATCCCGCATTTGCCGTTGTCCTCGTGGGTCTCCGTCCATGCCGGATGGTCGCCATAGGGCACGGCACCCTTGCCGACATAGAACCGAATGAGCCGTGCGCTGCGGTCGATGGCCTGCGCTACCTCCGGGTCTCGCACGCCGCAGTCGCGGGCCATGACCAGGCCGATCGTCAGCGGCAGGCCGGGCGCGTTCATCATGCCGTAGCCGCCCAGCCGGCCGTCGGGTAGGGCGAACTTGTGTCCCCAAGATCCGACGCCACTCTGGCCCCGCGACGCCTCGAGCGCCAGGCGACGCAGGCCCGGGAGCACCGACTCGTCGCCGGTCGCGGTGACGTATTCCGAGAGGAGCATCATCACGTAGCCGTAGTACCACGTACTGAAGCCGGTCGTGGTGAACTCCGCCGCCCAGCGGGCCTCGCGGGCGACGAGGGGCAGGTGTGCCGCGTCGCCTCCGGCCAGGAGCGCCAACGCGTTGAGAGAGCGAGGAATGCCGTCGGTCTTCTGGACGTAGTCCGGTGCCGCCATGCGTGCCGCGATCGCCGCGAGTCCGCGCTCGAGGATACGGCTCGACTTGGGACAGTCGAATGGCGCGGTCGGGCGGAACGTGCCCAGCACGGGCAGCTTCACGACGACTTCTTCGGCAGCCCCGTCGCGCCATCGTGTGAGCGCGAGCCTGCCATCGCCGCCCTCCGTCTCTGCCGCCGTGATGGCCCGCCCCAGTTCCGTGCGCGGATCGGAGGAGAACGGCCTGCCGGCCGCCCCGAGCACCACGTCTCCCACCTCGAGCACGCCGTCCGCCGGCGACCCCGCGTCGACGGACGTGATGGCGATCTGCCGCGCGTCGGTCGTCACGAGCCGGTCGCAGTACATCCACCCGCGGAGTCCGGTCGGGCCGAGGTTCCAGTCGTGGGGCGACTTGGCCGGAATGGCGTCGCCCTTCGTGAAATCAGGAATCTTCGCGGGGCCGTCGGCAGCGACAGCCAGCGGCATGACGAGAGCCACTGCCGTGCAGACGACGCGAATGAGCGGAAGGCGAAGCATGGGCATGGGGGAAACGCGGTGCGTGTCCAAGCGACGGGAGGGGATCAGTCGGGGTTCATCATCGCGAGCAGCGACTCCGCGAAGGCCTTTCCCATGAGCGCGAACGTCTTCGCGCATCCCAGATAGTGGTAGCCGGCGTTGGAGGCACCTCGCTTCCAGAGGGCGACTTCGGCCGGAGAGATCAGCTCGGCCTCGAACTTCTGCAGAAAGTCTCGCTTCTGGGCGTCGGTCATGGAGCCATCGGCGTTGGCATGGTCCTTGTGCTTCGTGTCGAGGAAGTAGCCCATCTGCCGCACCCGGTCATGCTTCCTGTCGATCACCGCGAGTTCCTCGGCCCAGAAGGGAGCGGTCTCGACGGCGGAGACCGTGCCCTGGAACTCCGGCAGTGCCGCCGGTGCGCGCATCGCCCTACGAAACTCCTGCGTATCGGTCTCCGCGTCGAGTCCGCCCACGCCCATCACTCCGATGACGAACGGCATCTGTGGAGCACCGAGATCGCGCCGGACGTCGCGGATGAGGTGCGCGAGGTATTCGGCGTAATGGTCGAAGCGACCGGGCCGGCCACGGTCGGGGTAGGTGTGCCCGTCCACCATGTCGTTGAAGCCTTGCAGCCACACGAAGCCCGCGATCTCGTGGCCCTGCGCGGGCTCGTAGGTCGGGACGACCCGCCGCGGGTCGGCGAGCACCCGCCGCACGTGCTCCACCATGAGCCTGTACGAGTGGCCCGTGTCCCGCTTCTTCTCGGCGAGCCACTTCTCCATGTCCTGGGGAACTCCGTGGCCGGGTGGGCCGTAGTAGAGCTTCTTCTGGAAATCGTTGAGTTCGTACGGGCCCGCACTCGGCGGCCTGAAATCGGTGTGCAGGCTCTTGCCACCCCACGCCGTCTTGATGATGAGCACCGGCTCCGCCAGGGCGGCATCCATCGTCAGCCCGAACGTGAACTCGGGCCCGATCTTGCCGCCGTCCTCCTGCGGGTTGCTCCGCGCGCCGTATCCCGCCGTGAGCCTGCCCACCCCTGCGCCGTCGTTTCCACCGCTGCCGGTCAGGTACGAAATCCACGTGTGGTCACACACCGTGGGACGGCCATCCGCACCACGCATGACCGCGAGGAGCGGAGCCGTGGCGGCATCGTCGCCGATGGAGTCGAAGGTCTCGACCCGCGCGTGCCCTTCCATGTTCGACTGCCCGGCGAGGACGAACACCTTGAGCGGCTTTGCTTCGGCCGAGACTCCAGCAGAGAGGGGAGCGAGCAGGAGCGACGCGGCGAGGAGCCGGGCAGATAGATGCATGGTCGGATCGTTGAGTCTGGGTGTGGTGCAGGGAGAGATCGCACGAGGCGGCTGCGCCCCGAAAGCCGATGGTTAAGATACCGTTCGGTCTGCCGCTTGGTCCTTGGGGCCTTCACATGACCTCGTCCACCTGCAAAGTCATGGCGATTTCGTTCGCGCGGGCCGTGGTGGCGGTCTGCATGGTCACCGTTCCAGGACTGGCCGCCGATGCCTTGCCAGGCACCAAGCCGTGGGACCTGGCTCTGCCGCTCGACGAGGCGATGGTCGACGGGATCGACCGGTTCGCGCTGCGCGCCATCGCGGAGTCCAAAGAGAGCCGGGCGGCACGCTGGACACGCGACTACTCGAGTCCGGCCGCATACGACCAGAGTGTGGCCGCGAATCGCGAGCGGCTGCGCGTGATCCTCGGCGTCGTGGACAGTCGCGTGCCCGCGAAGGGCGTGCAATTGCTGGCCACCACGGAGCGAGACGAAATTATCGGGCGGTCGCCGCTCTTTACCGCTCGATCCGTGCGCTGGTCGGTGCTCGATGGGGTGACCGCCGAGGGGCTGCTCCTCGATCCGGTTGGTCGGCCGGTGGCACGCGTGGTCGCCGTGCCCGACGCCGACTGGACTCCGGAACAGTTCAGCGGGCTCATGGAGGGAGTGCCGGCCGAGCAGCAACTCGGCCGCCGACTCGCCGAGAACGGCTGCCAGGTGCTGGTCCCGCTGGTGTTGAGCCGTGAGCAGACGTTCTCCGGTCACCCTGACGTTCGCTTCACCAACCAGCCGCACCGTGAATTCATCTACCGGCAGGCCTTCGAGATGGGCCGGCATGTGATCGGCTACGAGGTGCAGAAGATCCTCGCGGCCGTCGATGAGTGCACCCGGCTCAACGAGTCGGAGCAGGGGGTGCTGCCGATCGGTGTTGCGGGCATCGGCGAGGGGGGCTTGTTGGCCCAGTACGCCGCGGCGGTGGACCCACGGATCGACGCCACGTGGGTGGGCGGCTACTTCGGTCCGCGCGACGGCGTGTGGCAGGAGCCGATCTACCGCAACGTGTGGGCGCTGCTGACGGAGTTTGGCGACAGCGACCTCGCGAGCCTCGTGGCACCCCGCGGCCTCGTGATCGAGGCGGGACGCGCTCCGGAGGTGGAGGGCCCTCCGACTCCCTTGGCAGGCCGGTCGGGCGGGGCCGCGCCGGGACGGATTGTCTCGCCGGCAGTGGCCGACGTGCAGGCCGAGGCCGAACGCGCCAGGCACCATTTCCAAAGTCTGCAGGCCGCTGACAGGCTCGTGGTCGTGGTGCCCGTCGATGAAGAGGCGGGGTGCGGATCCGAGGAGGCGACCCGGGCATTCTTCGCGCAGCTTTCCGCGGTGCCGACACACGGAGGTGCGATCGCTCCTGCACCCCCGCAGGCGGCGCTCCAGGGTTTCGACCCCGACATCAGGCTCGAGCGGCAGATGCGGGAACTGGTGGACTTTACCCAGCGACTCCTGCGACGAAGCGCGCGTGTGCGGGACGAACTGTGGAGCAAGGCGAGCCGCGCATCCCTGGACGACTGGGAGAGAACGGCCGAGCCATACCGGCAGATGGTCTACGACGAACTGATCGGCCGGCTGCCTCCGCCCACGATGCCACTCAACCCGCGGACCCGCGAGGTGCTCGACGAACCGGGGTACAAGGCCTACGAAGTCCTCCTCGATGTCTATCCCGACGTGATCGCGGGCGGAATCCTGCTGCTCCCCAAGGATGTGCGGCCGGGCGAGAAGCGGCCGGTGGTCGTCTGTCAGCACGGCCTCGAGGGTGTGCCGATGGACACCCTCGCGCGGGCGGGGAAGGGATTCGGATATTACGCGGCCTTCGCGCACGAACTGGCGAATCGCGGCTTCATCACCTACGCGCCGCAGAACCCCTACCGTGGTCAGGATCGCTTCCGAACGCTGCAGCGCAAAAGCAACCCGCTGAAGCGCAGCCTCTTCAGCTACATCATTCCTCAGCACGAGCGGACGCTGGAATTCCTGAAGGGGCTCCCGGCAGTCGATCCGGAGCGGATCGCCTTCTACGGGCTCTCGTACGGAGGCAAGACCGCGGTACGGGTGCCGCCGCTCGTGAAGGACTACTGCCTGTCCATCTGCTCGGCCGACTTCAACGAGTGGGTGGTGAAAAACACCACGGTGTATGACGGCTACAGCTACGTCTTCACCGGCGAGTACGAGATCTTCGAGTGGAACATGGGGCACACCGCGAACTACGCCGAGTTGTCGAACCTGATGGCGCCACGGCCGTTCATGGTCGAGCGCGGGCATGGCGACGGTGTGGCACCTGACGAGTGGGTGGCCTGGGAATACGCCAAGGTCCGCCGGCACTACGCTGCCTTGGGACTGGCCGACAAGACCGAGATCGAGTTCTTCAACGGCCCCCATACGATCAACGGGGTGCAGACGTACGAGTTCCTGCACAAACACCTGAACTGGCCGAAACGGTGAGCGCGTGGCTCAGCGGGATGCCGGCCACCCAGGCGACAAGGCGAGGGCGAGCGGGCAGGCTTCTCCCACGGGCTCGCCGCGCCTGTAGCCTGCAAGCAGCTCCTTGGATCGCTGCGCGAGCGATCGGCGGACCTCGCGGCGTCACCGGGCAGCAACAGGATCCAGCCCGGGGGTACCTCGAGCGTCTGGCCCGCGGGGGTCCGAACGGTGTTGGGGGCCGTCCCGGGGAGATACATGTGGCCTGGCATCGTACGACTCACTATCGGCAGCGAACTGCCGTCACGCGAGTCGATCAGGTCCAAGCTGGCTGTTGCCCTCCCAGTCCACGAGGGCTGGTGTCACGTCCCCGAGCCGGGGCGCCGCACGCGGAGGGCGCCGGACACGGCCGAAAGTCGCTCCCGGAGGCTCGGGTGGGATCGGAGCGACGATTCTTGGTGTCGAGAAGGACAGCAGGCATCATGTTGCCCGGGAAGGACCACACGGGCTCTCTTCGAAGGAGGAGGTGGTGATGAAGTGCCCCCTTTTTTTGTAGTAGGTGTAATTATTTTAGAAACAGTTTTTGTGTTTTCTCTGGAGCAGCTGCCGACCATTCTTTTGCAGGTGAAAACTTTCAGGGAGCAGATTTTGCGTGCAAAAGACTCCTCCAAGGTAACGCCGTCGCTTGTTCCTCTGTGATGTGGCT
>JAUMAF010000085.1:0-6605 GCA_032117045.1 Pirellulales bacterium | reverse complement strand
AAAAGGCTAGCGGTGGAGGCCAAACCTGTAAAACTCTGAGCCTTGTGCAGATTACGCACCTTGCCTCTCTTCTCTGCGCGGGCGACCAATGCTCGACTTACGTCGCGCCTCGGCCTGGCCGAGAACTGCAAAAAATGTGCGAGGCGTCCGTCCGAGGCCGTGGGACTGCCTGCCGAGTCGTGACCGCCGACCGCCCGTGAGGCCGCGGGCCGGACTCGTATGCGGCTCGAGGGCCTCCCCCGAGTCCGTCCGGCGGGATGCGTGCCGAACCTGCCGCGGTTGACGCGTTGCCACATTGGTTCGCCGGCGGTGGGCATGCTCGACGCCGGGGGGTTTTGCTACGGGACGCGTGGCTGGCCGACTGGGAATCGCCCGTGAGGCGCAAACACTCCCCGGACGTCTGTGCGTGCCCCCCGACCGGCTCCTCAGCGTCGAGAGCGTTCAGCATCCGGAGGAGCTTCGCCACACGCCTGTAACGGCCACGATGGCGTTGCAGGCGTGAAACAGCCCACCCGGCAATTGGGCGAGGCCCACCGTTGCCGGTGGGCCTCGCTGGAGGATTCGTTTGACCTCCGAACCGGAGGCCTGCCGGCCGTCGGGGCCATGGATGGCCCGCCGGCGCGACCTTAAAACTGCCAGATCGCGTCGCAGCCACCGTAGAACTGGCCGTACTGGTCGCCCGTTCCATTGGCAATCTTGCCGAAGGGCAGGTTGCCGTTGGGATCGTCAGGCGAGTACCAGTCGTACCGCAGTTCGGGACGAATGATCCAGTTGTTGTTGGGCTTCCAGTTGAGACCCCACGTGGCCTGCCAGAAGTTGCCCGCATAGCCGGTGCCGTACGGTCCCCCGAAGATCGCGTTGCGGATCGGATTGATCACACGGGTGCCGTTGTTGTCGCGAAACCATTCCAGCCGCATGCCACCCACCAGCGTGTCGCTGATGTTGTAAAACATGTACTGGTTGATGCCGTACCACTGGGCGAGCCCGTCCGCCTGGCCGATGTTCTGCGACGATGGGTTGGCATTGAACTGCCAGCCATTGTCATTCTGGAACACGTAGGTGAGCTTGTCGGACAGCTCGTTCACATACACGGTGCTGATGATCGACCGATTGCCGATGTTGCCCAGCCCGGTGACCGGAGCGAACGACCCGATCTCGTTGCCGCTCGACACCGTCGTGGTCAACGCCTGACTCGCATCCGAGTTCTTGAAGGTCACACCGCCGAGGAAGGCGGCGTTGCTGTTGGCCCCCGGATACGACGGGTTGTTGATCCCGAAGTAGTTGATCGGGTCGCTGAAGTTGTCCCAGCCGTTGGTGATGCCGCCATACACCGTCAACTGGTCGTTGGGCGTCCACGTGTCAAGGATGCCCGTGTGAGTGAACGGCTCGCCATACTGCATCGTGTAGGCGTGCGTGTAGAAGAAGTTGCCGATGGCGGGCACCACTTCATACCCGATGATCGTGTAGAAGTGGCCGAACTTCACCGCATGATTCGCGGCACCGAGCTCCCCGTAGAGCTGCGGCATCGCCAACCCATAATCCTTGCTCGACGCCCACGACGGCGCACCGCCCGCCCCAGCCACATTCGGCTGGCCGAAGAGGTTGCCGTCGAGGCCGCGGGCCGTGGTGTAGATGTAGTCCGTACCGTAGAGCAGGTCGACGCGTCCGCCCCAGTCGGGCCCATCCTCGGTGTCGAGCAGCTTCTCGTTCACGAGGTACAACTGGTTCATCTGCCCCTGCCAGGCACGATCATTGAACGTGATCGGGCCGTTGAACGGGCTGCCCCAGTTGTTGGCACCGATGCCCACGTCAAACCAGCCATAGGTATTGATCCCACGGCTCTTCAATGCCTCGAGTTCCAGATAGCGAGTCGGCCCCTCCTCGGCAGACGCCTCCTGGGCGGCTTCCTGCGGAGGCAGGCCGCGAAGCTGGTAGGCATCCTCTTCGGGCACGTTGGCCATGACCGGATCCCGCACGGCGGGCGTTTCGGCCTGGGCGAGCTGATTGTAAAGGTTCGGGTCGATGCGCGACGGCAACGACGCCTCTTCGGCGGAGGCAGTGGAGACGGCCAACAGGCCGCCCGCCACCCACAGGGGCAGCGTGAACTTGGCGAATCGCATGGTGTCGAAGCTCCCAATCCTTGGTGTGATTCCCGGGCCACATCCGTTGTGGCCCGGATGGCGTTCCAACGAAAAACGGGCACGGCAACGCGATCCGCCAACCAGGCTGCCAAAAACCCCCATCCCGTGAGGAGATCGGCCGACTCGGCGATCGGGCCGGCCGCTTTTTCTGCCCGGCGGCAAAGCTTCCACGATCGTCAGCCACTCGCCGGAACCTGTGCCGGCTGGGCAGACCTGCCGCCGATCAGGCTGGCGCGAAGGCGCCCTCGAGGAGCGCCGCCAGAAACGCCTCGGGCGCGAACGGCTCGAGATCGTCCGCCGATTCGCCCACGCCCACGAACTTCACTGGCAGGCCAAACTGCTCGGCCACCGGCACGATCACGCCGCCGCGGGCCGAGCCGTCGAGCTTCGACAGGACGATCCCGGTGCAGCCAGCCGCCTCCTTGAAGCCCTTCGCCTGCGAGAGGGCATTCTGCCCGGCGGTGGCGTCGATCACGAGGAGCGTCTCGTGGGGAGCGTCCGGAATCTGCTTGCTGATCACCCGCCGGATCTTGCCCAGCTCCTGCATCAAGTTGGCCTGGGTCTGCAGCCGGCCGGCGGTGTCGACGATGCAGACGTCAAAGCCACCCTCGACGGCCATGGCCACGGCACGGTGGGCGACGCTCGCGGGATCACAGCCGGCATCGCCCCTGACCAACTCCACACCGAGCCGATCGGCCCACATCGCCAGTTGCTCGACGGCCGCGGCACGAAACGTGTCGCCCGCCCCGAGCACAACCCGCTTGCCGTCGCGGGTGAACAGTCGGGCGAGCTTCGCGATCGACGTCGTCTTGCCCGAGCCGTTGACGCCGGTCACCAGGATCACGGTCGGGCCGGCCACGGCGGTCGCGATCGCGGCCTCGGCAGGCTTGAGCCGCGCGAGCAGTTGCGTGCGGATCGAATCGAGAACCACGGCGGGATCCACGACCCGGGCGCGAAGCCGCTCGCGGACATCGACGACGATTGCCTCCGCCGCCGCCGGCCCCATGTCGGTCTTCACGAGCGCGGCACGAAGCTCCTCCAGGAACTCTTCGTCGACGAGGCGGCCCTCGCGCTTGAGAAGGTCGCGAACGTCGGTGTTGAGCACCTGCGCGGTCTTCGCCAGGCCGGCCCGCAGCCGTTCGAGAAAGCCCCGCGGTGCCGGGGCCTCGGGAAGAGCGGCCGGCACCTCGGCCGCGACAGGGGCGGGCTTCTCCTCAGGCGCGATGCTCTCGGGGCGGGGCTCTTCCTTGCGTCCGAAACGAAACAGTGCCATGGGGGATCCGTTCTCCGAACGTGCGGCGTTCAGCCCGCGGCCGGCCGGGGCCGGCCGTCTCGATCCGCGAGCAGGTTGCCGAGGATGCCCGCGACGAACGCCGGCGAGGCCTCGCTGCCGTACCGCCGCGCCAGCTCGATCGCCTCGTCCACGACGACCGGGCCGGGCGTATCCGTATGCAGGAGTTCGAAGGCGGCGATGCGGAGCACGGCACGATCCGTGGCCGCCATTCGTGACAGCCGCCAGTTCTCCGAGCGAGCGTCGATCAACGCGTCAATCTCGGCCTGCTGCCCGCGCACGCCCTCGACGATCGTGTCGGCGAAGGCGACGAGCGGGGCCGACCGCAGCCGTCCCTGGTGGAATCGCTCGCGATCCCGGGGATCAACGGCGGCATTGACCTCCGCCTGGTAGAGCGACTGGAGCGCGACTTCACGGGCACGGCTGCGGCGACTCATGGGTGGATGGCCTGCGACGTGATCGATGAGAGCAGCGACACCATCTCCATGGCGGCGGCCGCACACTCGGCCCCCTTGTTGCCGACGTAGCCGTCCGCGGCATCGCCTCCGGCACGCACCATGGCCTGCGCGAGCGTGTCGCAGGTGAGCACGCCGAAGATCACGGGCAGGCCGCGGCTCCGGCCCGTGGCCTCGATACCCGCGGCAGCGGCGGTCGCGATGTGATGATCGTGCGAGGTCTCCCCCTTGATGATGGCGCCCAGGCAGAGCACGGCGGCATATCGGCCGGTCGCCGCAAGCCGATCAGCCGCGAGCGACAACTCGAACGAGCCGGGCACCCAGGCGACGTCGATGGCATCGGCCGCGAGGCCCGAGGCGATGAAGGCATGCACCGCCCCCTCGAGCAGCCGCCGCGTGATCGACTCGTTCCATCTGGCCACCACGATGGCGACCCGGATGCCCGCAGGCAGGTCGGTCGTGGCCCTCTGAAACGTTCGCGTCAACGGCATGGCACTCATGGCGACAGAAACCCACCCACTACGACTTGAGGGCCATCAGGAAATCGGCGTTCGACTTCGTCTTCGACAGCCGGTTGACGAGCAATTCCATGGCATCGGCCGGGTTCATCTCGCCGAGCACACGCCTGAGCACGCAGACGCGGCGATATTCGTCGGGCTCCATCAGCATCTCCTCGCGGCGGGTGCCGGAGCGGTTGATGTCGATGGCCGGATAGATCCGCTTGTCGACGAGGCGGCGGTCGAGCACGATCTCGAGATTGCCCGTGCCCTTGAACTCCTCGAAGATCACGTCGTCCATTCGGCTGCCCGTGTCGACGAGGGCCGTGGCGATGATCGTGAGCGAGCCCCCCTGCTCCACCTTGCGGGCGCTGCCGAAGAATCGCTTGGGCCGCTGGAGCGCCCCGGAATCGACGCCTCCCGAGAGGATTTTGCCGGAGTTGGGCACCTCGGAGTTCCAGGCCCGGGCCAGCCGCGTGATGGAATCGAGGAAGATCACCACGTCACGGCCGTATTCCACGAGCCGCTTCGCCTTCTCGATCACCATGTCGGCGACCTGAATGTGTCGACTGGAGTTCTCGTCGAAGGTGGAACTGATCACCTCGCACGACGGCCCCTTTACCTGTCGCTCCATGTCGGTCACTTCCTCGGGCCGCTCGTCGATGAGCAGCATGAAGACGTAGGCCTCGGGATAGTTTGCGAGCACGGCCTTGGCCATCTTCTGCAGCAGGATCGTCTTGCCGGCGCGGGGCGGGCTCACGATCAGGCCACGTTGCCCGAAGCCGATCGGCACGACCAGATCGACGATGCGGGTCGAGAGCTCGTCTGCCGTGGTCTCCAGCACGATCCGCTCGTCCGGATGCAGAGGTGTGAGTTCGTCGAAGAACACCCGCGTGGTCAGTTTGGCCGGATCCTCGCCGTTGATCGCCTCGACGCGGAGCAGCGCGAAATACCGCTCGCTCTCCTTGGGCGGACGGATCTGCCCGGCCACGCTCATGCCATTGCGAAGGCCGAACCGGCGGATCTGGCTCGGCGACACGTAGATGTCGTCGGGGCACGACAGGTAGTGGGCATCGGGGCTGCGGAGGAAGCCAAAGCCATCGGGCAGGATCTCGAGGGTGCCCTCGCCGAACATCAGGCCGTTGAGCTTGATCCGCTCCTTGAGGATGCGGAACACCAGATCCTGCTTCTTGGCGCCGGTCACATCGCCCAGGTTTTCCTGCCGGGCGAGGTCGACCAGTTCCTGCATCGACAGGTTCTGAAGACTGGAGATGTACGTGTCGCCCTTCTTGAGCGACTCGTAATGGCCGGTCACGTCGAGGCCTTCCTTGACCTCGGCGGCAATCTCTTCGGCGATCGAGAGGGGTTCCCGCTCGACGTCGTCGAGCGGCGATTCAGGCGAGGCGTTCGTCATGGTGCACCGGGAGGCCACGCCACGCGATGGACGTGGGTGGGATGGTCGGTCGGAGTGAAAGGAGGAACCGATCGTCGTTGGACAGGCAAGCGTCTGCCATGCCCGCGTGAATCACGCCGACACGTGCGAAACGAGCAAAGATGAGTGGGCCCCGGCGGGAATCGATCGTTCCGGCGATGGCGGCGGCTTCACAGGCCGCAACAATCGTTCCAAATCCGATCGATCTGGCTTCGAGTATAGGCAGGATCGGCCGACGCATCCACGTGCCATGTTTTCGACCCGGCTGCGGGAGCCACGAATCCCCGTTCCCACGCACGGTCGCGGGCGGCGAGTTGCGGGCCCGACCAGCCTCGACCGGCCAGCCGCGACTTCCTCACGGCCTCCTCACAGTCGACGACCACGATTCGATCGCAGAGTTCGTCCCACCCGGCCTGCATCAGGAGCGGCACATCGAGGACAACGATCGGCTCCACCCCGTCGACCGGACGGCGGCCGCGGCACGCGGCAATGGCAGCCACCACGCGTGAGCGAACCCGCGGATGCACGATGGCCTCCAGATCGCGTAGATTCTCCTCATGCGAAGGGCTTTCGCCAAAAACGAGCCCGGCCAGCATCCTCCGCTCGACACGGCCGGCGGCGTCGATCAGCTCCGCACCGAAGCGGGCGGCGATCTCCCGCACGACCTCAGGCTCGACGAGCACCTCGTGCGCGACCGCATCGGCATCGACCACGACCGCCCCGCGGTCGGCGAACATTCCCGCCACCGTCGATTTGCCCGCGCCGATCCTGCCGACGAGCCCGATGACG
>JAUMAF010000084.1:0-28608 GCA_032117045.1 Pirellulales bacterium | reverse complement strand
CGTCGAAGGGCCGATCGCCACCGATCCGCTCACCGGCCGATCCGGCACCTGGGTGGGCCATGCCCAGGCGGAAACCTGCCGCCGCCGCGGCGGCACCGTGCTCGATCAGGCCGGCTGCGTGGCCCGCACCCTCGAGGCCGCCCTCCGCCGTCGCGCCGATCGATTGCTCACCCGCGACGCCGCCAACCGGCTCGTCGAATCGCTGCGGGCCACGCAGCCGGCTGTCGTGGAGCAGATCGTGCCCGGCGTGCTCACGGTGGCCCGCATCCAGCGCACGCTTCAATGCCTGCTCCGCGAAGGGGTGCCGATCCGGCCGCTCGCCGAACTGCTCGAACTCATGTCCGACCACGCCGCCGAAGCAGCCGAACCGTGGCAGCTCGCCGAGATCGTGCGTCGCCGGCTGGCAGGCACGATCTGCCGCCGGGCACGCGATCCACAGGGCAGGCTCACCGCGGTGCGGCTCGCCGGCGGAATGATCGACGCGCTGGTGCGGCCATCCCGCGGCGCCTCCCCACGGGTGCCGGCGAAGCTCGTGGCAGACGTGCGCCGGGCGGCCCGCACCGCGGTCGAGCGCGGTGGCCAGCCCGTGCTGATGGTGCCCGCGGCGGCCCGCCGGCTGGTTCGCGAGGCCCTCGCCAAACCGCTCCCCGACCTGATCGTGCTGGCCGACGACGAGGCGCTCGACGAAGACAAGCTCGAGGTGTTTGCGACGGTCGGCGGCCCGGAGGGGATTCGGGCGGCCTGAGTCGGGGCCCCCGGCCGGCCGCGGACTGACCATACACCACGCAACGACACTCTGGAGAAACGGCGAAGGGTGAATGGTCACCCGGAAAATGAGTCAACAGACCGCCAGGCGTCTGCCGATGATGGTGATTTGGTCGGGGCGGCAGGCGCGGCGGTGAGAGAGGGCCCGCATCAAGAGGATGTGGGCCAAAAATGCGGAGGTGTTCGGCAACGCCGCCACACCTCCGCAGGTGCGATCAAGGACCTGTCAAGGAGGATGATGTGGCACATCACGCGACGCAGTTGTCGGCCGAAGAAGTCCAGGATCTCTGGAAGCGGTTCAAGAGCGACCAGTCCGACGAGGACCTTCGCAACCGCCTGATCGAACTCTACCTGCCGCTCGTGAAGTACAACGGCGAGCGGATCTGGTCGCGGCTCCCCGACGGCGTGGAACTCGACGACCTGGTCTCGGCGGGCACCTTCGGCCTGATGGACGCCATCGATGCGTTCGACATGGCCCGGGTCGTGAAGTTCGAAACCTACTGTGTGCCGCGAATCCGCGGTGCCATGCTCGACGAACTCCGCACGATGGACTGGGTGCCGCGGCTCGTTCGCAGCAAGGCTAGCAAGCTCAACGAGGCGCTCAAGCAGCTCGAGGCCAAGTTCGGCCGTGCCCCGGCCGACGCCGAGGTGGCCGAGCACATGGGCCTCTCCCGCGAGGACTTCGAGAAGCTGCTGATCGAGGCCAATGCGGTGAGTCTCGTGAGCCTCAACAAGAAGTGGTGCGAGACCGACAGCTCCAAGGAAGTCCACGAGATCGACATTCTCGAGGACAAGAAGGGGGAAGACCCCACGCGGCGGATCCAGAAGGCCGACCTGATGCGGCTCGTGACCAAGGGGCTCAATCGCAACGAGCGGCTGATCATCATCCTCTACTACTACGAGGAACTGACGATGAAGGAGATCGGGGCCACGCTCGATCTCTCCGAGAGCCGTGTCAGCCAGATGCACAGCGCGATCGTCGAGCGGCTCCAGGGCCAGCTGGGCCGGCGGAAGCCCGAGTTTGCGATGTGACGAGCGGAGTCCAGTCTGGGAGGGCTGGGTAGCCTGCGTTGCGGCTGCTCCGCCCGGGGTGGTGAGGCTGAACTGGCCGATCCGAGTCTGCCTGACGGGAAAAACTCGCAGGAAAAAAAATCGGTGAAGTTTCGAGTGTGGTTTGTCGATGAAGAAAAGTTGGTCGCGGCGACCGGGTCGCTCACACGACCGGCCGCTGTCCGACGACTGGAGTCGCCGGAACGCGGAAGCGCGGCAACAATGGTGGATAAGGAAGCAGGACCGGCCTCGCGAACACTTCGATGAACCCTCCGCCGGTGTGCCGCGTAGAAGCGGCCGTGCGAGGGGCGAAGGGATTCGGAACAACGGCTTGCAAGGAGAGCAATCATGAACATCTTTGGCGTGTTTTCGACACAGGGTTCGCAGGGTCTGGCCGGTGTGAAGGGCGTCGAGGCGGCGCAGGCTGCCAAGGCCGCCGCTCCGCAGCAGGGCGTGGGCGAGGTGCACGATGCGGTCACGCTGTCGGTTGACGGCGTGAAGGCCGCCGGCGGCACCGCCGACATCCGCTTCGACCGCGTCAACGCGATCCGTGCCGCGATTGCCGACGGCTCCTACGAGACGCCGGACAAGCTCGACATCGCCCTCGACCGCCTCCTCGACCGTCTCGCTTAAGCGAGTCGGCAGAGCGGGTCGGGTTTCGGCAGGGTGACACTCCTGACGTGACCGCACAATGAGCGGCCGGACCGGCAACGGTCCGGCCGCAGGCGTTTCCGGCATGCTCGGCAATGGCCGCTTGACTACACTACTCGGGAAGGAGTTCCCGATGGCGGTCGATCCCAACTATTCGCTCGGCAGCGTGGACGTGGCGCTCACGCCCGCGGAGCGGTTCTCCGAGTTTCTGCAGACCCGCGGCAAGCGGATCACGCGACAGCGGCGGGTGATCGTCGACCACGTCGCGAGCCGTCACGAACACTTCGACGCCGACCAGCTGCTTGGCGACCTCCGGCAGACGCGGGAGGGGGCCCGGGCCAGTCGGCCAACCGTCTATCGCACCCTCGCCGAAATGGTCGACGCCGGCCTGCTTAAGAAGATGGTGCTCGACGGCCGGGCCGTCTACGAGCACGATTATGGCTACCCGCAGCACGACCATCTTTACTGCACGGGCTGCCGAAAGTTGATCGAGTTTTCGAGCGACGAGGTCGCCAGGATCTGCGACGCGGTGGCCGGCCAGCACCAGTTCAGAGCGCAGTCGCATCGACTGATCGTGAGCGGCCTCTGCGCAGCCTGCCGATCCAGCAAGAGCCGTTCCCGCCATCAGGACCGGGTCTGAGAGGCAGCCCGTGCCAGCCGACCGGCCGTAAGGCCGCGGGTGGAGACACGTTGGATCCCGCGGCCATCCTCGTGTTCACCCCACGCCTCACGGCGCGGGGCTGCCCGAGGCCTTCGGCTCACGCGGCTCGATCGCTTCGAGCAGTTCCGCCGCCCGCTGCGGATCGATGGCCGCGGTGAATCGGACCACGGTTCGCTCCGTCACGGAAGCGATCCATGTGTCGTCGGGGCCGAAGGCGGCGCGGTTGAGGATGTGGGCCGTCGGGGCGAGCGTGGCAACGGAGCGGCCGGTAGTCAGATCGGCCACCACGAGGCTGCCCGGAGCCCAGGCGGCGGTTCCGGCGGCCGCCGGTGAGGCGTTGTCTTCCGACCGGCCCACGAACCGATCGCCCCGATGGGAGATGGCGAAGGGCGCAAGCGGGGTCGCCAGTTCCGAGATGAGCCGGCCGTCAGCCACGCGATACTGCCGGAGGGTGCCCGACGACAGCCCGATGAAGATCGCTGTACCGTCGGGAGCGAACACAGACTTGGTCACGGCCGCGTCGAGCTTCCAGCCGTTGACCAGCCTGCCGTCCCGCAGGTCGTGGATGCGGAAGTCGTCCTCCCGGTCGGTGCGGCCGCCAGCGAACAATCCCGTCGGCGAGTGCGTCGCGAAGGTATCGCCCGCGTCGAAGGTGTAACGGCGTGCACCGTCGCTGATGCGGTAGCCGACGACGCCACCATCGGCCGCCGTGAAGGCGATCGTGTTGCCATCGGGCGTGATCACGAACTCCCGATTGAGCCGCCCGTTGACGCCATCGAAGCCATCAAGCGCGAAGCTTGCCTGCGGGGTCGCCGCGCGGCGGTCAGGATCGAGCCGATAGACTACGGCGATCTTGCGATGGAAGCGGCTGCCGACCTGGCCGCCACCGGTGGTCTCCTGCCAGAGCACGGCGACGGTCTGGCCATCCGGCGTGGCCGTCACCCCCCAGGCCACGACCTCGGTGCCTGCTGCCGGCGTGGGGGGCGATACGGCCACCGTCTGCCGCCGGCCTGTCGCGAGGGAGACGATCTGCAGGTCGGTTCCCAGGCAGGCAAACGCTTCATGGTCGCTGGCGTGGAAGCTCCAGTAATCGGTGCCGCATGCCTTGCTGGTGAGGGACGATGCCGGTGGCACGTTCGCACCCTCGAGCCTTGAGGGCTTGGCGGCGAACACGAGGACGGAGCCCCCGACCGTCAGTGCCAGCGATTCCGAATCCGCGTCGTAGCCGCAAATGGAGGCGGCGGTGGGCACGTGGGGCCACAACGCTTCGGCGAGCACCGACCGCACCCGGGAGAAGCCGTAACCGTCCTCGGGCAGCGGCATCAGGATCAAGGGACGCGGTGCGGTCACGCGGTCGATCAGCGGGATCCAAACGCAACTCACCGCATCAGGGGCGACCAGCGTCACGGCGGTTTCGCCCGAGGCCGCATCGGCGACGCATTCGATCGACGTGCCCTGGCGATAGCGCACCCCGATCGCCCCCAGCGCATTGCCCTCCGGCTCTCGGTCGAGCTCGAAGTCGTAGCGGAGCAGGCGGATCCGGTCGCTCAGGGACGACGGCGACCAGACACCAACGACGGAGGTCTCCGATTCAAAGGCCAGGTCGTGGGCCGGAAGCGTGAAGGGCTCCGGCTCGTCGGCATCCAGATTCCACCGCAGCTTCGGTTCGCTCCAGATCCCCGAATGCCAGACCAGTCGCTCACCTCGCGGCGAAATCGCCAGCCCCGGCTGGCCGGCACGGCCCGACCGGTGAAACGTCCGACTGGCCACGTGCCGACCGTCGCCATCGAACACCACCACGAGGCCGGCGCGATTCACCGCCGCCAGACGGGAGCCGTCACGGCTCGATCGCAGCGACGTCACGTCTCCAGGCATCGCGCAGGAGGCGGTGACCGTGAGGTCTGGCAGCGAGAGGATCCGGATGCCCGCCCCCGGAACCACCACGGCCAGGCTGGTGGCATCAACGGGGCAGGGCATCGCGGTGCTGCCGATGTCGGTCGTCGCGATCGGCCCGGCGCCACCGGGCTGATGGAGCTCGACGCGATCGGTGAAGCCGAGCACGACATGCTCCCGATGACCGCGTGGAAAGGCGATCCAAGCGGGCGGCGAGGCGACGTGGATTCGGTCCACAAGATGCCACGATCCGCGGGACGAGTCGACGACGGCGCCGATCTGGCGGCCATTCTCCCACGTCGGCTTGCTCCCATAGGCCCGGCTGGCGAGCGCGAAGGCCGCCCGCGTCCGGCCTTTTTCCAGTTCGAACTGCGACTCGTGGAAGTCTGCCAGCTGTTGCGTCTCGCGGGTCTGCTCGCGAGCCCGCACGGCCTCGCTCCGGGCGACCTCCTCGGCCCGCCGTGCCCGCATCGCGAAGACCGAAATGCCCGCTGCCGCAGTTGCCAGGGAGATCAGGGCCACGACCGCCGCCGTCGTGGCGGCCCGATGACGACGGCCGATCCGCACCACCGCTTCCCAGACAGGCTCGACCCCCGCCAGCACCTCGTCGCCGTTGAGATACCGCCGCAGGTCGGCGGCAAGGGCGGCCGCATCGGCATAGCGAAGCTGCGGCTGCTGCTCCAGGCACTTGGTAATCACCCGCGCGAGCGGGCGGTCGATGCCCGGGGGCAGCGGGCGGAGCGAGGCTTCAGCGACCCCGCAGGCCGCGTCGCTGATCCGGCTGCTCGCCACCGCAGAGGGCTTGCCGCCGGCCACGAGTTCAGTGAGCACGAGTCCCAGCGAATAGACGTCGGATCGCGGGTCGAGCTCGGCCCGCGACGCATGAAACTGCTCGGGGCTCATGTAGTCCGGCGTGCCGGCATAGCGGTGGATGCGGGCTTCGTCGGCCGTGGCCTCCAGATCGTCGTCCGGCCGTGCCGTGAGCGCGATGCCGAAGTCGATCAGCTTCACCGCCCCGCCCGGCTCGACGACGATGTTGCCCGGCTTGATGTCGCGATGCACCAGCCCTTGATGATGCGCGTGCGCAGCCGCCTCGCAGACGCCCACGAAGAGTTCGACCCGCTGCCGCGTGGGCAGGCTTTCAGCGTCGGCATGGGCCGTGAGCGAGCGGGCGTCGGGAATCAGCTCCATCACCAGGTAGGGCTGCCCATCCGCCACGCCTGCGGTGTAGACATGCGCGATGCCCGGATGTCGCAGCCGCGCGAGGACGGCGGTCTCATGCTCGAACTGCCGCACGGCTGCGGGCATCACGCCCGGGGCACGGAGCATCTTGAGGGCGACGAGTCGCCGCGGCTTTTCCTGACGCGCCTCGTAGACCAACCCCATCCCACCGCGGCCGATGAGCCGCTCGATCCGGCAATCGCCCACCAGGCTGCCCGGCGGCAGGGGGAGAGGCGTCACCGGCGGCTCGTCGTCGGTCCGCCGGAGGCCGAAGCTCGACGCCTGGCCGGTCAGTGCGCACTCGGTGCCGCGCTCAGCGGGCTGCTCGCGATCGTGGTCGGAACCTGAAGTCGTCACGACGGTGGCGGTGGAGGGCCTGGCTCTCGGATCGAAAATGCCGTCACACCCGCAGCGCGGATTCCTGGGCGCGGGCGGTGCAGGTGGCCAGCGCGACCTGCACGGCTTCGCCGACGAAGTCGTCAACCTGCTGCGAGGCACGGCCGGCGAGGTCGTCGGGATTCATCGCCGCTTGGATGTCGATGCCGTGGAAGAGCGGATCGGCGGCGAGCCGCTCCGGCAGATCATTGGCATGCCCCTCGCGGATCCGTGCCGTCGCCGCGTGGCTGTGGGTGCGGAGCGCCTCGTGGAGCGTCTGCCGGTCGCCGCCAGCCGTGGTCGCCGCCATCAGAATCTTCTCGCTGGCCAGGAAGGGGAGGTGCGTCTCGAGATTGCGGCGGATGCCTCCCGGTAGCACGACGAGGCCGCCGGCCACGTTGGCATAGATCACGAGTTGGGCGTCGGTGGCGAGGAACGCCTGCGGAAGCACCAGCCGTCGCGGCGCCGAATCGTCGAGGGTTCGTTCCATCCATTGCACGGCCGCCGTCTGGCCCGCGGTCGCCGCGAGGCCCATCACGAAGCGGGCCAGGCCGCACATCCGCTCGGCACGCATCGGGTTGCGCTTGTAGGGCATCGCCGACGAGCCCACCTGCTCGGTCTCGAACGGCTCCTCGAGCTCACCCCACGCAGCCGCGAGCCGCAGGTCGTTGCCGGCCTTGTGCGTCGATTCCGACACGCCCGCGAGCGCCGCGCAGACCTGCGAATCGATCTTGCGCGTGTAGGTCTGGCCCGTCACCTCGTAGGACGAATGGAAGCCAAGCTTCTCCGCCACCAGTTCGTCGAGCCGGCGGACTTTCGCATGGTCGCCGCCGAAGAGTTCGAGGAAGCTCGCCTGTGTGCCGGTGGTGCCCTTCACGCCGCGAGCCCGCAGCAACTTGCGGCGGTGGGTGACCTCTTCGAGATCGAGAACGAGGTCGTGGATCCAGAGGCAGAGCCGCTTGCCGATCGTGGTGGGCTGTGCCGGCTGGAGGTGGGTGCGGCCGAGGCAGACGATGTCTTTCGTCTCCAGGGCCTTGGCGGCGAGCCGTTCGATCACGGCGGCAAGCCGCGCGGCGACGAGATCGAGCGACTCCCGCATCAGGATCAGATCGACGTTGTCGGTGACATACGCGCTCGTGGCGCCGAGGTGAATGATCGGACGCGCCGACGGGCAGGCGTCGGCGAAGGTGTGGAGATGGGCGAAGACATCATGCCGCATCCGCCGCTCGTAGTCGGCCGCCTTGGCGAAGTCGATCGGCTCGAGATGCGCCCGCATCTCGGCGAGCTGGCCCTGCGAGATTGGCAGGCCGAGCTCCGCCTCCGCCTCCGCCAGCGCCAGCCAGGTCTGCCGCCAGAGCTTGTAGCGATGGTTGTCGCTCCAGAGCCGGGTCATCTGGGCCGAGGCATACCGGGAGGCGAGCGGGTTGTCCCAGAGGTCGCGAGGGTCGGTACGCTGGTCGGTATTCACGAACGAACTCCGGACGGGCGGGAGGCCTGCGGCTGACCGCGGCCGGCGGGGTTGCCGCCACGCGTCATCTTGCAGAACAGCCGCTCCAGTGCCAGCCTCGCGCGCAGGCCCCGGGAAGCCTCCCCCTTGAGCGCGTGATCGAGTTCGAGCAGCCACACCGGCAGCCGCCGCGCCCGCCGCGGCCCGAGCTGCCCAAGAGATTCCTTGGCCTGCGCCAGTGCCTTCGGCCACGCGGCCACGCCCGCCTCGCGCAGCGCCTGCTCCACGCCGGCCGGCTTGCCCGCCCCGGCGGGCAATGCCAGGAGCCGCGCGGCGGTCGAGAGCCGACGCAGCACCGACCCGATCTGGGCTGCGATGCCGATCGGATTCTCACCCGACTCGATCAGGTCGGCGAGCTCGGCAATCGCCCGCCGGGTGTCGCCACCGGCAGCGGCATCGATCATGCCCCAGGCCGTCCGCTCCTGGGGCGAGCCGGCGAAGTCGTCGATCGCCTCCGGCGGAATCGGGGCCGACTTCGCGGCAGGATCGGTTGCCGCGGCCAGTCGCGCCAGCGCCTGATCGACCTGGCCGAGGCTGCCCCCGAGCCGTTCAAGCAGCCGCTGCGTCGTGGGGGCCGCGAGCTTGATGCCATACCGCAGCGTCGCCCACTTCCGCACCCAGCCGGCGAGATCGTAGCGCTGCGGCAGCGAGGTACTGATCGCGAGCCCCTTGGCGGCCACGGCCTTCGCCAGCCGCGTGGTGGATGGAAACGTCTTGACCTCGAGGATCACGAGGCCGCGACGGCCGCGATCGGCCCCCGCGATCGTCTCCAGCCGATCCCGGGCCGCGGTCACGAAGGTGTCGGCCTGCCGCACCACCGCCGCGCGGGTGGCCGTGGCAAACATCGGGATCGTGGCCGCCTCGTCGAGCACGTCCCGCGGATCGAGCTCCTCGTCGCCCGTGAACTCCCGCCAGGCCCAGGCCCGGTCGGCCTCGTCGGGGCAGAGCCTCGAACGGAGCAGTTCGAGAGTATGGAGCGATAGAAACGGCTCGTCGCCGTGCAGGACGAGGAGCGACGGATTACCGAGCGCCCAGTCGTCGGGGGCGACGAGAATGTCGAGGGCGTTCGTTTCGCCGGCCACGGCTGGCTCCTCACGTGGGGGTCCGCGCTGCCGCGGGTTCACGCGAGTGTAGCGGGTGGCTTCAGGAACAATTGGAGAGAGGAGTTTCGCCGGCTCAGGGAGTTGGCGAGGTGGCGAGCGGCCGCAGGCCGCCGAGCTTGCCGCCGAATCGTGGGGCGGCGATCGAGACCTGTTCGGCCGAGGTGGCCGCGCCCGCGTTGCCGGCGACGTCGGTTGCCTCGGCGCGGATGAAGACCTTCGCCGGCACCGTGCGGTCGGGTGCCCAGCGGTGTTCGCCCTGGTTCTCGATGCCGCTGGCAATCGTCGCCCACGGGCCGTCGGCGTTGGGCGAGTACATGAGCCGCACCGCTCGCGGCGCGATCAGCGGGTCGCGGACGACATAGCGGATCACGAGCGCTCCGGAGGGCGTCGATTCATCTCGGGCGATCGCGACCAGTTCCACCTGCGGCGGCTCCTCATCGACGCCGACCCAGGTGTCGGGAGCGGCGCCCGATCGCGGCCCGCCCGAATCGTCGTCGGCATCGGCGACGAGTTCGAGCCGCACGCCGTAGAGGCCGGATGCAGGCAGGGCCACGTCGATCGGGCTGCGACCGTCGTTGTCGACGGCCGTTCGCTGCCAGGTCACGCCGCCGTCCTGCGTCGTCCAGAGCTCCGCCCGCAGCGGCCCGGCCGCCGCTCGCCCGCTGGGGATCTCATAGTCCCAGACGAACCGCCGCGATCTCGTGAGCTGCAGCGGCCGGCCGCGATATTCGAGCGCGTTGCCGGTGACCGATTGGGCGATGCCGGAATCGCCGATCGGCTGTGCCGCGGGCGGTCGTGGTTCCGCCTGAGGGAGCAGCGACGCAGCCGACGTGTTGGCCGGTCGCACCAGCACGCTGCGGTTGGCTTCGGTCGGCGGAGCGCCGGCCGCCTTCGGCTGCCCGTCCGACCACGTGCCCGCGGGCTCGGCCGACCAGCCGCCGCTCTCCGTGGCGGACGGGCCGCGGCTGGAAGATGGAGCCGTCGCCACCATGCCGACATCGGTTGCCCCGCCATCGGAGAACGACTGCTCCGGCAACGCGGGCACGCCGATTTCCTTGGCGAGCGCCGCCTGATCGACGCGGGGATCGGCCGGCTCGAGCGTGAGTTTCTTGACGGTCTGATTGCCCGAGGAGTCGGAGACGGCGATCCGCACCGTCATCGCCTCGACCTTTTCGCCCGCCCACCAGATCTCCTCGCCCACGAGATGCGCCGGGGATTCGCGGGCGAGGATGCCCTGGGCGGCGACCGGCTTCCAGCCCGTGTCTCCCGGGCCGCGATACTCGACCTTGAGCGATTCGAGCGAAAGAGAGTCGTCGGCGGCAGCGTAGCGACAGACGATCTCGCCATCGGCACCCTTCCAGACGCGTCCGGCGAGCCGCGGGCCGGCGGCATCGACGAGGACGCGGATGTCCGGCCCTTCGCCGCCCCGGGACCGGCCCTTCTTGTCGATGGCCCGCAGCCGAAACCAATACTCGCCGTCAGTCTCGGCTCGGAAGGTGAACGACGTGGCCGACGGCGCGGCCTCGCCGGCCGCCTGCCAGTTCACGCCCAGATCCGTCGACACGTTGAGCACCACGCGCTGGGCCGCCGCATCGGCATCGGGATCCTCCGATTTCGGAAGGCGGAACGGGATCGCGAAGGTACGGTGCTTCGTCCGCACGAGTTCGGGCAGGCCCGGCGGCGACGGCGGCTGCGCCTCGGCCAGCGGACCGGCGCACACCAGCACCGCGGCGGCCAACCAGTGCCGCCAGGCCGTGTGCCGCGTCGGGAGGGCCGAGCCCGAGAGTGCCAAAAACACCATGTCGGCTTTGATCGGCCAGAGGGTGGCCGCAAAGTCACTGTTTTTCGTCACAATCGGCAGAATCATCCCCGTTCCCCGCTGCCGGGCGGCGTCCCCAGGGTGGCTGTGGCGGGATCGGTGTCAGACTGTGACGATTGCAGAAATAGGGGGCAATTTTCTCTGGACCCGGCCAACGCCCCCCTGCCATACTCGCGAAATGGCCTGCCCACGGACGGGTTTTGCCGGCACGCGCCGGCCCCGCTCCTGGTTTCGTCCACCGGACGCCACGCAGGCGGAAGGCGGAGTGACAGCGTCTCGTGCCTCCATTTCTGATCAGTACGATCCTGCTGGCCCTGCTCGTGGCGGCCGGAATCGGTGCGATCGTCATGATCCGCGCGAGATGGCTCACCACGCCTGACGATCAGGGTAATTGGGAAAGAACGCTTACCGACTACAAAAATCTCCGCGAGCAGGGTGTGCTGAGCGAAGAGGAATACCGAAACATAAGAACACTCGTCGAGCCGCGAACGCGGATCGGTGCGCCCCCGCTCGACGGCCGGAAACGGCCGTCCGTCGATGCCGGGTCCGAATCAAGGGAGGGACTGAACTGATGCCATCCGGGAAAGACGTCGGCGGACTGGGTCGGCGGGGCGCCGGCGGAACGACCAAGAAGAACGCCTTCTGTTCGTTCTGCCGCAAGAGTTACCGCGACGTCGGGCCGCTCGTGGAAGGCCCGGGCGACGTCTACATCTGCGGCGAGTGCATCGAGCTCTGCCAGTCGATTCTCGACCAGGAGAAGCGGCGCCGTGGCACGAGCAAGCAGCTCTTCACGGCGATTCCTTCGCCCCGCGAGATCGTTTCCCATCTCGATCAGTACGTGATCGGGCAGCAGCACGCCAAGCGGGTGCTCGCCGTCGCGGTGCACAGCCACTACAAGCGGCTCAACCTCGGCCGTGAGGCGGGCGACGTCGAGGTCGACAAGTCGAACATTCTCCTGCTCGGCCCCACCGGCTGCGGCAAGACGCTCCTGGCGCGGACGCTCGCCAAGATTCTCGATGTGCCCTTCGCCATCGGCGACGCGACCACGCTCACCGAGGCCGGCTACGTGGGCGAGGACGTCGAGAACCTCCTGCTCAAGCTCCTCAACGCGGCCGACTTCGACATCGAGGCTGCCCAGCGGGGCGTGCTCTACATCGACGAGATCGACAAGATCGGCAAGACGAGCCAGAACGTCTCGATCACCCGCGACGTCTCGGGAGAGGGCGTGCAGCAGGCGCTCCTCAAGATGCTCGAGGGCACGGTTGCCAACGTGCCGCCGCAGGGAGGCCGCAAGCATCCCGAGCAGCAATACATCCAGATCGACACGTCGAACATCCTCTTCATCTGCGGCGGGACGTTCGTCGGGATCGACAAGATCATCGGCAAGCGGCTGGGCAAGAAGACGATCGGCTTCGGCCAGCCGACGGGCCAGCGGGGCGACGCGGATCTCGCCGAACTGCTTCCGCAGGTCGATTCCGACGACATTCTCGAGTTTGGCCTGATCCCCGAACTCGTGGGCCGGCTTCCCGTGATCTCGTCGCTGCAGCCGCTCGACGAGCAGTCGCTCGTGAGGGTGCTCAAGGATCCGAAGAACGCGCTGGTGAAGCAGTATCAAAAGATGTTCAGCCTCGAGAGCTGCAACCTCGAGTTCACCGACGAGGCGCTCAACGCCATCGCCCGCAAGGCGATGCGGAAAGAGACCGGCGCCCGCGGCCTGCGGTCGATCATGGAAGACGTGATGCTCGACATCATGTTTGACCTGCCCGAGCATCAGGGCAGCACCTACATGATCAACGAGCGAAACGTCGAGGGCACGGAGCCTGTGGTGCCGATCCGCGAGACCCGCACGAAAAGCGCCTGACGCAGGCACGCCTGACATCACCGCGGCCTACCGCCCGGCGAACAGCTCGTCGACGAGCGCCTCGAGGCGTCGGCCTCGGGCCTCGATCGAGATCACGTTGCCGTCACGACCGACGAGGATCATCGTCGGAATGCCGCTGATCCCGTAGCGGGTGGCAAGGAGCGACGTGCCACCGTTCGGGGGCTGGGCATCGACGAGAATGGGCCAGGGGAGCTCCCGTTCGGCCACGAAGGCCTCGAGAGCGTCGAGATCCTCGTCGAGGCTGACTCCGACGACCGTGAACCCGCGGTCGTGATACTTCTCATGAAGCGCGAGCATGTGAGGGATCTCGGCGACGCACGGGCCGCACCACGTGGCCCAGAAGTCGACGAGCACGACCTTGCCTGCCAGCGAGGCCGGATCGAAGCGGCGTCCGTCGAGGAGCGTGCCCTCGATCTCGATCGGACGGCCTGGCAGCGAGAGCCGGCGGAGCGTGCCGGCGGCCGCGACCGCGGCCACCTGGAGCCGAGGGTCGGTGCTCTTTTCGAGAAAGGGCAAGAATGTCTCGAGGGCGAGCCGGGCCGGCGCATCGCCGCCCGGCATCCGTTCAAGTCGTCTGGCCAGGCTGGTGGCTGTCTGCAGCAGCGACGCGTCGTCGGGGGATTCTCTCAAGAGGGCGGCCAGGCGGCGGACGATCGAGACGGCAGCCGCCGGATCATTGCTGGCGAGAACGCCGTCGATTTCGGCATCGAGGGCCAGTCGGCGAGCCCGAGTGGCCACCGCAGGATCCTGATGATCGACGAGCGTCTCCGCGAACGCCGCCAGTGCCTCCGCCACGCGGGGCTCGCCGAGCTCTTTGAGTGTCTCGAGGGCATCGAGCTTGAGCGCGATGGCCCTGGCATGGGCCGGATCGTCGGCCGGAACCTTCGTGAGAATCGCTTCGGCGGCCAACACCGTGAATCCGGCGACCTTGCGGCGATGAAATCGCTGACGACCCCGCGATGTCGGCGCGGCTGCCGGATCGGCGATTGCGTCGATGAAGGCAAGGAGTTCATCGGGCGATGCGCGGAGGTTTGGGGCCGGCAGGCGGCTCCGCGACGTCGCAACGCGGTCGCCATCTTGCGCTGAATTGTCACCTGCATCCGGCCGATCGGGTGCCGCAGGATCGGCCGCCGATGCCGCCCCGGCCGGGGCGAGGTGGAGGGAGGGAACGGTGGTCGCGAACCAGGCCGCGAGCACCAACGGCCCGGTTCGTCCAAACAAAAACCGTGCTCGCGGCGACGAGCCTCCGGATTCCGCGATCGTTTCGTCAGCTGGTGCCATGGGGCCCTCCGCGGCGAGCATAGCGGCTCGCGCAGCGGGCGGGCAGTGGGCGGGCTTGGCGGATCAGGCCGAGCGGCGCTCGGCGGAGGCATCGAGCACGGGAATCCGGATCGTGATCGCCGTGCCCCGGCCCGGGGCGCTCTCCACGCGAATCCGTCCGCGATGAGCCTCCACGATCTCGCGACACGAGGCGAGCCCCATGCCGCTGCCCCCCTTGCCGGTCTCATCGGGCCCCGACTTGGTGGTGAAGTGCGGCTCGAAGATCCGCCGCATCACGTCGGGCGTCATGCCACAGCCGGTGTCTCGCACCATCAGATCGACGAAGCCGGTGGCCTCGTCGTGCGAGAGCCGCAGGATCAGCCGGCCGCCGCTGGCCATCGCCTGTCTGGCATTGACGAGGAGATTCAGCAGCACCTGCTGCAACTGGCTCGGGTTGGCCGACACCCGCGGCACCGGCGCGAACTCCCGCTCGACCTGCACGCGATACTTCATCATCTCCCGCTCGAGGAGCACGAGCACGTCCTCGGTGAGCATCACGAGATCGACCGGTTCGAATCGAGTCGTGCGGTTGCGGGACATCGAGAGCACGCTGGCGGTGATCTTCGCGGCCCGCGTGCCGGCCGACAGGATCCGCTCCAGAGCCTTGTCGCGGGTCGGCTGGTCGCGGTGCCGCAGGCCCATCCGGGCGTAGTTGAGGATCGTGGTCAGCGCGTTATTGAACTCGTGGGTGGTGGTGCCCACCAACTCGCCCAAACTCGCCTGCTTTCGGACGTCGAGCAGTTGGCTGCGGAGGTCGGCAAGTTCGGCGGCATGCCGGCTGCGGGCAGCGTCGAGTTCGCGGCGAAGTCGGTCGGTGTCGTCCGGCGACGGGGCCGCCGCGACCGGGAGTGGTGACGGAATCGGTGCCGGAGCGTGGCGGACGACGATGAGCCCGCGACAGGAAGGCTCGGCCTCCCCGCGGTCTCCGGCTTCGGATGCAACTGCGATGTCGGTCATCCGCTCGTACCCGGCTGTGTGCCGCCCCACCGGAAAGGTCCACCGAACGGTCAATCTTCGGGCGACCGGAAGCCTTTTCCCGGCCGAAACCCCCAAATGCCTGTTCCAATGGGACTTGCGTCCCGTAAGGGGGTATCGTCGCGGGGCTCCGATGGCCTCTACAATCGAATTGCCGCTCCGATTTCGTTCCTCGACCGTTCAAGATTCCGCAGACCGGCCAGCGGGTGGCCCGCAGACTTCGCCACCGGGGTGAAGAAAGTGAGCGGGGTCGCGGGCTCCAGTCGCGCCAGTCCGGTAAGCCATCACGGTTCAGGGATTCATGACACCTTTCAGTTCACCGTCCGAGTCGTGTGTGCCAGCGGGCGATTGTGTCGGTGTGGATGCCGGAACGAGCCGCCGCCGCGCCGCCTTCACGCTCGTCGAGCTGCTCGTGGTCATTTCGATCATCGGGCTGATGCTGGGCATGCTCCTGCCGGCCGTGCAGTCGGTCCGCGAGGCCGCCCGAAGAACCCAGTGCAAGAGCAACCTCAAGCAGGTCGGGCTGGCGATGCAGATGTTTATGGATCGTAAGACGAAGGGGAGGTTTCCGGTCGCGGCAGGTCTGCCGAGTTCCGAGATTCTCAACCGCTGGCCGAGCGAGCCGATTCGGCCGAGCATCGCCGCCGCCCTCGGGCCCTATATGGAGAACAGCCGGGAGGCGTTTCGCTGTCCTTCCGACTCGGCCTACTTCGTTCGTGATCTGGGCACGGCGTATGGCCAGAGCATCCAACAGAAACTCGCCCAGATCCCGGCTGCTCAACGTCCGGCGGAATACAAGGACGTGCCGTATGAGGGAACGAGTTACGAATACCCCATCCGTCGCCTCCTGAACTCGGACCAGAGCCAGGGAAAGACCCGCGAAGAGGCCCTCACCTACCGCGGCAGCACGGCGGCCTCGTCCAAGCTCTGGGTGCTCTACGAGTTTGCCCCGTTCCATATGACGGGCTTCGCCGGCATGTTTGCCGCCGATGAAATCGACACCAATCGGCTCGACGACCCGAACTGGGAGCCGCCACCGGGCTCACGAAACTTTCTCTACTTTGATGGCCACGTGGACAACCTCTAAACTCGCCTGCTGATTCCTCCCTCACCGTAGAGTCTCCGCCCATGAGCACCGCCGCAGTGCGATCGTCACGGTCCAGCCGGGTCCCGGTCCGAGACTCGGAGGGACCAAGGTGGGGAACGTGGATCGGTGTCGGTCTGGCCTTGCTCGTCGCGCTCGCGATCGGCGCCTGGCTCATGGGATGGATCTCGTTCTGGACCGATCCTCGCGTGATCGAGATCCAGCAGATGCAGACGGAGGCCCAGAAGCAGTTCACTGAGAATGGCGGTCCGGGAACCGTTGCGGAAGCGACGGCCGCGATGACCACCATGAACACGATCCGGGCCAAGGTGGAGGCGTTGCCGCCGCACCTGCGGCCACAGGTGGAACGCCAGGGTGGCAACATGTTCCGCAACGCGATGCGGGCACGGATCGACAGTTACTTCGCCCTCCCGCCCGAGAAGCGGCAGGCGGAGATCGATCGCCAGATTGATCAGGAAGAGGTGATGCGGAAGGCGTTCGAGGCAGGCCGCGCCGTCGCGAGCGCCTTTGGCGGAGGGCAGGGGGGCCAAGGGGGCCAGGCTGGCGGCCAGGCTGGCGGCGCCACCGGCACGACCGCATCGGCAACCGCCTCCGCGCCGCCGGCCGGAACTCCCGGGGGCCGCAGCGGGAGCGAGGAAGATCGGAATCGCTTCCGAAAATCGATCATCGATCGGACGACTCCCGAGCAGCGGGCGCGGTATGTGGAATATCGCCGCGCCATGGATGAGCGCCGAGAGCAGCGGGGCCTGCCTCCCGGTTGGGGCAGGTAGTCACCGGCAATGTCCGACACCCTCGGTCTGCTGGAAGAGTCGCGGCAGCTCGCCAAGGATCTTGGCTACCGTATTCGCGAGGAGCCACTCGGGGAGATGCCCGGTGGGCTCTGCACGGTGGCGGGCGTGCCGCACGTGCTCCTCAACCTCGAGCACTCCGCTGCCGAACGGCTTGATCGGTTGCTCGCCGTCTTGGCGGCCGACCCACGGCTCGCCGGCGAGCCCAAGAGCCGGCTGCTCACGGCTCGGCTGCAAGCGCTGGCCCGAGATGCCAGCGACCCCTGAGGGGCTGCCCGCGGCCATACGGCCGGTCGGCTTTCACGAACCAGGCGCGAGACGATAGAGCCCGTGGCTGGCGATGTAGGCCTCGACGGCGCGCGGTGTGCGATAGCGGATGCTCCGGCCCGCAGCGACCGCGGCCCGAAGGTCGCTCGCCCGGATGCCGATCGCGGGCATGCGCACCCGGGTGGCGATGATCTGGTCGAGACGTTCGCGTCCGAGAAGGTCGGCGAGGCCGGCCTCGTGGGCCAGGGCGGCGACGTCGTCGAGCGATTCGCGTTCGACGGCGAGGAGCTCGCAGCGATCCGCGATCCCACGCGGATCCTGCCACGTGGGCAAACCTGCGAGGGCATCGGGGCCGAGCATGAGCACGAGGTCATCATCTGGATGGCTTTCGGCCAGTGCGGCAAGCGTGTCGATGGTGTAGCTCACGCCGCCGCGATCGATCTCGATGGTCGATACGGCAAACGCATCGTGACCGCCGACGGCGAGCTGCAGCATGGCCACGCGGTCGGCGGCCTCCGCCAGTCGCTCTGCTTGTTTGTGGGGAGGGATCGCGGCCGGCACGAAGAGCACCCGATCGAGCCGCCCCTGCTCACGACAGCACTCCGCCGCGATCAGGTGGCCCGCATGGACCGGATTGAAACTGCCGCCGTACACGCCGATTCGCATCGCTCACCTCCGCCATCCGCGATCCCGACCGCGGGCCGATGGACCCCGCCGCCGCCGGCCATGTCTACTGTCGTCCATGCCCGAGCAGCATACGTCGCAACGCGAACTCTTCGAGAGCCGGCCGCAGTGGGCCGAGGACGACGCACGTCAGGGCACGATCGCCACGGTGGTGCTTCCGGAAGGGGTCGACAAGCCGCTCGATTATCTCGTGCCGGAGCATCTGGCCGCCAGCGTCGAGCCAGGCCGTCGGGTGCGCGTGCCGCTGGGGCGGGCGAATCGCGAGCGGCTCGCCTATTGCGTGGCCGTGCGGCACGGCGAACTGCCGCAGTCGCCCCTCAAGCGCGTGGCGGGCGTCGAGGATCAGAAGCCGCTGCTCTCACCGCGAATGATCGAACTCACCAAGTGGATGGCCGACCGGTGGATGGCCCGCTGGGGCGAGGTGCTCGAGGCAGTGCTGCCGGCGGGCGCGAGGCTCCGGACGAGAGTTCGCATGTCGCCGCTGCTCGTCGCCAGCGGCTCGACGCCGGCACGGCGGCCGACGCCGGCGCAGGCGAAGGTGCTCGCGGCCGCGACCGAGCCGAAGACGGCGGAGCGGCTCGCCGACGAGACGGGAGCCAGCCGCGCGGTCGTCACCCGGCTCCTGAGGATCGGCTTGCTGCAGGAGGCCGGCGCGGTGGAACGGTCGTCGCGAACCGCGACGTCGGAGCGGCCGGCAATCAGCCACGAGCGGCCCGCGGAGCTCTCGACGGCCCAGGGCGAGGCACTCGAGGCGATCCGAGGGTCGATGCAAGGAGGACGGCACGAGACGATCGTGCTCTTTGGTGTCACCGGCAGCGGCAAGACGGAGGTCTACCTGCAGGCCGTCGAGGAGACGGTGTCGTATGGGCGGCAGGCGATCGTGCTGGTACCCGAGATCAGCCTCACGCCACAGACCTGCGATCGGTTTCGTGCGCGGTTCGGCACGGTCGCCGTGCTCCACAGCCACCTCACGCCCGCCGAGCGGCACGCCCAGTGGCGGGAGATCGCGTCGGGTCGGGTGAACGTGGTGGTCGGCGCGCGATCGGCGATCTTCGCGCCCACGCCGCGGCTCGGGCTGATTGTCATCGACGAGGAGCATGAATCGTCGTTCAAGCAGGCGACGGCGCCCCGGTACCACGCCCGCGATGTCGCTGAATGGATTGCGAAGGCCGAGGGCGTGCCGCTGGTGCTCGGCTCCGCCACGCCGTCGCTGGAGACGTTTGCACGGTGCCTGTCGGGCGACTGGCGAATGTGCCGGCTGGCAAACCGCGTGGGAGGCTCGCAACTGCCGGCGGTGATCACCGTCGACCTCCGCGAGCGCGGCAGCCGTTCGCGCGGCGCAGTCAGTCCGCGGCTGGCGGCCGGCATCCGCTGGGCGCTCGATGGTGGCGGCCAGGTGATGCTCCTACTCAACCGCCGCGGCTTCGCGACGCATGTGCAGTGCCACGCCTGCGGCCACGCGGCTCGGTGCGACCAGTGCGATCTCGCCCTCACGCTGCATCAGCCCGGCAATCGGGGCATCTGTCATGGCTGCGGACTCGTCACCCGGATCCCAGCCGACTGTCCCGATTGCCACGCCCCGGGCCTCGCCCACTCGGGCACCGGCACCCAGCGGCTCGAGGAGCAGATCCGGCGGTCGTTTCCCGATGCGGCCGTCGCCCGCATGGACACCGACACGATGCGGTCGCGGGGCAGCCACGAGCGGACGCTCGATGCGTTTCGAAACCGGGAGATCGACATCCTCGTGGGCACCCAGATGATCGCGAAGGGGCTCGACTTTCCGGCTGTGATGCTGGTGGGCGTGGTGAACGCCGACGCGGCCCTGCATCTTGCCGACTTCCGCGCATCGGAGCGAACATGCCAGCTCGTCACCCAGGTCGCCGGCCGCAGCGGTCGAGGGCCGCTCGGGGGTCGTGTCGTGGTGCAGACGAGCACGCCCGACCACCCCGCGATCCGGGCGGCCGCGATGCACGACTACGAGGCCTTCGTCCGCAGTGAACTGCCGGTGCGCGAGGCGCTCCTCTATCCGCCGTATGGGCACATCGTGCGCATCGTCGTCCGCAGCGTGGACGAGCGGGCCGCGGCCGACTGGGCCGGCCATATCGCCGAGCGGCTGCGGCAGGAGGCCATGGCGTTGCCGGTGATCCGGGTGCTCGGGCCCGCGCCGGCACCGATCGCGCGGCTCCGCGATCGCTTCCGCTGGCATCTCCAGATCCACGGACCCGACGCCATCGGCCTCCGCGAGCTGGTAGCCCGCGCCACCGTGGGCCTCCGTACGCCCGACAACGTCGCCTGGATCGTCGACGTCGATCCCGTCGAAATGCTGTAGGCTTTGAGTCGACGCCATGGCCTACCGAACGATCACCGACATCCTCGGCGAAACCAGCCTGGAGCGGAAATGCCGCTTCCTGTTCGGGCTCTGCCTGTTCGTGCTGATCGCCGGCAGCTTCTGGTGGTATGGCAGCCGCACCGAGCAGCTCGTCTATGCCACGACCCGGAGCACGGGCCGCCATCTCGTCGATGCCATCATGCTCCAGTATCACTGGAAGACGCTCGAGAAGGAGCAGCAGTATACGAGCCTGATCGAGACCCTCGGCCGCACGCTTCAGAGCCAGCCCTACAGCTGGCGGCTGCTCGACCCCGACGCCACGCCCGAGGAGCGCTCGGGCTACAAGCGGCTCGACTCAGCGGTGCTCGACTACTTCCGCGATCGGCCGCCGATGGTGACGGCCTCCGGCGATCCGCAGCCCGAGTATCGGGAGTTTCGCACGGAGGATGCTTCGGAATACCACTACTACCAGCCAGTTCGCGCGCGTAAGAGCTGCCTCGTCTGCCATGAATATCGGGGGTCGGCCGCGGGCGCCGCGGCGGAAGGAGATACGCCCCGGCTCGCCGAGGGGGAGTTGATGGCCGTCGTGAAGGTGGTGATGCCCGACGCAGCCACGCGGAAGTCGATTAACTGGAACCGGGCGATCCTCCTGGCCACGGCGATCATCACGGTGTTTCTGGCGATGCTCGTGGCCTACGCGATCGTGCGGTATGTCATCGTGAAACCGCTCGAGCACCTCCGCGACGTGAGCGACGAGGTCCGCCGTGGCAACCTGGATGCCCGTGCCGACATCCACACGGCCGACGAGTTCGAGGAACTCGGGCTCGCCTTCAATCGCATGCTTCGCGGGCTGATCGACACGCAGGAGGAGCTTCGCAAGACCAACGGCACGCTCGACGAAAAGGTCGACGAACTCGCGCAGGCCAATCTCAACCTCTACGAGATGAATCGGCTCAAGGGGGATTTCCTCGCCACGATGAGCCACGAGCTGCGGACGCCGCTCAACAGCATCATCGGCTTCTCCGAAGTGCTCGGCTCGATCGAGTCGCTCGACGGGAAGCAGAAGCGGTATGTGGATAACATCCGCACGTCGGGCCGGATGCTGCTCGAGATGATCAACGACATTCTCGATCTCGCCAAGATCGAGGCCGGGAAGATGGAGGTGCGGCCGACCACGTTCAACCTCGATTCGGTCGTCAGCGCCCAGTGCGACATGGTGCGGCCCCTGGCGGAGCGGAAGCGGATCGACCTGCCGCACGAGGTCGGTCCGGGGCTCGAAGCGGTCGAGCAGGATCAGGCGAAGGTGCAGCAGATTCTCGCCAACCTCCTCTCCAACGCCGTGAAGTTCACGCCGGAGGGTGGCCGTGTCAACGTGGTCGCCAGACTCGATTCCACCGGCGAAGAACCGGCAGCCGGCTTCCTGCTCGAGGTGATCGACACCGGTGTCGGCATCGCGGAGGACGAGCGGCAGACGATCTTCGAGAAGTTCCGGCAGGGGCATGTGTTTCAGGGCGACGACGCGATGACCCGCGAGTTTTCTGGAACAGGGCTGGGGCTGTCGATCGTGCGGGAGCTCTGCAGGCTGCTCGGTGGCGACGTGTCGGTGGAGAGTCAGTTGGGTCGTGGCAGCCGGTTCACGGTCCGCCTGCCGCTGCGTCTGGAAACACCCGATCAGGAGGGCGCTCCGACGGTGGACGCGCTGGCACATCAAGGAGGATGACGCGGGAATGACGAAGGCACGCGACGAGGCGGAAGTGGTGCTGTTTACCGACGGGGCCTGTAGCGGCAACCCAGGCCCGGGGGGCTGGGCCTTCATCCTCCGGCATCCGGGCAGCGGTCGCGAGTCGAAGGACTCGGGCGTCGAGCCGGTCACGACGAACAACCGGATGGAACTCACGGCCGTGGTGCAGGGCCTCCGGCAGCTCAAGCGGCCGACGGTGGTCGAACTCGTCACCGACAGCGTCTACGTGGGCACGGGACTGTCGGAGTGGCTGCCGCGGTGGAAGCAGCAGGGCTGGAAGCGAAAAGAAAAGAACAAGCTCGTGCCAGTGAAGAACGAGGACCTGTGGCGGGAACTCGATCGCCTCGCGTCATCGCACACGATCCGGTTTTCCCACGTGGCGGGCCACTCGGGCCACGCGGAGAACGAGGAGTGCGATCGGATGGCCGTCGAGGCCTACAAGGAGTTTCAGCGGAACGGTGGGTAGCCCCCGTGATGCAGAGCCGCATTGGTTCGCCGGCGGTGGGCATGCTCGGCGCCGGGGATTTTGCTACAGGATGCTCGGCTGGCCGACGGGGAATCGCTCGTGAGTCGCAAAGATTCCCGGCTTCTGCGCGTGCCCTCCGACCGGCTCCTCACGATCATAGACATGGTGGGTGGAAGCCGAGCGGCCGAGAGGCTGCGGGCTTCTGACGTTTGGTTCCGGGGCCATCCAGGAGTTCACGCCACGCCTCACGGCGTTGGGCTTGGACAGATGGCCCCGCGAGGCTCAGCCAGAAGACGCATGCGGCGTGAAAGAAGCCCGGCTCCTGGGCATTGGCTCGGTCGGTAGACTGCGGGAATGGACGCCGCCCCTTCTCCGCCGAGCCGTGACGCGACTCTCTCGGATCGTCTCGAACGGCTGGCCGGCGTGGGAACGACGCGGGCGGAGAAGCTCGCGAAGCTCGGGCTCGTCACCGTTCGTGATGCCCTCATGCACTTCCCGAGGGAATACCGCGACTTCTCGGGCGCGCATGCCGTGGCCGATCTCCGTGAGGGGGAGCATGCGTCACTCGCCGGAGAGGTGACCGACGTCGGATCCCGCACGCTCTTCAACGGTCGCACGATGCTCTCCGTGTCGCTCGCCTGCACCGGTGGCCGTGTGCGGTGCACGTGGTTCAACATGCCCTTCATGGCGAAGCGATTCGCCGCGGGCATGAAGGTGGTGATCGCGGGCCAGCCACGGCTCAGCGGCAGCGCGTGGGAGTTTGCTCATCCCGACGTCCGCTGGCTGGCCGGCGGCGAGGAGGCCCATGCCTCGGACTGGCTCGCCATCTATCCGCTCGCCGAGGGCGTGCAGCAGTCGCACGTGCGGCTCGCGGTGCAGGCGGCGATCGAGCAGGCCGCGGGGATTTGCCCCGAGGCGCTGCCGGAGGAGATGCTCGCCGCCAAGTCGCTGCTGCCGATCGAGCGGGCGTTTCGCGAGATTCACTGCCCGTCCAGCCGCGAGATGATCGACGAGGCCCGCAGGCGGTTCGTCTACCAGGAACTGTTCATGCTGCAGTTGGCCCTGCGGATGCACCGCAGCCAGCAGCAGCGCGCCAATGCGGCGGCACCGATCGTCGTCGATACCCGGCTCGACAGCCGAATCCGAGCCCGGTTTCCCTTCGAGTTCACGCCGGCGCAGAAGCGGGTCTGCGCGGAGATCACCGCCGACATGGCCCGGACCGAGCCGATGAACCGCCTGCTGCAGGGAGACGTGGGCAGCGGCAAGACGGCGATCGCGGTCTACGCCATGCTCGCCGCCGTGGGCACGCGTGTGCGACCCGACGCACCCGACCGCTATCAGGCCGCCATCATGGCTCCGACGGAGCTCCTGGCACGGCAGCATGTCGCGACGCTTGAACGGCTGCTCGCCGGGAGCGGCGTCGAGGTGCAGCTGCTCGTGGGCGGCCAGCCAGCGAAGCAGCGGGAGAAGATCCTTGAACGGATCGCCGCCGGGCAGACGGGCATCGTCGTGGGCACGCAGGCGCTTGTGTCGGGAACCGCGACGTTTCGCAACCTCGCGTTGGTCGTGATCGACGAGCAGCACCGCTTCGGCGTGTTGCAGCGGGCGGTGCTCCAGCAGGGGCAGGCCGACCCGCACACGCTCGTGATGACGGCCACGCCAATCCCTCGGACGATCGCCCATGCCATCTATGGCGACCTCGACGTGTCGGTGCTCGACGAGCAGCCGCCCGGGCGACAGCCGGTGGCCACGTACCGCGTCGTGCCCGACGATCTCGACCGCTGGTGGGACTTCTTTCGCAAGAAGCTCGTCGCCGGACGCCGGGGATACATCGTGGTGCCCGCCGTCGAGGAGTCGAAGCGGGATCTTGCCAGCATCTCGTCGGCCTACGAGGAACTGGCCAACGGGCCGCTGGAGGCATTTCGGCTCGGCCTCATCCACGGCCGGCTCAAGCCGAAGGCGAAAGCGGCCGTCATGGAGGAGTTTCGGGCGGGCAGGCTCGACGTGCTCGTGGCCACGAGCGTGATCGAGGTGGGGATCGACGTGGCCGAGGCGACGATCATGACGATCCTCGACGCCGAATCATTCGGCCTCGCGCAGCTCCATCAACTGCGGGGCCGCGTGGCCCGCGGTCGCACGCAGGGAATCTGCGGGGCCGTGACCGCCTCGGGCACCGAGCCGCACCCGCGGGTGGACGCCTTCGTGGCGACGACCGACGGCTTTCAGCTGGCGGAGAAGGATCTTCTGCTCCGCGGCCCGGGCGACCTCGTGGGCACGCGGCAGAGCGGCATGCCGCCGCTGTATCTCGCCGACCTGCTTCGCGACGGAACGGTCGTGACCGAAGCGCGTTGCGACGCCCTCAATCTCTTCCAGCGGGATCCCAACCTCGCTGATCCGAGGCTCGACCGACTTCGGAAACTGATCCTCGACCGCTGGGGCGAGACACTCGGCCTCGGCGAGATCGGCTGACTCGCCTCCGCGAAGCCTTCAATCAGCCCACGGCGAGCGGCTCACTGGCCCGCCAGGTCGTGCCGTCCCGCACGACACTGTGGTAGAGCGTGTCGCGCTCGACCGGCACGCGGCCGGCCTCGCGGATCAGCCGCTGGATGTGCTCGACCGAGAGCACCTCGGGAGTGGTCGCCCCGGCGTCGTGATAGATGAGTTCGTGGCGGACCGTGCCGTCGATGTCGTCAGCACCGTAGGCCAGCGAGGCCTGAGCCGTGCCGATGCCGAGCATGATCCAGTAGGCCTTGATGTGGTCGAAGTTGTCGAGCACGAGCCGCGAGATCGCCATCGTCCGCAGGCTCATCGCCGCCGTCGGCTTGGCGATGTGCGAGAGCCGTGTGTTTTCGGGATGGAAGGCCAGCGGAATGAAAGTCTGGAAACCGCCAGTCTCGTCCTGAAGTCCTCGCAGGCGGAGGAGATGGTCGGTGCGATGGAAGGCGTTTTCAATGTGGCCGTAGAGCATCGTGGCATTGCTCCGCAGGCCGAGTTCGTGGGCCGTGCGGTGGATCGTGAACCACTCCGCGGTGTCGGCCTTGTGTTCACAGATCCGGTCGCGGACCTCGGGGTGGAAGATCTCGGCGCCGCCGCCCGGAAGGCTGCCGAGGCCGGCATCCTTCAGCTCCACGAGGATGTCGCGGATCGACCGCTTCGTGAGATGGGCAAACCAGTTGATCTCGACCGGCGTCCAGGCCTTGAGGTGGAGCGTGGGATAGGCGTCGTGCAGGATGCGGATGATGTTGAGGTACCAGTCATAGTTTTTCTGGTGATGCAGCCCGCCCACGATGTGCATCTCGGTCGAGCCGGCATCGACCGCCTCACGGCCGCGGGCCAGGATCTGCTCGTCGCTCATCGTGTAGCCGCGGGACTCGCGGAGATCCGCCCGGAAGGCGCAGAAGGTGCAGCGGTAGATGCAGACGTTGGTGGGATTGAGGTGGGTGTTGATGTTGTAATAGCCGAAGTTGCCGTTCTTCCGCTCGCGGACGATGTTGGCAAGCTCGCCCAGTTCGTGCACGTCGATCGACTCGTCCCAGAGCATCTCTGCTTCGACCGCATTGAGACGCTCACCGGCCTCGACTTTTTCGCGGATCGGATCGAGGGAGGGCTTGACGGCTCGGATCATGGAAACCTGGCAGTCTGGGGGGAGGAAGGAATGGGGTGTGGCGACGACTCGGCACCACAAGAACCGCACTGGGCCCATTTTCGCAACACGATCACCAAAAGGAGGGTTTTTCGCGGGCGTTGCTGCTACCACCAGAGGTCGGCGGCGATCGCGGCGAGCAGGATCAGGCCGATGGCGGCGTTGGCCGAGAAGAACGCCTGGTTGACCCGCGAGAGATCGTCGGGCCTGACGATCGCATGCTCCCAGACGAGCAGGGCTGCGATCGCGGCATAGGCGATCCAATAGATCCCGCCGAGTTCGGGCACCACGAGCGGGAGGGACGAGAGCAGCAGCATCGTGACCAGGTGAAACCACTTCGCCAGCCGCAGCGCCCGGGGCACGCCCAGCCGGGCGGGGATGCTCTGCAGGCCGTGGGCCGCGTCGAAAGCGGCGTCCTGGCAGGCGTAGATGATGTCGAAGCCGGCCACCCACGCCATGACGGCGAGGCCGAGGATCGCCGCCGGGAGGATGTCGGCAGGATCCCGCATGAGCGTCTGGCCGCGGAGGGCGATCCAGGCGGCCACCGGGGTAAACCCGAGCGCGGCCCCGAGCCAGACATGGGCGAGCAACGTGAACCGCTTCGCGTAGCTGTAGCCGAGGAGCCAGGCCAGCACCGGCACCGCGAGCACGAGCGGCAGCCAGTTGGGAAGGAAGAGCAGCGTGGAGGCGATGAAGGCCGCCGAGGAGCCGACCACGAGCAGGAGCACCTCCCCCACGCCGACGTCGCCGCGAGGAAGATGCCGCGTGGCGGTTCGTGGGTTGGCGGCGTCGATCGTGCGATCGACGAGCCTGTTGAAGGCCATGGCGGCGGTGCGGGCCGTGATCATGCAGAGGAGGATGCCCGCCACGCTGCGAGCGAGTCCCAGAGGCGATTTGAGCGACAGTCCCTCGTCGCCTCCCCAGCGGATCGCGATCAGGGCCGCGATGATCGCAAAGGGCAGGGCGAAGATCGTGTGGCTGAACCGCACGAGTTCCAGAAACGTGCGGAGTCGCGGAGCTCGGGATTCGGGCACGGCGGTGGCCATCAGGTGGCCTCGCCCCAGCGACGAATGAGGGCGTTGGCGACGCCCAGCTGATCGCAGATCCGGGCCACGACGAAGTCGACGAGATCGGCCACGGTGGCGGCGCCGTGATAGAAGCCCGGCGCCGCCGGCAGCACGACCGCGCCCGCCTCGTGGATCGCCTGCATATTTTTGAGCTGCGGCAGCGAGAGGGGCGTTTCGCGGGGCACCACCACGAGCGTGCGCCGCTCCTTCAAGTGAACTTCCGCGGCCCGATGGATCAGATTCTCACCCATCGAATGGGCGATGGCCGAGAGCGTGCTGCCGCTGCACGGGCAGATGACCATGGCCGAGGTCAGAAACGACCCGCTGGCGATCGGCGCCATCAGGTTTTTGTAATGGTGGTAGTGGAGGATGCCGGTCTTCGGGGCGGGGCGGCCGAGCAGGGTGGATAGGTCGAAGCGGTCGAGGTCGATCCCCCGGCTGAGCTCCTCGGCGATCACGGCTTGGCCGGAGGGGCTGATGGCGAGATGGATCTCGCGGTCCGCCTCCAAGAGCACCTCGAGCAACCGCACGGCGTAGGGGGCGCCGGAGGCGCCGGTGATGCCAACGACCAGTGGAGGAACGGCAGCCATCGCGTCAGGATCCCCGCGTGGCGATGGAGAGGGTGGCGATGCCCAAGGTCAGCGGGATCTGCTCGACGCGGTCGAAGCCCGCCACCTTGACGAGGGCCGCGAGGGCGGCGCCCGACGGAAACTCCTCGACGCTCTTGTTGAGGTAGCTGTACGCGTCGGACTCGTTTCGAGCGACCGCGTTGCCGAGCCACGGCAGCACGTTGCGGAAGTACCAGAGGTAGAACGTTCGCACGACCACATTCCGCGGCAGTGAAAACTCGAGGATCGCGAGGGTGCCGCCGGGCTTGCAGACACGGGCCATCTCGGCGAGCCCCCGGGAGGTGTCGGCGATGTTTCGCAGGCCGAAGGCGACGGTCACGACGTCGAACGCTCCGGTCGGGAAGGGGAGGGCCATGGCGTCGGCCTCCACCCATTCCACGGGCACGCCGGTCTTTGCCGACTTCTCCACGCCGCGGTCGAGCATGGGGCGGCAGAAGTCGCTGCCCACCACTCGGACACCCGGCCCGCCCTTCCGGGCGTAGACCAGCGCGAGATCGCCGGTGCCGGTGCAGACATCGAGCACCGCGCCTGAGGCGGGAGGCGGCACGCGGTTGACGGTGACGTGCCGCCACCAGACGTCGATGCCCCCGGAGAGCATCCGGTTGACGAGGTCGTAGCGGGGGGCGATCTCGGCGAACATGCCCTGCACGCGGGAGCCGCTCTTATC
>JAUMAF010000083.1:23851-41588 GCA_032117045.1 Pirellulales bacterium | reverse complement strand
CCGGCGTATGCCGCCAAGCGCAGGCAGGATGCCGAAGCGCCGGCGGCATCCGAGTGAGTGAAGCCCAGGATGGGCGCAACGAACGTCCGGCGACGGGGCACGGGCAGCCCCGAGCCACCCCAGAGCCCAGAACATCGGGGGGTAGAAAATTCAGCGGCCAAAAAATCAGGCCGGCCCGGGCGCCCAAGGGCCCGGGCCGGCCTTTCTCGTCTGAGCGTGGACGCCCCGATTCGGACCTGCCGGAGGCGGAGACCGCCCCCCGGGCCGAGGGCCGGGGCGAAGGGAGATGAACCGCTATCCGCGGTTCACCGGACCTCACGAATGAGGTCCCGGCTTCTCATCCGCGTCGAAATGATGTGCCAGGGCTGTTGCTCCCCGACAGACCATCTCAACGGATGATTCAGCCGTGGCCCTTCTTCTTCTTGGCGACCTTCTTGGCGGCCTTCTTCTTCTTCTTCGCCATGGAAATGGCTCCTTACCATGAGCATCCTGAAAAGGTTCTCACGTCTCAGCCCCCAGATGCTCTCGGGAGGGGCAGAGACGACGTTTCGAAGTGGCCTTGATGGCGATCACTCACCATCACAACCACACCGATGAGAGAGTTGTGGTGGATACACACGAAAACTGTCAAGAGAAATTCAGGAAATAATTTCCGAATTATGCCGTCATGGACCGGGGCGGCGCGACGAACGATCGGCCCGACGACCCTCTCGTGATCCCTGTCGCGATCCCGCGATCGACCTCATCGGGTTGTCGCGGACTCATCCGCGAGTCGCTCCGCAGCCCATGTGTCGAGCAACGCCACCTGCTTGGAAAAGTCCTGCTCGGCAACGCCGATCGGGCTCTTGAAGAAGCAGGCAAGCCATTCCAGCGCGCCGTATTCCCCGCCGCGGTGTGCCCGCTCCACCAGCCGCACGAGGTCGAGCACCAGCGGCGCGGCGAGAATCGAATCGCAGCCCTGCCAGGTGAACTGGAGGGTCATCGGGGTGCCGAGAAAGCCCCGGAAATGCACGTGATCCCAGGCCGTCTTCCAGTCACCGAGGCTCTTGATGTATTCGATCGACACGTGCGTCTGCGGCGGGTAGCCGAGGATGGCGGCCAGGAGATGGTCCTTGCTCTTGACCTTCGCTGCCTTGTTGCGCGGATCGTCGAGCACCTTGCCGTCCATGTTGCCGAAGATGTTGTGCCCGACCCAGCTCATGACCTCGAGGTGACGCGCGGCGAACATCGGGGCGAGCACGCTTTTGAGGAGCGTCTCGCCGGTCTTGCCGTCACAGCCGGCGTGGGCGATCCGCCGATCGACCGCCACCTGCTGCAGGCAGGCCGGGGTGGCGCCGGTCGAGGGCGTGAAGTTGATGAAACTCGCCCCGGCGGCGGCGGCGGCCAGAAAATAGAGGCTGCTGCCGGGCAGCGGGCAGGCCATGGGGTCGTCGAGCAGGGGCTCGATTTCGGCGAAGTCCCGCGGAATGGGCAGGGACGGAGGGGGCTCGGTGGAGGAGACGTTGACCACGACCACGTGCGCGAGCCGCTCCGCCGCGGCGAACGACTCGATGTCATGACGCATCCGCTCGATGGCGGCCCTGGGCGTTTCGACGATCGCGGCGGTGCTCGGGTCGGCAAGGCTTCGGATCCGCTCGCCGGACGCCACCAGCGTGCCGGGCCGCAGGCGGGGCTCGACTTCCGCGAACAGCTCCGCGGCGCCGTCAAGCAACTCCGGCAGGATGGCGCGGCTTTCACTCCACATCCGCCGCGCCTCGTCGCCGAGTCTGCCGCCGCGGATGTCATGCCCACCGACGACGAGGTCGTCGAAGCCGACCAGACCGAGCCGGGTGAAGGGCTCCAGTTCGGTCACGAGACCGACGGGATCGATGGCCGCACGGCGCAGGGCCGCCAGGCCCGTCATCATGGTCGTGGCCACGCCCCCCTTCGCGCCGATGAGCCAGACTCCGACACGGCCAGGGGATCTCTGCGACATGATGCGTTTCCGGCGGGAGATGGGCTCGACGTGGCTGGGAAACAGACGTCCCGGTGGTATCATTTGGTCGATTGATCGTGAGCGTCAAGCAGACGCCGGGCCCTTGCAGCGGCAGCCGTCCGTTCCGTCGGCAGCCGGCCCCGGGCCATCGATCCACCACGCGAGGTGCCAGGAGCCGCATGCAGAGCCAAAGAGAGAGCCGACGAGAGAGTCCCTTGGAGTCGCACAGCCTGCACTCCGCCCAACGCATGCAGGCCCTCGAGCCGTCAGCCACCCTGGCGATGGCTGCCCGCGCCGCCGCAATGACCGCGGCCGGCATCGACGTCATCGACCTGTCGGTGGGCGAGCCCGATTTCCCGACGCCCTCGCACATCTGCCGGGCCGCCGAGGAGGCGATCCGGGCCGGAAAGACCAAATACACCCCTGCCGCCGGCATTCCGCAGCTCCGCAAAGCGGTGGCCGACGATTATTCCCGCCGCACCGGACTCGCCGTCACCCCCGCCCAGGTGGTCGTCTCCAACGGAGCCAAGCATTCGCTCCACAACGTGTTCACGGCGCTGCTCGACGAGGGAGACGAGGTGATCGTGCCCACGCCCTATTGGGTGAGCTATGCCGAACTGATCAAGCTCGCCGGCGGCACGCCCGTGCTGGTTCAGACGCGAATCGAGGACGACTTCAAACTCGCGCCCGAGGCCCTCCGGGCCGCGATCACCTCCAAGACCCGCATGCTCCTGCTCTGCTCCCCCAGCAACCCCACCGGGGTCGTTTACTCGGCGGCCGAACTGACCGCGTTGGCCGATATCGCAATCGACCGTGATCTGGCGGTCGTCTCCGACGAGATCTACGACCAACTCGTCTATGACGGCCGCGCGAGCGTGTCGTTTCCGACGCTCCGGCCCGGGCTCGAAAACCGCACCGTTGTCGTGGCCGGTGTGAGCAAGACCTATTCGATGACCGGCTGGCGAATCGGCTGGACGATTGCTCCGGAGCCGCTCTCCAAGGCGATCGCCAACCTGCAGAGCCAGGAGACGAGCAACCCAGCGAGCGTCAGCCAGCACGCGGCGGTCGCCGCCCTGACCGGGCCGCAGGAGTGTGTGGCCGAAATGCGACAGGCCTTCGAGCAGCGGCGGGATCTGGTGGTGGAGCGGCTCGCGGCGCTGCCGGGGGTCAGGCTCCCTGACATCGGCGGGGCCTTCTACGCCTTTTTCGACATCCGCGAATCGCTCGACCGGATGCGGGCCGCAGGCATCGGCACGAGCACGCAGTGGTGCGAGGCGCTTTTGGAGCGGAAGCACGTGGCGCTCGTCGCAGGCAGCGCCTTCGGGGCCGAGGGCCACGTCCGCATGTCGTTCGCCGCGTCTGCGGAGAAACTCTCGGCCGGTATCGATCGCATCGCGTCGTTCCTCGAAGCCGGCTGACACAAGCGGCGACCGCCCATGACCGCCGACTCTTCCCGGCCCCCTGGAGGCTCGGTCTATCTCGATCATGCGGCAGCCACGCCCCTGCGGCCCGAAGTTGCCGAGGAGATGCAGCGGGCGGCCCACGAGGCCTTCGCCAACCCCTCAAGTCCCCATGCCGCCGGCCGACGTGCCCGAGCCATCCTCGAGGAGAGCCGCGAGCGAATCCTGTTCTTGATCGGCGGTCGGACAGCGGGCAGCCACCGCGATCGGCTGATCTTCACGAGCGGTGCGACCGAGGCAAACCGGCTGGCCGTGATCGGCAGCGGCCGCGGCACGGCGAGGACCGGGACGCCGCCCGGGACCGTCGCGTGCTCAGCACGGGACCATTCGAGCGTGGCGCTGGCAGCGGCCTGTCTCGCAGCCGATGGCTGGGCGGTGGCGACGCTGCCGCTCGATGGCCGGGGCTCGGCAGCGGCAGCGGCCACCGAGTTTGCCATCACACATCGGGGCCAGCCGTTGCTGCTCTGTACAACGCCTCTCTGTGGGCAGACAGGAATCGCTGAGACCGGCTGGCCGGAAGCCGCGGCCATGGGAAGCCCGTCCGCAGTCCTTGTCCACGCCGATGCCACTCAGGCAGCCGCGTGGATCGATCTCACGTTTCAGGCATCGGGCTGGACCACGCTCGCCTTGGCCCCACACAAGTTCGGCGGACCGCGGGGCATTGGGGCGGTCGTGGTCCGCGGTGACGTGCCGCTGGCACCGGTCACACCCGGGCCACAGGAACTCGGCCTTCGTGGCGGCACCGAGGCGGTTGCCTTGGCGGCTGGATTCGCGCGGGCCTGGGACCTTGCCGTCGCCGAGCGGGAAGCAACACATCGCCGGGTATCGCAACTCCGTGACCTGTTTGAGCAGGGATTCGTCACCGCCTCCCAGGCCGCCGGCATCGAGACACTCGTGGTGGGCACGGCCTGCGACCGGGCGCCGCATATCACGACGATCGCTCTGAGGGGCCTTGACCGACAGTCCGTGGTGATGGCGGCGGATCTGGCGGGCGTCTGCCTGGCAACGGGCACGGCCTGCGCCAGTGGGTCGAGTGAGCCAGCGGCGGCGATCGTGGCGCTGGGACTGCCCGACTGGGTGGCGCGTGCCGCGGTGCGGGCCAGCATCGGGCCCACGACGTCGGAGCATGACGTGCAGACCGCACTGGACCGGCTCGGGCACGTCTTCCGCGACCTTGCGTCGCGTGGTCTTCATAATCCGGTCAGCGACCGGTAGGCTTCGGTCCGGTCGAGGGAGCGGCATGGAGGCCGGGGAGCAAAAAACTGCTCCAGTCATGCCCCGCGTTGTGATCGGGATTCTTTCCGATGGCCTCTGCCTGCCCGAATCCGTGCCGCTCCGCTGACGTGGGCCCCCGGACCAGCGGCGGCGGAGAGCCACGCCACGCTCAGCTCGTGACCGCCATCGCCGCCGCCATTCTCGGCCGCGAGGACCGGCACTGGTTCAGCCCCGCGGCGCCGCTGGTCGTCGTCTCGAATGACGCCCGGCCGCCGCTCGTGGACGATCTCCTGCAGGCCTGCGCGGCCCTGAGTCCGGGCGACACCATGATCTGCGACGGCCCGGCGATTGGCGAAGAGTTTGCGGCGTGCGATGACGTCGAACGAATGGCACGGCTGCGCGATCGACTGCTCATGCGGCGGCTGGTGATCGTCTGCCAGTTCGACCGGATTGGATCCGGCCGCGTCCAAATGGCGGCCGCGCGGTTCCTGGATGCGGCGGCGGCGGCTGGCACCTTTCTCTGTGTGTCGATGGCCAACCCACCGAGTGCCGCCCGACTCGCCGAGCCGCTCGCCTCTCGACTCGCCGCGGGTCTGTTGGTCGTGTCCACGTTGCCTGCTGACGGTCTCGTGGCCGGAGAGCCACCCTGGTCGGTATCTCGGGTCATCCATGGCACGGCCAGACACCATGGCGTGTCTCCCACACTCCTCACCGGCCATGGCCGGCAACGGAGCGTGGTGGCCGTGCGCTCTCTGGCGATGTATCTCGCCCGTCGCCTCACTGGTCGGAGTCTGGAGGCGATTGGTGAGGCCTTCGGCGGGAGGGAACATACGACTGTTTTGCGTGGCGTGCGGGGGGTTGCCTCACGAGTCGCCACCGACACGGCCTTTTCCAACGACGTCGAGCGGCTCGTGGCCACGATGCGGTCGACGCCAAAGTCGCGTCGCCCTTCGCAGTCCTCCCGACGACGAGCGTGATTCGATAGGGCCGCTTGGGCCATCCTCCTCGTTGTCGGATCGCTGTCGTTTGGCTGCCCGACGAAGGGCGCCGAGTGAGGCAACGAATCCCATGACGGGATGCCGACTCGCCGGCAACAGGCCACCATCGGCGGCGGCACACTTTCCGGCCCCCTTCTCGACTTCACACCATCCGCCCATCAACCATGGCCCAACAGCTTTTCGACATCGCACCGTCATGTTATGCACACGCCGTGACGATCATGCATCGGTGCAAAAATGCTTGTAAAACAGATATTGTCGTCGTCGAAGGTGTTCTGCTGGCCTCACGAGAACATGCCTCGAAGAACTTCCTCTTTCTCCTTGCTGGATGTTCCTGATGTCTCATCCTCCTCCTTCATCTTTTGAAAAGAAGAGCAGGAAAAACCAGGGCGAAAAACGGGGGGCACTCGTCCCGCGAACCAGGGGATGGGGCATTTCAGAAGGCCATTTTTCAGGTACAGTAAGGGGCTTCGGGAGCCCTCTCGCCCACCGGGAAAGGATGACGATTGACGATGAAGATTCGCTGCCCGAAGGAGCCGCTGCTCTCCGCCCTCCAGAGTGCGTCAGCCGTCGTTCCGTCACGATCGCCAAAGCCCGTGCTCACCAACGTGAAGCTGGAGGCAACCCGCGAAGCCATCGTGCTTTCGGCGACCGATCTCGAAGTCGGCATCCGCATCGAACTCGAGGGCGGTGCCGAGACGTTGGCCCCAGGCACCGTGCTGCTGCCGAGCGGCAGGCTGATGGCGATCGTCCGCGAGAGCGCCGCGGGAACCGTGTTCGAAATTCACTCGGATGGGACGGCGGCGGTGATCAAGGCACCCCGCAGCGAGTTTCGACTGCCCGCCGAGGATCCGCTCGAGTTTCCGTCCGTGGCCACGTTTCCGAGCGGAGGTTTTTTCGAGGTCTCGACGCCGTTGGCGCGGGAGTTGGTGAAGCGGACCGTGTTTGCCACTGACAACGAGTCGAGCCGCTATGCCCTCGGGGGTGTGCTGGTCGAGTTTTCGTCTGGTGAGGCGGCGAGTGGGTCTTCTACGTCCGGCGTGGTCGCGGTGGGAACCGACGGCCGGCGGCTGGCGAAAATGCAGGGACCGGCCGCATCGAAGGAGGGGGGACAGACCGACACACAGCCGATCGTTCCAGCCCGCGCCATGCAACTCATCGAACGGTGTCTCGGCGCTGCTGACCAGCCCGTGCAGATCGCGATTCGGGCCAGTGAGATCCTCGTGAAGACCGCCGGCACGACGATTTCCGCCCGACTGGTCGAGGGCCGGTTTCCCAGATGGCGAGACGTGTTTCCCGAGCGGCCCGATGCGGTCCGCGTTCAATGCGTCGTCGGTCCGCTGCTGGCGGCCGTGCGTCAGGCGGCGATCGTGACCAGTGAGCAGTCGAAGGGCGTCGACTTCTCGTTCGAACCCGGCCAGCTTGTGCTCTCGGGACGGTCGGCGGAGAGCGGTGAGAGCCGTGTCGAGCTCCCGATCGACCACGGTGGCGGCACCGTCAGAATCAAGCTCGATCCGCGGTTTATGGCCGATTTTCTCAGGGTGCTCGATCCCGCGGCATCGGTCACGATCGAGATCACCGATGCCCAGAGTGCCTGCGTGTGCGGCACCGATGATGGATACGGCTACGTCATCATGCCACTGGCGGCCGACTAGCGTGAACCGTCTCCGTGCCGCTTCTGATCCTCGTGTGCGCTCGATCATGGCAACGAATCACCGTCGTCCGGCTGCTGCCTCCGACCCGCTGTCGATCGGCCGGGTCATGAGCAGGCTCATGGCCCGCGCTGGCTACGATCGCGAGCAGGGCACGTCGGCCGTGGCGACAGCCTGGCAGGAGGCGGCCCCGGCATCACTGGTGGGGGCATCGCAGCCGGGGCTCGTACGGCGGGGCATCCTCGAGGTGTTCGTGAGCCACTCGGCCCACGTGCAGGAACTCGGCTTCCATAAACAGGCGATCGTGGCCCGGCTCGGGCAACTCCTGCCCGATGCCGCCATCACCGACATCCGCTGCAAACTCCTCGCCGACGCCGGTCGCACGACCTGACTCATTTCACCCGACACACCTGGCCCGCGCCACCCGATTGGAGAACCCCATGGCAGACGAACCGCAGCAGGACTACACGTCGGCGGATCTCAAGCATCTCTCCGACCGCGAGCACGTCCGTGAGCGGTTCGGCATGTACATCGGCGACAACACCTCGCGAGGTCTTCACCATCTCGTCTACGAAGTCGTCGACAACTCGATCGACGAGTGCATGGCCGACTACGCCAAGCACGTCGGGGTCACAGTCAACGTCGATGGCAGCGTCACCGTGGAGGATGACGGTCGCGGCATCCCCGTCGATCGCCACCCGCAACTCTCGGAGGAGATGGAGCGGGAGGTGTCGACGCTCGAGGGTGTGATGACCGTGCTCAAGTTCGGCGGCAAGTTCGAGAAGGGGGCCTACCAGACCTCGGGCGGCCTCCATGGCGTGGGCGTGACGGTGGTGAACTTCCTCTCGGAGTGGTGCGAGGTGGAGGTGTCCCGCGAGGGCCATGTCTGGCAGCAGGAATACCAGCGAGGTGAGCCGACCGGGCCGGTGCGGAAGATGGGCACCACCACCCGGACGGGAACGAAAACGACCTTCAAGCCCGACCCGCAGATCTTCCCGCAGACGAAGTTCTCCTGGGACATCCTCTCCCGGCGGCTTCGGGAACTCGCCTTCCTCAACTCCGGCGTGCGGATCACGTTCGCCGACGCGGCCAACGGTACGAGCGAGGAATACTGCTACGAGCGGGGCGTGGAGGAGTTCGTCGAGCACCTCAACAAGGCCAGCGATCCGATCCACGCCGATGTGATCACGATCAAGGGCTCGGGCGACGGAGTCTCGTGGGACATTGCGCTGCAGTACACCGGCGAATACACCGAAAGCCTCCATAGCTACGTCAACAACATCTCGACCACCGAGGGGGGTACGCACGTCTCGGGGTTCCGGGCGGCGCTCACTCGCACCCTCAACGCCTACGGCAAGAAGAGCGGGCTCTACAAGGATCTCGTGCCCACGGGCGAAGACATCCGCGAGGGGCTCACGGCCGTGATCAGCGTTCGCGTGCCGCATCCGCAGTTCGAAGGACAGACGAAGACCAAGCTCGGCAACGGCGAGGTTGAAGGGATCATCAACTCGGCGGTGGGCGATTTCTTGGCCAAGTATCTCGAGGAGAATCCGAAGAGCGCCAAGGCGATCGCCCAGAAGGGCGTGCTCGCGGCCGAGGCCCGCGAGGCGGCCAAGAAGGCGAAGCAGCTGCTCCGCGAGCGGAAGGGCGCTCTCTCCGGCGGTGGCCTGCCCGGCAAGCTCCGCGACTGCACCAGCCGCGACATGGAGCGGTGCGAGTTGTATCTGGTCGAGGGTGATTCGGCCGGCGGGTCGGCCGAGGGGGGGCGACACCGCGAATACCAGGCGATTCTTCCCCTCCGCGGCAAGATCATCAACGCCTACAAGAGCCGCGACGACAAGGTGCTCGCCAACGAGGAGGTCCGCAGCATGATCTCGGCGATCGGCGCCGGCATCGGCGAGGAGGCCGACCTCGGCAAGCGGCGATACGACAAGATCGTGATCATGACCGACGCCGACGTGGACGGCTCTCACATCCGCACGCTCCTGCTCACGTTCTTCTACCGGCAGATGTATCGGCTCGTCGCCGAGGGGCATGTCTACGTCGCCCAGCCGCCGCTGTTCCGCGTGCGGAGCAAGAAGCATGTCTACTACGTGCAGACGGAGGAGGAGATGAAGACGCAGCTTCTCGATCAGGGGCTCGGCGAGGGTGTTTTCCTGCCGGGTGGCGATCGGGAGGTCGTCGGCGACGAGATGCAGAAGCTCTGCCGAACGCTCTCCGGCCTCGAAGACGCGCTGGTGGCGCTCGAGAAGCGGGGCATCAGCCTTCGCGACCATGCCGCCCGCCGCGATGCCACGACCGGCAAGCTGCCGATGTACCACGTTTACTATGGCGTGGAGGAGCGGTGGTTCACGAGCCGCGACGAGCTCGAATCGTTCGTGAAGGGCAAGGAGAAGAGCTCAGGGGGCGAGTTGGCAGTGGGCCGTGTCGAGGAGGCCCAGGCCGTTGGCGACACGACCCCGGGCACGGCTCCGGGCACCGGTGACGACCAGCTCGTCGTCGTCGACCTGCACGAGGTCCGCAGCATCAACGCAGGACTCAAGGAACTCGAGGGCATGGGGTTCGGCATCGAATCGCTGCTCCCGGAGGATCGAACGGGCACCGATGAGCCGCGGTACAAGCTCCGTCGGGGCGACAACGAGATCGGACTCGAGGATCTCCGCGGGCTGCTCACGGCGGTGCGGCGGGCGGGCGAAAAGGGGCTCTCGATCACCCGCTTCAAGGGGCTCGGCGAAATGAACGCCGAGGAGCTCCGCGACACCACGCTCGACCCCGCCAACCGAACGCTCCTGCGGGTCACGATGACAGACGCCGCCGCCGCCGACGACCTGTTTCGCGTCCTCATGGGAGAGAAGGTGGAGCCGCGGCGGGAGTTCATCGAGAAGCACGCGCTCGACGTCAAAAATCTCGACGTCTGAGCCGGGGCGAGGGATTGCCCCGCGCGGCACGGTGGACGAGCGTCGGCCGATGGCTCACTTGCCGCGGCGCTTCGGCGGCAGGTCGTGGAGAGTGTGTGCCCCCTCGCAGGACACGCTGAGCACCTTGGCGGTGCCGCGGCCTGCAGGAGCGATCGTGTGCGGAATCGCGGCGTAGATATAGATGCTGTCGCCTTCCGACAGCGGAATCTGTTCGTCGCCGTAGGCGATCTTGACGTCCCCCTCGAGAACGAGCAGAAACCGCTCGCCATCGTGGTTGTCGGGCCGGTGTCGGTTGCCGTTGCCGGAGAGGTGCAGGATCGCAGGATTCATGACCCTGTTTCGCCACTCGTCGGCCAGACTCTCGACCACCATGCCCACCTTGCCACTCCGGGAGGACTCCGTCCGTCCGCTGCCCCGCTTCACGACCACGAACTGAGGGGGCACGGAGAGTCCTTCAACGAGGCCCTCGACGCCGCACTGCAGCACCTCCGCGAGCCTGACAAGCCCTTCAAGCGAGGGCGTGAGCTGGCCGTTCTCCAGCTTGGAGAGCCAACTGACCGTGAAATCGGTCCGCGACACGACCTCTTCGAGCGTCATGCGGCGGGCAAGCCGAAACGCCCGCACGCGGCGGCCGAGGTCGGCGAGATTGACGCTGGTGGCCATGGGGGTGGGAGTATGGACTCCACCCCCATCGTCCGCAAGAGGGGACTGATCAAGCAGACGAAGGAGGGCTGTTGAGTCGCCCGCCGAGCGTCCTGGCGGCGGGAATCAGGCCCCAGGCCGACGGAAGTGCCGGTAGGCCTGAAGCACGTCGTGCAGGTCGGCCGAGATCGTGATCTCGTCATCGGCAAAGTCGGTGAGCCAGGTGCGGCTGCTGGCGACCGCGTCGGCCAAGAGGGGCAACACCTCGCCAAGCGACACCTTCACACCGGTATCGGCCGATTCCTCGACCACCGGGAAAGAGCGGAACTCCACATCTGGTTCCGTATAAACCCGCAACTGACGCATGGCCATGGCACTCTCCCTTGCCGAGGGGCTGATGGGAGCGGCGGGCGGGCCAAGGTGGCCCAGCCGTCATCCTGACGGTCACCGTCTCCACATGAATGGATATCGGCTTCCCTGACCGTCAGGGTTTGGCCGATTTCCCCACCTGTATGGAATGAGAGGCTGGGAGGCCCGCAGGTGTGCCCCGGCTGGTGGGCCAGGCAAAAGAGAGGGGCTGGAACCCCGGCTCGTTGGCTCAGGTGCGGCTCGTGGCCGGAGATTGCCCGCCGACCCTGCCGGCCCGGAATGCCTCGCCGATGCTCTTCGGCACCAGGGCCTCGGCCTGGAGGAGCCGGGCGCGGTTTTCGGCGGTCGAGGCCTTCATCTCCTGCTCGCGGGCGATGGCCACGCTCCGCCGCTCCTCGGCCTTGGCCCGGGCGACCCGCGTGTCGGCCTCGGCTTGATCAGCCTGCAGCCGGGCCCCGATGTTCTCGCCCACTTCGATGTCGGCGATGTCGATCGACACGATCTGAAACGCCGTCTGGGCGTCGAGCCCCCGCTGGAGCACGGCCTTTGAAATCTTGTCAGGATGCTCCATCACCTCGAAATGGCTGCCCGCCGAGCCGATCGACGTGATGATTCCCTCGCCCACGCGGGCGATGATCGTTTCCTCCGTCGCCCCACCGATGAGTTGCTGGAGATTCGTCCTGACGGTGACGCGGGCGCGGATCTTGAGCTCCACGCCGTTCTTCGCCACCGCCGAGAGCGTGGACTTGCCGCTGGCGATGTCGGGGCAGTCGATGACCTTCGGGTTGACGCTCGTCTGCACGGCGTCGAGCACATCGCGACCGGCAAGATCGATCGCGCAGGCGCGGTCGAAGTCGAGATCGAGATCGGCCCGCTGCGCCGCGATCAGCGCCCGGATCACGCGGGGCACATCGCCGCCGGCGAGTGAATGAGCCTCGAGCCGCCGGGTCGTGATGTCGGAATCGAGACCGGCCTGCGTGGCCATGATCCTGGCCTGCACGATCGTGCGGGCGTTCACCTTCCGAAGGCTCATGCCCAAAAGTTCCATGAACGTTACCCGGGCCTTTGACCAATAGGCCTGGAACCAGAGTTGCCCATAGTTGAAGACGAGCAGCAGCAGCGTGAGGGCGAAGATGCCCAGGAGGATCGCGGCGCCCACGAGGAGTTCGGCGGGCAGGCCATCAGGACGGTCGTTCACGGGAGATGCTCCGGGCGGGGATGTCGGCCGACAAGCCGACCAGACAAGACTAGTTCGCCGCGGCGCGGGGGGAAAGCAGCCTGATTCCCCCGTCAACCCGGCGGTTTCCCCTCGGGCCGTGACCTGTCCGGGTGGGGCATCAGCCCACGATCCAGCCGCCGCCGAGAACGCGGTCGCCGGCGTAGCAGACGGCCGGCTGGCCCGGGGAGATCGGGCCCGGAGAGTGATCGGGGCCGCCAGTGAACCGCGCCGCAAACCGGTCGCCGCCGATCGGTGTCACGATCGCAGCAGCCGCCCCGCGCTGAGCCCGGCACTGCACGAGGCACTCGAAGGCCGCGGTGGGAGGCTCGACGAGCCAGGTCGCCTCGGCCGCCACCAGTTCGGTCTCCGGTACCTCGGTCCGAGTGCCGACGACGATGCGGCAGGTGTCGGGCTCGATGCGGATCACGTAGAGCGGCACGCCCACCGCGATGCCCAGCCCCTGTCGCTGGCCGACGGTGAAGTGCTCGATCCCAGGATGTCTGCCGAGTACGCGACCCGTGCCATCGACGATCTCGCCGGCCCGCGAGCCTCCGAGCCGGTGGGCCACCAAGCGGGCGTGCTCGCCCGGGGCGACGAAGCAGATCTCCTGGCTATCCGGCTTGTCGGCCGTGACCAGCCCGAGCGCGAGCGCCCGGGCCCGCACCTCGGGCTTGGGCAGATGCCCTACCGGCAGGAGCATCCGCGCGAGCCGGTCGGGCCGGATGTCGAAGAGCACGTAGGATTGATCACGGGCCCGATCGAGGCCGCGGCTCAGAACCGGGCCGCCGGGGCCATGGTCGAGCCGGGCGTAGTGGCCAGTGGCGACATGCGTGGCCCCGATCGAGTCGGCATGCTCGTAGAGCCGACCGAACTTCACCCACGAGTTGCAGCGGACGCACGGGTTCGGCGTACGGCCCCGGCCATACTCCGCGGCAAAGGAGTCGATGATCCGCTCGAAGTCCGGCGTCAGGTCGAGGGCGTACAGCGGGATGCCGAGCCGATCCGCGACGCGGCGGGCATCGAGGGCGTCGGTTGGGCTGCAGCAGCCCTGATGGCCGGGCCGCTCGGAGAGGATCGCGAGCGGTGCCGCGGAGCCTGAGGTGCCGACTGGCAGGGCAGGGGAGGCGTGTCGCATGAATACGCCGATGCATTCATGACCGGCCTCAACGAGCGCCGCCGCCGCGATGCTCGAATCGACCCCCCCGGACATGGCGACGACGACCCTCGAGCGCATCGAATGAGCCATGACGGAAACACCGCGGAGCACCGTCAGTAAATGATGACGCTCTCGACCCGATGCGGCACGAGCCGCTCCCGGCCGCCGAGGGGCGCGATCTCGACCAAAAACGCCGCGCCCAGCACCCGGCCGCCACCCGCCTCGATCAGTTTCATGCAGGCGACGGCCGTGCCGCCGGTGGCCAGCACGTCGTCCACCACGAGCACCCCGGCGCCCTTCGGCAGCACGTCACGGTGCATCTCCAGCCGGTCCCGGCCGTATTCGAGATCGTATTCGTGCGAGATCGTATCGGCAGGGAGCTTGCCCGGTTTCCGCACCGGAATCACACCCACGCCGAGTGACAAGGCCAAGGGGCCGGCAAACAGGAAGCCACGGGCCTCGACCGCCGCGATGGCGGTAATGCCCGCATCACGCCACGGCGCGGCAAGCGCCTCGATCGCGGCAGCGAACGCTTTGGCATCGGCCAACAGCGGCGTGATGTCGCGAAACAGGATTCCCGGCTTGGGAAAATCCGGAATCGGACGGATGTAGCTGGCGAGGTTCATGGGGCGTCGAGAAATCCGTGAGGAAGGGGGCTGCGCAGCTGGGCCGCGGCGGAAGGTCCCTACTGCCGCCTGCCGCTGGCAACGCGATCAGTGTGAGGCGTCAGGCCCCCTGACGCAACCGGATCCGCGCCCGGGGCACCCCGTCGATCTCCATCGCGAGGCCGGCGAGTGTTTCCGACTCGATCTGGCGCACCCGTTCCCGCGTGAGGCCGAGCACGGCTCCGATCTCCTTGAGCGTCATCGGTTCGCTGCCGGTCAGGCCAAACCGGAGCTTGATGATCGTGCCGGCACGCTGGTCGAGGCCGTCGATCCGCTGCAGCACGTTTCGGAGGGTATCGTCGTCGAGCATCACCTCGGCCGGACAGCGGGCATTCTCGTCGCGGAGGAGTTCGCCCAACGACCAGCCCCCTTCGGCGGGTTCGGCGTGGGGAGAGGCATGGTGAACATGGATCGCCTTCTTGATGATCGGGAGCTTCTTTCGCGCCAGGCCGAGGCTCCGAGCCACCTCTTCGGGTGTGGGGGGCCGGCTGAGGGCCTCCGTCAGCCGCAGCGTCGCCCGTCGCCACTTGGAAAGGAGCTCGACCATGTAAGCGGGAATCCTGATCGTCTTGCCCGAGTTGATCAGGGCCCGCTTGATCGACTGCTTGATCCAATAGCTGGCATAGGTGCTGAACCGGGTGCCCATGGTCGGGTCGAAGCCCTCGACCGCCCGCAGCAGGCCGAGGTTGCCCTCCTCGATCAGGTCGGGCAGCGGTAGGCCCCGGTTGGCGTAGCCCCGGGCGATGTTGACCACCAACCGCAGGTTCGCGCGGACCATGTGATCGCGAGCCAGAGCGTCGCCCTGTGCGATCGCCCGCGCCAATCGCTTCTCGTCGTCCGCGGTGAGCAGGGCCGTCTCGTTGATGTCGCGGAGGTAGGTTTCCAGCGGGTTTTGCACGGCAGCGGACGGCTTGCGACGGGGTGACGGCATGGCGGAGTACGGCTTCGTGGTAAATGGTTTGGGCGTGGAGGAATCGTCGCTCCCCTTCCGGCGGAAACCCGCCTGCGGCGACGCGGCCGGAGGCGTCCGGCACAGGAGGAGATATCGGCGGCAGGCCACGCCAACTGCATAAGCCGGGAAGGTGGGGCGTCCGGCAGCGGCTGTAACGAACGCGCTGCCTGTGGCGGTGGCGCCGTGGCGACGGTCCGCCGGGCTACTCCGGTGGTCCTTTGATGCCGGGGCCGATCACTCGGTCGAGGAACTCAACCAGCGCGATTGCCGCCGGAGATCCCGCGGCCAGCGATGCCTGCACGGCCGGATCGCCGAGCAAGAGGAGCGTGGTGTCGACGCCTGCAGACGTGAGCGTTTTTTCGAGGAGCGCGGCCTGCTCCGCGGGTACGGCTGTATCGGCGATGGCATGCACGATCAGCGTCGGTGGATCGTCGGCGGAGACATGCGCGAGCGGGCTGGCACGCTGGGCGGCTTCGCGAAACTCCGGCACCGGCCCGCCCACGAGGCGGCTGGCCGGCGAGCCGGCGCGGTCGTGTGCCGGGCCGAGCGTGGTCAAGCTCACCGGCGCCCCGACGATCACCACGGCGGCGGGAGTGGTCGCACCGCCTGCGTGCACCTCCGCCGCCGTCTCCCGGATACGGCCAGCCCCGACTGGTGCAAAGGCGACCAGCGCCGCCAGATGACCGCCAGCAGCGGTGCCGGCGACGCAGACTCGCGTGGGATCGATGCCCCACGTGCTCGCGTCGGCCACAAGGCTGTCGATCGCAGCCCGGCAGTCGTCGAGCTGGGCGGGAAACACCGCCACGTCGCTCGTGCGATAGCCGATGCTCGCCACGGCGTAGCCCTCGCCGGCGAGCCATACGATCGGGCAGTCGGCCTTCGAGCCGCTTTTCCAGTCTGGCCCGTGAATCCACACCACGAGCGGAAGCCCGCTGCCGCTGCACCCGTCGGGGAGATGGAGATCAAACCGTTGCTGCTGGTGACCGTCGCTGCCGTAGGGTTGATCCCGATGGACCAACACGCGATCGTTCCCGATTGGGTCAGCCAGACCGATGACCGGGCCTGCGGCCAGACCGACCATCGCGGGTGTCGATCGTGGCGGCGCTGATTGGACCCCGGGCTCGCCGCTGCGGCCGAGCGGCGCAGGCCGCGGCGTGGCCGCTCGTTCGCGGCCCCCGGTCGCAGTCGGTTCCGGAAGTCCTCTCCGGAGGTTCCGCCGCTGCTCCCGCCGCGACGGTCGCCGCTCAGGCATGGCCTCTACGGGGAGTGATGCGTCGGAGACGGCCCGGGGATCGTTCTGCCAGGCCAGCTGCACTCCCGACCAGTCGCGGCTTCCGCCAGCCAGCGCGGGAGCGGCGGGCCACGTCAGCCATGTCAATGCCGCCAGGCACGCCGTCATCACCACGACCGCCGCCAGAGCCTGGCGGCGGTCGCCGTGGAGCACGGCAGTGTCTGGAGGCGCATTCATGGCATCCGCCGCATCCTGCGAAGGATGCTGGAACGGTGTCAGCGACGCGACGGCATCTGCCCCGCCGGCGTCAACTCGTCGATGATTTTTGGAATGTAACGGCTGAGTACATCGGCGAGCTGATCGCGGTCGATCCCCTTGGTGCGGGCGAGATGGTCAAGCTCGCGCTGGCCGAAGGCGTCTTCGATCTGGCGACGATCGACGGGCTTGTTGGGGCCGGTGCGAACCCACGAGTCGACCTCGTCCCGCATCCCCTTCTCCTCGAACTGCTTCACCACCTCGGGAAGTTTCTGGGCCCCACCGCCGCCGAAGATCTGCGTGAGGATGTCGGAGAGGTCGTTGGGCGAGGGCATTCCCTGGGGCGGCTGCTGGGGACGCTGCTGGGGCTGTGGCTGCCGCTGCTGCGGCTGTTGCTGTTGCTGTTGCTGGGCAGCGCCCTCGAGAACCTGCTTCAAGATTTCGCCGAGAATATCCATCGCCTCTGTCTCCGGAGGTTGAGCACACGCCACTTCGACTGCGGCACGCGACCGCGGTGGCCGCCAACCCTGCCGCGGCCCGAGTGCCGCTTCGCTCCCACGCTACCAGATGGGCCGGCGGGATGCGCGGATCAGAAATCGGGGGCCGTGGGGCCTCATGGCTGGCCGCGGCTTTTGCCGCCGGCACGCGTGACCATGTCGCAGAGGATCGGCAGCGGGGTCGTCTCGTCCACGAATCGCACCGATCCATCGCCCATGGCCATGTTCGTGCCGCCGGGGTGAAAGGCGTAGAAGCAGTGTCCCCATTCGTTGGAGCCGTTGATGGCCGGCGGCGTCGGAATCTGACCCAATGACGAGTCCCAGGGGAGGACGGAGCCGATGGTGTACGGGTTGTCGGTGGTGGCCCAGGCGCCTCCCCGGGCCCGGATCTTGGGCCCCGCGGCGCCGGTGTAGTCCACGGCATGCCTGGTGCGGCCTCGGTAGACGTCCTCGCGGCCCGCGCACTCCGCGAGCAGGATCGTCTTGGAGAGGCCGTCGGTCGCATCCTTGATCCGGTTTCTGTCGTTGGCCGG
>JAUMAF010000083.1:0-23841 GCA_032117045.1 Pirellulales bacterium | reverse complement strand
CGTCGGACCACCAGCAGACGAGGCCCCGCGTGTCGCCGGTCACCCGTTCGTTCGCCGAGAGAAACGCGTTGGCGGCGACGGGATGCACGCCCGCGACGACGAAGAAGTCGCCGCAGGATCCGGTTTTATTGGGGGGCGTGGCCTCGGGCTTGTCCTGGATTCGGTTGGGGATCGGCACCGAAGGGCACTGCACGACCGTAAGCGGCCGGATGGCGATCTCGCGGTTTGGCGACTTCCACCATTCGGTGGTCATCGAGTAGTTCGCGACCATCGCCGCCTCCTCGATAAAGGGCAGCACGAAGGGGGCCCAGGAGTGGTACTTCGTCGCGCTCAAGGGATTGGTGAACGCGAGCGGGTATTCCTTCTTCGCCGACTCGTACGAGGCGAACGCCAGCGACACTTGCCGCATGTTGTTGTTGCACTGCATCCGCCGCGACGTCTCCCGGGCGGATTGCACGGCCGGCAGCAAGAGCCCGATCAGCGTCGCGATGATCGCGATCACGACCAACAGCTCGACGAGCGTAAAAGCGGTTCGTCTGGTGATGGGTCGAGGCCGCGAAGGCATGCCGCGAACTTTCTGGGGGCCGTCTTCTCCCCGATGAGAATAGCCGTCGAGGCTGGACGGCCGCATGGCGAATCATCCACCACGACCGGGGAAGTTTTCACCGCGCGGGCGGGCCGCCAGCCGCACGCTGGCCGGTCAGTCATCGATGCCAAGCGATCGGAGCTTGCTTCGCAATGTCGCTCGGTCGAGGCCGAGCAACTTGGCTGCCGCGGTCCGGTTGCCGCCGGTGTGGGCAAGTGCCTCGCGGAGAAGCGTGGCCTCCACGAGCTGCAAAGCGCGATGGTGCAGGTCGGGCGCCGCACACATGGCGTGGGCCGCCCGGGCCGCCGCCGCCCAATCCTTCACGGCCGCCCCGACCGCGGTCTCAGCCGACGCGAGGCCGGATCCAGCCGCGGCCCGAACCGTGACCGAAGCGACTTGGTGTGGCAGATGCTCGGGACGCAGGCTGCCGCCACGCGCCACCACCGCCGCATATTCAACCGCGTGGCGGAGCCCGCGCACGTTGTCGGGCCAGTCACGGGCGGCGAGGGCGGCGAGAAACTCCACGGTCATCGCCGGTGTCGACGACCGTCCCCCAGTGGGGTGTCGTGCGAGGAATGCACGGGCCAGCGGCTCGATGTCGTCCCGCCGCGCGGCAAGTGGCGGCAGCACGATGGTAAAGGCCCCAAGACGAGTGGCGAGATCGGGGCGGAAGCCGGGTGGCAGTGATCCGGGATCGGCCGACGTCGCCGCGATCACCCGGGCGGTCACCGGTCGCGGCGTGGCTGTTCCGGTTCGCACGACCTCTCGCGATTCAAGCACCTGCACGAGCGTTGCCTGCACGTCCGGCGGTGCGGCATCGACGTCGGCGAGCAGGATCGTGCCGTCCGCAGCGAGTTCGAACAGGCCGGGGCCGTCCGCGGCGTGGCCGAAGAGTTCCCGCCCGCACGCCGTCGGCGCGAGGGCGGCGAGATTCGTCACCAGAAACGGACCGTCGCGATGCGATCCATGGTCGTGGATCGCCCGGGCGGACAACTTCTTGCCGGTCCCGGCGGGGCCGGCGAGCAGCACTGGCATGTCGGTTCCCGCCACTAAGGCGATCCGCTTGAACACTTCCTGCATGGCCGCCGATGAGCCGATGAGGGCGGCCGGTCCACCGACGTCGTCGGTGTCATCACCGGACGCCCGCAGCCCGGCACTTCCGAGCGTCCGGTCGGCGAGTGCACGTGACACCACGTCGACCACGTGGTCGAGATCGAAAGGCTTCACGAGATGATCGAAGGCGCCGGCCTCCACGGCACGAATGGCCGTGTCTAGATCACCAAAGGCCGTCATCACGATCACCGCTGCGGCGGGCGCGGCGGCGCGGAGGTCGGGAATGGCCGCAATACCGTCGCGGCCCGGGAGCCGAACATCGAGCAGGATGACCTCTGGGGCCGCTTGTGCGGACGCCACAAGCGCGTCGTCGATGGTGGCCGCCACATCGACGACGTGGCCGTCATCGGTGAGCAGTTCTCGCAGGCTCCAGCCGATGGCTGGCTCATCATCGACGACGAGGATCCGACTCATGCGAGCTTCTCCGGGGACTCCGGTGCGCCACAGACGATCGAGGACGGAAGCCGGAGAATGAACCGCGTCCGGCTCTCCACGCGACACCATTCGATTCCGCCGCCATGCTGCTCGGCCACCGCCTTGGTGGCCGCGAGCCCCAGTCCGACCCCCTCCGGCTTACCGGTGACAAACGGTTCGTGGAGCGTTGCAAACAGTTCGTCGGGCGGCCCCGGGCCGGTGTCCTCCACGGCGAATCGCACGCCGTCATCGGCAACCGTGGCCTCGAGCCAGACGCAGCCGCCCCGGCCTGCCGCTTCGATCGCGTTGAGAGTGAGATTGACCAGTGCGGCCCGGAGGGCGTCTCGTCGGCCGGTGATCGCCGCACCGGCTGGCGGTCCACAGTGCATGGTCACCGCGGCATGTTCGCACCGGGGGGCCATCAAATCCCGAACCTCGCCGACGATCGCATCGACGTCGACCGGGGCGGCCATCGACTCCGGCGGCCTGCCCAGGGCCAGCAGTCCGCGGACCTCATCCGCGAGGATGTCCAGCTGGCGAGACGCGACCGCGAGGCTCTCGTCGGGTGTGGCTCGCCCGGTCGTCCCGCAGCGGCGCCGGTGAAGATCGATCGCCAGCCTGGCGCCGGTAATGGCGTTGCGAAGCTCGTGCGCAAAGCCTGCGGCCAGCTGGCCGAGGAGCCGCTGCCGCTCCCCGGCCGTGAGCGTGGTGCGGAGGGTGTCGAGATCGACGCTCATCCGGTTGACCCCCGCCACGAGCCGCGAGATCTCGTCGCCCTGTTCGGCGTCGGCCGGTTGCCTGTCCTCGATGAGGCCCCCAAACTCGCCGCTGGCGATCCGGTCCACCTGACGTTCGATCGCGGTGATGCGAGTCGCCAGTCGTCCGGTCGTCCGCAGCCCCAGAGGCACGAGGATCGCAAGCGTGGCGGCGGCCACGGTGAGCACGGGCCAGATCGACCCGAGCGTCGTCTCGACGAATCCGACCAACGGGGTCAGTAACAGCACCTGCTCGGGGCGAACGCCTGCCGAGCGGGTCAGGCCGACCGAATACCGGCGGCCATCGATGGTGACCACGTCTGGGGTGCCGGCCGTCATGACCGCGGCGACCACGCGATCGACGGCGTTGCGGGGAATGGTCGCCGCACCTGGAACGCCGGTGCGCTCGTTCCAGACGACGAAGTGGTCGCCCGTCAGTTGGTGGAGGGTGTCGAGCACCTGCGGCGAAAGGACGACCCGCGATCGCTCGAGTGTCTCGACGATCCGCCCCTGGCTACTGCGGGCGACCGTCATCGATCGACGGACCGACAGCCAAGCCGAGAAGGCGACGTTTGCCAGCACGCCTGCCAACACCAGACCGACGACGGGGACGACGAGTTGGCTGAACAGCGATCGGCGACGTCGCGGCACAGACACGCCTACCGCTTCACGAGGGCGTCCCGGATCTCCCGCAGGAGTACCACGTCTTCCGGCGGGGCCGCCGGCGTCTCGTCCTTCTTCTCCTCGAACTTCGCCCTGGCCGTGTTGATGAGCTTGACGATCAGGAAGATCGCCGCCGCGACGAGCAGAAAATCAACCACCGACTGGATGAACGGCCCGTAGTTGAGGATCGGATAATCCTGCAGCACCATCACGGGCTTGCCGTCCTTCATCTCAGCGGCGCCGTCGGCGAGGAGTTTTGGCGACTCCATCCGGATCCGCCAGGCGAGGTCGTTGAAGTTGACGCCGAACTTGCTCGTCAGCAGGTTGAGCGGCGGCATGATGATGTTGGCGACGAGCGAGCTGATGATCTTGCCGAAGGCACTGCCGATCACCACGCCCACGGCAAGATCGATGACGTTGCCCCGCATGGCGAAGTCGCGAAATTCCTTGAGGATGCTCATGTCGGCGAGGCGGCTCCAAAGGTGCAGAAAGGCGGAAACGCAGGAAGCGATCAGTATGCCGCAGGGTGGTCGCTGTCGGCAACGGGCGGCGGCCGCCGTCGGCGTTGCCCATTTGATGGGCCATCGGCGAGAGTAGCGGGATTGCCGCCGGGCGTTCGCCTCCGGCCGAGGAAGCCATCATCGCATGTCCAGCATCGGGCTCGCACTCTCCGGTGGCGGCTTTCGGGCTACGCTCTACCACCTGGGCGTGATCCGCTATCTCCGCGACAACGGCACGCTGCCGTACGTGGCCGACATCGCAGCCGTGTCGGGGGGCAGCATCGTGGCCGCCCATCTCCTGCTCAACTGGGATCGCTACACCGGCAGCGATGCCGAGTTCGCGGAGGCGGCCTCCGAGGTGGTTCGGTTCGTGCAGCACGACGTCCGCAATCGGATCGTGCGCCGGCTGCCGCTCCTGTTTCCGATCCGGCTGGCGGCCAAGCTCATCGGCTGGGATGCCCCCCGGCTCACGCCCAACGCGATTCTGGAGACCTATTACAGGCAGTTCCTTTACGGCGACCGTCGGCTCTTCGAACTGCCGGAGAAGCCCGCCCTCCACATCCTCGCCACCAACGTCAGCGATGGCGTGATGGCGGTTTTCAATCGCGAAGGGCTTCACCTCCAGAAGCGGGAGCAGGGGGAGACCGACCCGTTTCGCCACGTCGCCGGCCAGACCGCCAGCATCGCGAAGGTGGTCAGCGCCTCGTCCGCATTCCCCGGTTTTTTTCCTCCGGTCGAGATCTCGGCACACGATCTCGGGGTGCACGACGGTCAGTTTCCTACCGAGTCATTCACCGACGGCGGCGTCTACGACAACCTTGGCACGCGGGCCTTCGCCTGGCTCAAGCGGCACCGGGGGCATGCGTATGACCGCGTGATCGTCAGCGATGCCGGCAAGCCGTTCCAGATCCTCGGCAACGCGCCGTTGGGATTCATCGCCCAGTCGATCCGGGCCTCCGACATCCTCTGGGATCGCGTCTGGCAGCTGGAGCGTGAGAACTTCGGCGACCAGAACGGCTTCTACTTCATGCCCGTCACGCACATCGTCGATCCCCACGAGGATCCGCAGGCACTGCATCCGGTCGTGCAGGCGGAGGTGTCGAGCATCCGCACCGACCTCGATCGATTCAGCAACCTCGAGGCCAACGCGCTGGTTGCCCATGGCTATGAGGTGGCCCGCAGCATGCATCGGCGGATCGCCGACAAAACACTGCGGCCGGTGCATGAAGGCCAGCCGTGGGAGCCGGTGCCCGGGCGGCATTCGGTGATCGCCGCCAAGTCGGCAGCGGCCGGGCCTGGCCGCGCGGAGGGCACGGCGCGAACGGTCGCCACGAGTTCGTCGGCCAGGCTCTCGGAGCAGCTTCGGCGTTCGAGCCAGCGCAAGGTCTGGTCAACGCTCCTCGACTGGAGGGACTGGCCGACCTACGTCTATCTCGCGCTCGCCTTTTTGCTCTTCATCTATCTGCCCGTGCGGGGATATCGCCTTCATCGGCATGCCGCCATGCTCACGAGCGTGATCGACTCGATCGCCAAGGGGGATCCCGACATCCGCCTCGTGCTGGATCTGGTGGAGAGCGACCCGCTCGATGGTTGGCAGAAGGTCGAGATCACCGACGCCGCCACGGCCACGATCGACGACTATGCAGGGCTCGAGATCCTCTCCTACAGCCGCATCAACGACCTGCGAACCGCGTTCACCGGGAGTCTGCGGCCCGATCTTGGCGGTCGCGTGCAGATGCGGGATCGGGTCATGGTGCGGGTCACGGACGAGGCCCGGCGGAAGAAGGGCGTCGTGTTTCGCACGGCGCTGGCTGTTGCCGACGTCGAATACCGCCAGCCGAAAGGCCGCTCCATGGCGAAGGTCAAGCGGGTAAGCGAGCGAGACGCCGAAGAACAGGAGATCGTGCATTACGAGTTTCACGTCGATCTCTCGCAGGCGCCGCTCGGCGAGCCGATCCCGCTCGAGATCACGGGCGTGTTCCGATTCGCGGCGCTGCCGCCCGGCCGAATGCCGCTGGTGATGCAGTTCGCCTCGGAACTGCTCACCGTGTGGCTTCTCTTCCCCGAGGACCATCCCTACCGACGGTACGACCTCGTCCGCTATCCCCGTGGCAGTCCTGACGCCACGGAGCCGCTCAGGCCGCGTTACACGATCGACCATCCCTACGGCCAACTGATCGGCTGGTCGGTGATCCGCCCGCACGAGGGCACCGTCTACGAATGCCGGTGGACGAGCGATTGACGCCAGCCGGCGGCAGACGTCTTCCACAGGTGGCTACCGGAACATGCGCAGGCCCGCCCAGACCGCGGCCAGTCCCAGCGAGTTGGTCGCGATCATGTAGGCCACGGCCGTCGTGACTCGACCCGTCGCCAGCATCTCCGTCGTCTGAAAGGCGAAGCTCGAGTAGGTTGTGAAACCGCCGAGCAGGCCCACGAGGAGCACGAACTCGTGCTCGGGCGAGACCGCCCTCATGCGGGTGAGCGAGACGATCGCCCCGAAGGCGAAGGAACCGGCGAGGTTCACGATGAGTGTGCTCCACGGGAAGGCGGCGCCAACGACGCGGATCGCGAGCAGGTTGCAGCCGGCCCGCATCAGCGTGCCCACGGCCCCGGTGGCGGCGAGGAGAAGAAGAGTCACAAGAGGGTGCATCGGAACCGTCGGGAGGCTGGGCAAGCAACGGGCCATGGGCAGAAGTGAACCCTGGCGGCCGAGATGCGTATCAGGATACAACCAAGGAGGGTTGCATCATGGATTCCCACTTCAACGAGTATCTGGCGGCGGTGGCGGGCATGCAGGAGGTCTACGGTCATCCGGCCGACGACCATCCGACCGACTTTCACGAGCCAGCCGAGCCTGCCCCTGCCGTCACGACCGCCGCCGTGCTTGCCTGACACCGCTTGCCTGCGACGGTCCCTCACCATAGGGAAGGCCTTCTCGCGGAACAAGCAACTCCGCGAGCCACATCAAAATCTCACACTGGCCCGCGGCCGACCGCTGCGTTCTGGGCCGCGAACATTCGACAGACGGCCGATTTGTCGCACTTGCCCATCGCGTTGCGGGGCAGGGCATCCACCACGAGCATGACGCGGGGAATGCGGTAGGGTGAAAGCCGTCCCCGACACCAGGTCCGAACGTCTTCGGGATCGGTTGTGGAGCCCGCCGCGGGCACGATCGCCGCCGCGACCACTTCGCCCCAGGTCGCATCGGCAAGCCCAACCACCGCGCAGCCGCTGACGGCCGGATGATCCAAGAGCGCGGCCTCGATTTCAAGCGCCGAGAGCTTGTAACCGCCGCTCTTGATGATGTCGGTGCTCGAGCGGCCGAGAATCCGATACTGACCGCGTTCGCGGACCGCGATGTCGCCGGAACGAAACCAGCCGTTCGTGAAGCTCTCCCGAGTGGCCTCGGGCCGCAGCCAGTATTCGAGAAACACCGTCGGCCCGCAGACCTGAATCTCGCCCGCCGTGTCCTCGCCGACAACGACTTCGCCCCGTTCATCGACGAGCCGCACCTCCACGCCCGGGAGCGGCTCGCCCACCGTGCCGGCCCGCCGCTCGCCGTCGTAGCGATGCGAGATGGCCATGCCGATTTCCGTCATGCCATACCGTTCAAGCAGACGCTGGCCCGTGAGGTCCGCCCAGCGGTCGTGCATGCTGGCAGGCAGGGCCGCCGACCCCGACACACTCAGTCGAAGCGCGGCGAACCCGCCGGCCACCTCCCGCCGCCGGTCAGGAGGCAGGGAGACCATGAGTTCGATGAGCCGCACATAGATGGTCGGCACCGCCATGAACAGCGTGTAGCGGCCGGCGGTCACGCGGTCCACGATTCCGGCGGCATCGAACCGCTCGAAGGCGTCGAGCCGCCCGCCCGCCCAGAGGCAGCACGACAACACGTTGATGATGCCGTGGATGTGATGCAGCGGCAGAAAGAGCGGGATGCGATCGTCCTCCGTCCAGCGCCAGGCCTCGACGAGTGACTCGATCTGGGCGGTGATCGTGGCATGGGTGGTGACCACGCCCTTGGGCCGACTCGTCGTGCCGCTCGTGCAGAGGATCATCGCGCGGCGACCGGGGTCGATCGAGGGCAGCCCGGTCGGATCGGGCCCCGTCATCCCCTGTCGATCGAGCACCAGGATGGGGATGCCGACCCGTTCGGCCGCCGCCACAAGTTCGCTCCGAGGAGGTTCACCCGAGAGGATGCACTCGGGCGCGATGTCTTCGAGAAATGCCTCGAGTTCCGTCGCCGTGGCGGCCTGGCTCAGTGGCGCCACGACGCCGCCAGCCCGCCAGATGCCCCAGAGCGCGGCCACATGCACGCCGCCGGCTGGCATTGAAAGCCCCACCCGTGCCTCGGCGAGGTCGGATCGGCCGCCAAGCAATTGCAGCGCCACCGCGCCCGACGCAGCCACGAGGTCGTGGTACGTCCACTCGCCGTCCGTCGCCGAGAGGGCGAGGCGATCGCCATGGGCCCGCGCTCGCGGGACGATCGCCGGTTCCATGGTTCGCGTTGCCGTCGTTGGGTTCTCCATACTCATTCTTTCTCCAAGCTCATCCGGCCAGGCTCCGGATCACGAGGTAGGCCAGCGATGGGCCCGCGAGGCAGCCCAGACCCGTATAAAACGTCGCCGTGAGTGCCCCGTAGGGCACGAGTTTGGCATCGACGGCTGCCAGGCCCGCGGCCACACCGCTGGTGGTTCCGAGCAGGCCTCCATACACCATCGCCGCGCGTGGGCTCGTCAGGCCGATCCTCCTCGCGCACACGGGCGTGAGCACCATGCAGGCGATCGACTTCACCACCCCGGTCGCCACGCTGATTGCCAGCACGTCGCTGCCGGCCCCGAGGGCCGTGCCGGTGACGGGGCCGACGATGTAGGTCGCGGCGCCTGCGCCAATCGTGGTCATCGAGACCGCATCCCGATAGCCAAAGACCGAGGCCAGCGCGGCGCCGATCGCGAACGACGCCGTGATGCCTACGGCGAGCGCTGCCAGGCCCGCCACGCCTGCCCGCAGGAGCTCTTCCATGCGAACGCCAAACGCTGTGGCCACGATCGCGAGGTCGCGAAGCGATGCTCCGCCGAGGACCGCGATGCCGGCCAGCCCCGGGACGTCCGCGATGCCCTTGTGACCACCCGTGGCGGCACCGCCCAGATACGCCAGAGCGAGACCGATCACGACGGCGAGGGCGGAGGCGTGGATGCGGCCGCCGGTGGCGTATCGCGACGCAAACTCGGCCAGCGCCATGACGAACGCCACGGCCACGAATGCAACGACCAGCGGCTCCGCCGCGGCGATCGATTCCAGGAGGAGTGCCATGCGACTCACGTTCCTGCCGCGTCATGCGGCCCGAGCCGAGTGAGCAGGGGTACGAGGGCCAGGCACGCCAGCACCACGCCGATGCCGGTGACGGCGGCCAGTAGACCGCCCGACCAGGCGGCCCGAACATCGAGTGAGGCGGCCATCGCCACCACGATTGGAATGTAGATACCGCTCCAAAAGCCGATGCCATCCCGGGTGGCGGCCGGAAGTCGGCCCACTCGCCGGAGCCAGCCGGTCGCGGTGACGATGAGGAGCATGGCGATCCCAACGCCCCCCACGTCGCCGGCGATTCCGAGCGTCTGCCCCAGGCACCTTCCCGCCAGCCGCCCGAGCAGCAGGCAGGCCGCCAGCAATCCGGTACCGTAGATCATAGATTTGTGCTCGTGTGCCGGCGGAGGCAGGGTCGGCGAACAGAAGCCGCTTCCGCACCAAACGCCTTTCCTCAGAGCATACAATAAATGATCATTTTGTACGCGCAGCCACTGTCCTCGGGCCACCGCCCCGAACGCGCCGAATTGCTGTTCCAGCTCGAGAAGGTGCCCTGACCGCGCAACGCCGGTTTTCAGACAATCCCACCGATGCCACCGTCACGAAGATCTTCGACGACATCGATAGAGGGCGTGCCAGGCCTACCTCTGGGCCCTGCCGCTGATGGCGATGCAGCAATGGCAGAGCGAGCACCTCGCCAGGTTCGCCGCCGGAAAGCTCGACTACGTCGACTCCATCACCTTCCAGGACAAACTCGGCCTCCTCACGGCCAATGCCACGACGCCGTCCATCATGGCGTTCCCCAACCTGCAGGAAACGGGTCCGCTGGTGTTCGAGGTTCCCGCCGGCCCCACGGCAGGCGGCACCGTGTGCTCGACCCCGATCCAGCCAAAGCCAAGCAGCTCATCGAGGGATTGAAAATCTATCCCGACAGCCAGCGTGAAAAACCCCGCCCCAACCCGTCACGTATCGCCGGCGGGTCGCCCATGGAGCGGCGAACAACCGCGTGCCCTCGCCTACTGGGAAGGCCTGTCGAAGATCATCCAGGAAGAACCCGTCCACGAGCGCGACGGGATCATGATGGGCCGCTCCGTCGGAGCCGGTCAAAGGCTGGTTCAGCTACTTCCGCCTCTACGGCCCGACCCAGACCTACTTCGACCGCTCTTGGGTGCTGCCAGACATCGAGGTGATCGAGTCGTCGGGAATGGCCACAGCGACCCCGGCACGACCTTCACCGTGAGGCGGGCTGATGGCTTCTGAGCGTTCGTCATCCTGCGACCTCCTGCGAAGGAGGCCGAAACTCCCCGAGTAGGATTGGTAACAACCGCAGTATTCTCCCCGAAAACACGGGGGTCGGCAGGAAAGTGACTCAAAAAGCGACTCACTCGGGAGGGTCGGGAAGTCCGCAGGATGCAGCATGAGGTCGCAGGATTGTCCGGGGACGTTCCGGCGCTGAGCCGCGTTGGGCTGGTGTATAACCACGGGTGAGGACGCGAAGGGAAGGATGGAGCGAGCATGCGATCGTATACGGCCATCATTGAGCGGTGTCCCGATACGGGACTCTATGTCGGCTATGTTCCTGGGTTGCCGGGGGCGCATTCGCAGGGCGAGACGATCGACGAACTCAATGCGAATCTTGCCGAAGTCATCGAGATGCTGCTCGAGGATGGGGAGCCTGCCATGGAATCAGAGTTCATCGGAACGCAGACGGTTCAGGTGGGCTGAGCGGTGTCCAAGCGCAAACTTCCGATCCTCAAGCCGGCAGAAGTCGTGACGAAACTCGTTGCGCTCGGCTTTGAGGAGGTTCGGCAGAAGGGGTCGCACAAGCAGTTTCGTCACGCAGACGGCCGCTGCACAACGGTCCCTTTTCACAAGGGACGAGACATCTCCCCGATCCTGCTCCGGCAGATCGCTCGAGATATCCGAGTGACTGCCGAAGAAATCGTGGATGCGTGACTCCGTGACTCATCCATGACAATCTCGAACGCATCAAACAAAAATTGGCTAAGCACCTCGGTTGACCGTCTCCGAAGGCATGGCATGAGCGAGGAATGATCTTTGTCAGGTTCGCCAGCGGCCATGAGATGAGTTTCCCCATCAAGGGCAACCCTAGGCTGGAGTCTGCTGCCGAGGAAGATGTGGGCCGTATCGAGATCTCGCCATTTGGTCTGCACTGGCCGACGCTTGACGAAGACCTTTCGTTCGCGGGAATCCTGGAGGGGCGTTACGGTCATCGGTGACTGCAAGCCCTCACTCGATATGGGACAGCGATGCTCGGTGCGGCTCGATGCGAGCCTGTGCGACATCCCGCGAAAAAAACTCCCCGAGGAGGATTCGGAACAACCGCGTTTTGCGCGGGCAAACGGACGGTCTCTCGCGAGGGCGACGCACAATCCGACGCACGCGGAACTTTGCACGACGTCGCAGAAGTCCGCACCGAGTAACCGCACACACCAGGCAAGATGTCTTATCCTGGGGATCTAGCGGCCTGTAGGTTTCCTTGGCAGGTGGGTGGTGTGCGGTGTACGCTTGAGCATATGGTCACGCTTGCCGAGATCGAATCTGCCGCTGCCGGACTCTCGCCAGCCGAGAAGCAGGAACTGATGCTGTTTTTGGCGTCGCGACTTCGAGCCGAGGGCGTCCTGCTGCCCGAGCCGCGGACGTTCACGCCCGATGAGATGGCCGGCTGGATCGCGGAAGACGAGGCGGACATGCGGCGGCTTCGAGAGCAGTCGTGACGCTGTTTCTCGACTCGAGCGTGCTGATCGCTGCGGCCGCGTCGACAGAGGGTGCCTCACGGGAAGTGTTTCAGAGCGCATCGAGGCGGGGTTGGCGTTTGATCACGACGCCCTACGCGGTCGCGGAAGTCATCCGGAATCTGGCAGGCTTCGCTGCCCCGGTGCCGGCCACGTGGGTGCGACTGCGAGAGCGACTCGTTCTCGTGGATGATGTGTTGACGATCGATAAGCCCGCCGTCTTCCCCGTGAACAAGGACCGGTCGATCCTGTTCAGTGCACTGGCGACGGCCGACGTTCTGTTGACCCTCGATCGCGCCGATTTCGGCCGCCTGCTCGGCACCCGGTTCTATGGTCTCGCCATCATGACGCCAGGCACGTGGCTTACGCAGGAGCGAGAGCAAGGCCGTTCAGGTGCCTCCTGAGCGGTGACGTCCCGACCGGGTGTGTGCTCGGAGCGGCTCGATGCGAGCCTGTGCGACATCCTGCGAAGAAAGCTCCCCGAGTAGGATTCGAACCTACAACCTAGCGGTTAACAGCCGCTCGCTCTACCGTTGAGCTATCGGGGAAAAAGTGGGTCGGGGAACCAGGCACAAACTGTCCCGTGAGGGAAGTTGTTCGCCCACGGAACTACACTACCGCATCAGTGACGGTCCTGCGAGATGGGGTCCAAACGCGGCTTTTCGAGGGCTTTTCCCGCAGGTGGCGACCCTTTGGGCGACAGTGCCCGTAAAGACGACCTGCGGCCTAGGGCCGGCAGCACGGTCTCCACCGGCGCCCGTTGCTTGCCTCGTCGCGGCGGGACTGCTACAAGCGAGGTGGGGAGCCGCTTATACACGTGTTCCTCAAATGAATACAAACGTGGATTGGCCACCTGTTCCACCGCCGACGCAACCGCCGCGGGCACGGTGTTCGTGGTCGCGGATCGGTGCGTGCATCGGGCTGGCCTGGCTGGTGGCCAGTAGCCTCGGGCACCCCGGGGTCGTCATCGCCCAAACGGTCACGCTCTCTGGCAGCGCCATTGGGGTTACGCCGTCCGTGCTCGGCTACAACTCCGGTCACTTCACGCCGGGTTCCAACACGTCGTCGTGGTGGAAATACGCGGGCGTCAATGGCGGGCGGATCTTCTCCAGCCCCAGCTACCTCACGCCCGGCACGAGCACCTACTTCCGTTCGGAATCGACCTCGTCGCTCAACGCCTCCACGCAGGCCCAGTTCATCTCCCAGCGGGATGCCCTCAGGGCGAGCGGCACCGCCACGACCTATGTTCGCTGGGACCGGATCACGCCGCTCTACACCACCGGGACCGTCGACGGCAACAACTCGATCCAACTCAAGTATGCCGAAGACACGATGAAGTCGCTCGGCGTCAAGCCGCTGATCGTGATGACCCGATCGCCGGCAAGTTATGCATGGCCGGCGTCACCAACGGCCAATGCCGCCGCTGACTGGCAAGACCGCTGGCTCGCCTGGCAGCAGTGGTATGCCCAGGCCTTTGTTCACGCCCGGTATGCCGACGTGGAAAACTATCAGTTTTTCAACGAACCGGACTTATATGCGAGCACCAACGGCACGCTGACGCAGGAACAATGGGTGGAGATGGTGCAGGTGGGGGCGAACGCGGTCGAGAGTGCGATTGCGGATGTGAATCGGCTGTACGGCAAGAATCTGCAAGCTCACATCTATGGTCCGGTGGGTACCAGCCCCTCGCTGGCGGCCGGCGACTGGGGCGACACGCTGATCAAAAACCGCACAAACCAGTTCATCACCGGCACGTCCGCGGGCTACCAACTCTTCGACCACTTTGACTACCACAACTACGGCAGCAGCCCGACGACGTTTGGCACGAGGGTGTCCGACACGATCGCAGCCATCAACGCGGCGACCGGCGGCGAGGCCGCGAAGTACCCCATCGTTCTCAGCGAGTTCAACACGCGGACCAGCGGCAACTACGATCCGACCGACACGATCAACAACCCCAACGGCTACACGCCCGATTCCCCCGACATGTCGAGTCGGCTTGGGCAGATCCTCGTCAACCTCGCCAACAACAAGCCCGACGAACTTTATCTTTTCAAGTTTTCGGATGCCGGCGGCGCTGCCAACGGCGTGCATTGGCAGAGTGAGACTGGGTCGAAGAGTGTCGGCGGCGCGTCGCGTTCGGCGATGGCATATCAGCTGTTTACCCAGGGTTTTACAGGTCAGACACTGCTTGCGGCCCCGAAGTCCTCAGACTCAAACCTGACCATGTCGGCTGCCTACGATGCAGCGGAGGGACGGCGTTATGCCTACATCGCCAACACGTCGGGCACCCAGGGAAAGACGCTCTCCCTCGATCTGACACCGTGGAACGTCGCGGTCGGCTCGACCGTGACCGTCAAGCAGGTCAGCCGGCTGCATCAGGGTGACATCAGTCAGACGCTCACGGTCGGGGCCAACCGCACGATCACGATCGACCAGGATCCATTCGGCGTCGTGCTGGTGGCCGCCCCGACTGTCAGCGGGCTCGAGCGGCGGCCGTTCGTCGTGGCCGATAACGCCTACGTGCAGGAGGGCAGCCTCACGACCAACTACAGCGGCTCTTCGGCGCTCCTCGTGCGGAGCGGCAGCACGCTGGCGACTCACAATGCCGCCTACCTGAAGTTTACGCTCGGGTCGCTCGCCCCCGACCTCCTCGCGGACGCTGCCCTGAGCATCAACGCGTTTGATCCTGCATCGAACGATCCCACGACGGCGGGCATCATCTGCCACGTCTACGGAATCACGAACAACGCTTGGCGGCAGACGACCAGTGGCACGATCGCCGGCATCACCTGGTCCAACGCCCCCAACATCAGCCAATCGAGCCACCCAGTGTCGCGGAGCACGATCGACCAGAACTTCGTCACGGGGCTGGGAACCACCGCGGACATCGTGGGGCAGTTTGCAGCAACAGGAACGGCCAGCACGCTCACGATCGACGTCAGCCGATGGGTGGCCGAGCGGGTCGCCGCCGGGGATACCAGCGTGAGCTTCATGATCACGCGGGACGTCAGATTCGATGGCGATCTCGGCGGTGTCCATGCGCTCAACATCACGAGTCGGGAAGGTGCCGGAGCGAATCTGGCCGTCGCGCCGACGCTCACGCTCTCGACACGCACCGCGCCGATCACGATTGGTGTCACCACGGGCAGCCAGACGCAGCTTCAGACCGGCAACTCGATGATTCGCGGCACAAGCCCTGTCACCAAGACTGGTGCCGGCACGGTCGTGTATGACACGCGCAACACCACCACGGGCTCGACGACGATTCAGGCAGGCACGGTGAGGATCTCGCACGCGGGGGGGCTCGCGGCCAGCCCGACGCTCGTGCAGAGCGGCGGCCGGCTGCTGATCGATTCCGGAGTCACGATCACGTCGCCCAGTGTGACGGTGCAAGGGGGCACCTTGTCCGCGTCGACGCTCATGATCGGTGGCACGGCCGGTATCGGGAGGCTTGTGGTGGCTTCCGGCACGCTGGCGGGGTCACCAGCGATGACGATCACTGCGGGAGGCCAGGTCGTGCTGTCAGCCACGACGTTGCAGACCGTGGCGGTGTCGAGCCTGGGCATCGATCAGGCGACTGGCGGGAAGCTGGATCTGGGCTTGGGTCGCTGCGTGGTCGCGGCCGGCGGCATGACGGCCGCAGCCCTGAGGGCCGACTTGGCGGCAGGGTTTGGCGACGGAACCTGGAGCGGAACCAGCGGCATCGTCTCATCAGCGGCTCGTGCGGCGATCGCAGCGGGGCTGTCGCGGTCGATCGGCTGGCTCGAGGCTGGTGATGGATCGCTGATCTTCGGATTCGCCGCCCCGGGCGACACGAATCTCGATGGCGTGATCGACGTGCTCGACGCCTCCCGTTTTCTCACGGCCGGCACCTTCAACACGGGATCCGCCGCCGTCTGGTCGCAGGGGGATTTCAACTATGACGGTGTCGTGGACGTGCTCGACGCCGCAAATCTCGCCGGCGCCGGGCTCTACGGCGCCGGCCCCTACCTGATCGCCCTGCCGGCGGTCGGCGTGGCGGCTGTTCCAGAGCCGGCGTTGCGCCTACTCGTTCCCGCCATGCTGGCGCTGCTGGCAGCCATCGTTCGGCGTCGGTGCGCAGGTTGAACTGGGCTGAGGCTACGGTATAAAATGGTCTGTGATTTGTATACAGACAAAGGGGGAGGCGGTGATTCGCAGACGGATTCCGCTTGTGCGGGGTGCCCGGCTCGATGCAGTGGTCAACGGAGGATGAACATGAAGAGCGTTCTGTCGGCGCCGCGTGGAGAACGCGGCAGCATCGAGTCGCGCGGGCATGGTGCTTTTGCCCCCGGTCAGATCGTCGATGCGTTGGTCCGCGGGCTCATGGTCGGCCTTGTGCTGCTCGCCGGCATGCCCCAGGCGCCGGCGGCCACGCTCCTTACCTGGGACATCACCGGCTCGTCGGGCACGACCAGTGGACCGGCCCCGTCGTCGCTCGTGATTGGTGTCAGCGGATCGTTGATGACAAGCGGTGCGGGGCTCGCCACCGGCAACTCCACATCCCCTAGCAACACCTGGAATCGCACCTACAGCACGCTCTTCACGTCCGCCACCGCGTCGATGGCCGGCGGTGCCTACATCGAATGGACCACCACCGCGGCAGCCGGCTATACGGTGAGCTTCGATGGCCTCACTGGCATGAGCCTGTCGCGAACGACGAGCGGACCACAGGCCGCCGAACTCTGGTACAGCACCGACGGCCTGAACTTTATCCAGACCGGCTCAGCCGTCGTCATCACCAGCACACTCACCTCGGCCGCCCCTGCATTCGCCACCACCATGACGGCTGCTCCGATCGTGCTTGATGGTGGTGCCGGCGGTGCGTCGTTGACGTGGCGGCTCATCGGATACAGCGGCATCAGCCGGATGGGCATCGGCAAGGCTGCGACGGACGACTTTTCGATGCTCGGGACGGTTACGGGAGGGTTTGCCCAAAACCTCACCTGGGTGGGTGCTTCCGGCGACGGCACGTGGGACACCGATCCGGCCAACCAGTCCTGGACGACGGGCAGCGCCCCCGCGGCCTTCACCACCACTGACAATGTGACCTTTAACACGGCAGGCACCGTGACGGTCGGTGCCGGCGTGTCGGCCGGCACGGTCGCCGTCTCCAACCCAGGGGGCCTGCTGACAATCGCGGGCAACGGTTTTGCAGGGACCACGCTCACCAAGAGCGGAGCTGGCGAATTGCTCCTGACGGCCGCCAACACGCTCTCCGGCGGCGTCACCGCCAACGCCGGCACGGTCGCCTATGGAGCCAGCGGCGCCTTCGGCACCCAGCCGCTGAGTCTCAATGGCGGCACGCTGAAGCTTGCCGATCCCGCCGTGACCACGATGTCCAATGCGTATTCGTCGGGCACCGCCGGCGCGACGATCACCGTCCTCAACGAAAAGTCCACGATCAGCGGCGTGGGCACGGCGCTGGGAACGCAGGCTGGAGCGGGCATCGCCCGCGGCGACTCTCGGACGTTCAACACGCTCGTCAAGACCGGCACCGGCACGCTCGCACTGACGGGCAATCTCGGCGGGCAGATGAGCTACGACCCGGTGACGGGCAACGTCACCACGGCGGGGGGCATCAACCTACAAGTTCAGGAGGGCGCGATCGAGATCTCCGGTAACCGCACCTGGAATCTGGCGACCGGCACGGCCGTCACCACGGGCTCGACAACCTTCAACGGCATGCAGTGGGACGGCAACGTCAACATGCGAGGCGGCACGATCCAGATCAACGGAGGCAACATCCAGGGCAGCGGCACCATCCAGGTGGGCTTGGCGGGCGACGCCCCGTCGGCCAATACGCTTCAAAGCCGCCTCAACTTTGCGGCACCGTCCATCGCCAACACCGTTTCAATCGCGGATGGCTTCGCGCTCACGCTGACGTCGAACATCAGCAGTTCCATCCGCCTTACGGGCACCATCCTCGGTGGCCCCGCGGCGACGATCACGAACTCCGGGAATGGCACGGCCACGATCTCGGGCACGGCCCCGTCGACGTTTACAGGCAACTTCGTCGTGACGGGAAGTTCCGCAGGAGGCATGTCGCTTTCCCCGCAGGCTTTGGCGACCGCCGCCGGCGTGCAGATCAACTCCACGACGACGCTGTCTCATCTGCGGATCAACAACGCAGTCCCCGGGGCGGTCGTGACGACGCCGATCACCGGCGGGGTCAATGCGCTGGTGGCTATTAACGGCTCGGAAAAGGTGACGATATCGGGGTCCAACACCTATGGCGGCGGCACGACGCTGACCGGTGACGTCGGCATCACGAAGCTCTGGGACGGGGCTGACGGGTCGCTGGGTTCCGGAGTCATTGCGACCGGCAACGCGGACGGCCGCATTTTCTGGGACGGTCCTGAGTCAACGATCATGTTCAATCAGGCTGTCGCCACAGGCACGGCTGCAACCGACAGGTTGGGGTTTGCGGGCGCTGGCAAAACATTCGTGCTTACGGGTGCCCTGTCGGGCACGGGGCTGGTGCGGTCGAGCACAAGCGCGGTGCTTGACCTGACGCAGCAGACGGCGACGACCAACACCAACCTAGGCGGCGTCGAGATCGGAAACGCGACGGTTCGTGCAGGGAGCGATGAGAATCTCGGCGGCGGTGGGTTGCTCTTCAGCGGCACGTCGTCGGTGCTTGTCACAACGTCGGCGACGACATCGCTCGCACGGCCGATCACGATCGGCGCACTCGATGGCGCGGGAATCGCCGCCACGATCAACACGGAAGCGAGGGCCGCGATTCTCTCGGGCACGATCGCCGACGCGCCGGACACGCTCGGGGGAGGCATCGTGAAGGTGGGGTCGGGGGTGCTGATCCTCACGGCTTCGAATGGCTACACCGGCCCGACGATGGTGCAGGCCGGCACGCTCCGGCTGCAGGGCGGCGCGGATCGCCTGCCGTCGGGCAACTCGGTCACGGTCGCCTCGGGAGCCACGCTCGACCTCGCCGGCAACGACCAGACCCTTGGAGCGGTTTCCGGTTCGGGCATCATCGCGACGGGCGGCGGTTCGCTCACGGTCGGCGCCGGAGACGCCTCGTCCACGTTCGCCGGCGTGATCACAGGGTCGCGCGGTCTGATCAAGTCTGGAAGCGGCACACTATCCCTGTCCGGTACGAGCACGGTGACCGGCACCACGAGTGTTCAGCAGGGTGTCTTGCAACTGGCCAATGCGTCGGCATTGGGCTCGAGCACGCTGGCTGTGGTGGCCGGCGGCACAGCCCAGGTGGCCCCGTATCTCAAGACCACCGTCGCAGGCCTCAGCCTCTCCGGTACCGGGCTCGTTGACGTGACTGCCGGGGGAATGACCGTGACCAGCGGCCTCTCGGCGACGGAACTCGTGAATCAGATCATCGTGGGCCGGGCCGGCGGCTCGTGGGCCGGCACGAGTGGCATCACCTCGAGCACCGCGGCCGCCGATGTGGCCCTGGGCACACCCCGCGCCGTCGGCTGGCTCGATAACGGCGGCGGATCGCTGGAGTTTGCCTATGCAGCGGCCGGCGACACGAATCTCGATTGGCGAGTCGACGTGCTCGACGCCGCCAACATGCTCGCTGCCGGAAAATACAACACCAATAATGCCGGCACGTGGGCCCAGGGCGACTTCAACTACGACGGCCTCGTCAATGTTCTCGACGCTGCCGCGTTCCTCACCACTGGCCTCTACAACCAGGGCTCCTACAACCTGCCACCATCGGCCGTCGAGGCCGTCGCTGTGGTGCCGGAGCCGTCGGCATGGCTGGTGTCGGTCGCCTGCCTGGCCGTGGCTCTCGGCTTTCGCAATCGCCGTTCGCGTTGATCATGAGCCTCGGGCTCGGGTATAAGCCGACCGGCCGTGAGGCCGCGGGCGACCTGCGTTTGATTGCAGGGCCGTTTCTGCTTCGACCCCACGCCTCACGGCGTTGGCTTGGACAGGCACGGACTGACGGCGTTGGGCTTGTGCAGGCGACGTCGAGATCGGCGCTATTTCGTCTTCACATCGACGTCGAACACGTTGGACTTTCCGGGGATGACCTCGAACTCCAACGTCGACTTCACGTTGTATTCAGGCGGGATGAGGATCGGATCGGGGCCGTCCGTGTCGGTCAGCAGGAGCACTTTGTATTTGCCGGATGCGGCCCCCTGGCGGTTGCCCGGTCCCTGCCGGCCGAGCGCAAACACGCCATCCTTGTTCGTCTGGGCGAGAGCCCGGGGCCGGCTCGTGTCGACGGGCTGAAAGACGACCTGCACCCCCTTGGCAGGCTTGCCATCGACGCGGATCGTGCCGGACACCTCCGTGATCCGGAGCCACCAATCGCCGCATCCGCTTGCAAAAGCGAGGGAAACGAGCGACACGAGCAAGATGGCGGATCGACGATGCAGGAAAGCAGGAATCATGAACGCTCCGCAGGGTTTCCAAGGCGGATTATTTGTCGGTGCCGTCGGCGCCGATGCCGTCGTCTCGGCGAGCGACACCGCAGATGATGACCGGCTCGATCGAGTCGGAGAAGTAGCGGACAGAGCCGTCGCCCAGGAGGAAGTTCGCGCCGCCACTGTGCCAACTGCTGAAGCCCTTACCGAACGAGCCGGACGCTGGTGAGAAATCATTGAGATACCAGCCACCAGATCCGGCCGTGGGATAGCCCTTTGAATACGAGGCCACCGCAGGACCGGAGGCCCTCGCCAGGCAACGGCCGGCGCCGGCCCGGGTGGTCCCGCCCGCAGGCTTGCCGTTGCCAGCCCAGGTGGCAGCCATACTTCCCTGCCCAAGATTCGCCGCGCCGGCACTTGCGGCACCAGCACGTTCTCCAACGAGGAGCGTTTTGCTCAGGCCGTCTGGGAACTTCTTGAGAGCCAGGCCGCGTTTGCCGCCGTTCACGGGCCGGAAGCCGAACAGCGCGCCGCCGGAGTCGTTGGCGTTGATGGGTCCGTTGGACGCGGTGCCCCCGGAGTTGGCTGCCCCATCACCTGCGCTGCCGACATAGTTGGATGTGGCAAGAAAAAATCCGGAGGCGAGCGTGGCCTTGTCGCCGAAGTCACAGAGCTCGTTGAGCGCGGCGGTATTGTCTGAGGCACAGCGATACATGCTAATGGGCGTCTGCAGAGCAGCCTTGATCGCGGCGGGCGGTGCCGGGAGGTAGGAGTCGAGCTCGTTTGTGCCCGTGTTGAGCGTGTCGAACAACTGCTTGTTTTCGGTGTAGGGAAGAATAAACACCCCCCATCCCCACGCTGAACGGTTCGTGTTGAGGTATTCGAAACCGGGAGGCAGCGTTTTGGTGGCGCTCTCGTGCGACAGTATTCCCAGCCCGATCTGCTTCAGGTTGTTACCGCAGGCCATGCGGCGGGCCGCCTCGCGGGCCGACTGCACCGCGGGGAGGAGCAGGCCGATGAGGGTGGCGATGATCGCGATGACCACCAGCAACTCGACCAAGGTGAATGCGGCCCTTCGGACAGCGTGGTGCGTTGTCATCGTGCGACCTCCCTCAGACACGCTCACAGCAGGCCGGAAGCGGCCGTCCGTGAAGGGTGTATGCCAAAGAATAATCTGAGTATACAGTTTGAAACTCCCTAGGAAAACCCCACTCCGCCTGGTAGTCGGTGATCATGTGGGGGCTTCGGCGGCGGCCGGCGCACCAGGAGCGTCGGCCGGGGCATCCAGAGCGTCGAGCAGGTCGATGATGCCGTACACCCGGAGGTTCAGTTCGGTCATCTCCTCGAGGAGCGGCGACCATGGCTCATAGCGGGCGGAGACGATGCCCTTGTTGGAATCCCGGTTGGAGGGATCGACGGCTGTGTCGTCAGGATCGTTGTCCGCGTAGCGGTGCCAATGCCAGCCGACGCAGTGCCGCGACGCCAGCAACCCGATGGCGAAGTTCTGGTAAAAGGCGCCGCGGTCCCGCTGGGTCTTCACGAGCCAGCCGGCGCCGCTGGTGTTGCCCAGGCCGCTGTCTGCCCCCTTGGCGTAATGTTCGGTCACCATAAAGGGCTTGCCCGATTCCCGTGCCCACATGGTCATCTGCTCGACGTCGGGCGTCCAGGCGCGGTAGTAGTTGACCGAGACGACGTCGCAGTGCCGTCCGACGGCGCGATACACCTCCGGCAGATCGAAGGCGGGTTCGTGCAGGCGTACGCCCAGAAACAGATGATTCGGATCGTGGGCCCGAATCGCCGCCGCCACGATTCCCAGATAGCGGTCGATGGCAAACTCGAGAAATGCGGACCGATCGGCATCGGCGAGCGGGCTGTCTGCTGCTCCGCCACGACGTTCCGTCAGCCAGGCATGGGCCGCCGCATGACCCGGATCAGTGTCGGGGAGACCGAGATAGTTGTCGAGCATCGCCCGGCTCCAGGGCATCTCATTGTCGGAGAAGTGCCCGAGCAGGAGAGGATCGTCTCGCCCCTCGGCGAGCGTCGCGGCATACTCGCTGCAGAATGCCGGAAACTCGGGGTCGAAAATGAACGGGCAGTCCTGCGGGTAGCCGACATGACCGGCCTTCATGAAGGTGCCCCCGCGCTTCTTGCCGTAGGACGACATGAAGCCCCAGAGCCGCGTGGAGACGAGCGGTCGATCGACCTCGGCGAGCAGGTCGTGGTTTGACCAGGCGCCCGTGGTGTTGAATCCCGCGTCACGGAGTTGGGCCGTGGCGGCCGTCGCCCACTGCGGCTCGGAATCGAACCGCCGCCGGAGCGCCTCGCGGCCACCGGACGTGCGCACCGGCGTGATCGAGTTCATGCCGCGGCTGATGAAAAAAGACCCTTCAGGATCGATCAGCCACCAGCGGCCCGCGACCTGTTCGGTCCGAAAAAATCCAGTGGCGCGGTGGCGGTGAGAGGCCTGGCCTCCGAAGCGGTCGAGGGCGGCATCCACCGGCAGTGAGGGCAGGTTGGCGAGCGTCGTGGTCGGCCGTGGCTCGAATGGCTTGTTCGGTTTGGGAGCCGCCTCGACCTGAAGCGACCCCCGAGGCACGAACGGCTGCCCCGGTGGCGTCGCGGCGATGCGATCGACCGCCAACAGGGTCATCACCACCACCGCAGCGACGCGGCCCAATCCTGCCCATTCGATTTCCATGCCCTTCATCTCTTCAGCGGCGATTCGACTGCTGTTCTGATGTGACCGTCTGCCCATGCACTCATCGCTGCCTGCGTGTGCCGCCAGGCTTGGTAGCGCCACGCGCGGGTGTGCGGCGGGCTCCCGTCTTCTTCACCGCCCGCCGGCCGCGGGGCACTTGAAAGGGTGCCGCGGTGGCGGTTTTCATGTGCCCGATCGAGGCCACGAGGTCGCCGTACCGTTCCCCTTGCACGATCACGTGGTCGCGAAGCAGTTTTGCGGCTCGGTCACCGTCGCCGGCGGCAATGGCGTCGACGATGCCCTGGTGCTCGGAGAACGATGTATTCACCCGGTTACGGATGCGGAGTTGCAGTCGCCTGTAGGGCCGCAGTCGCCGCTGCAGCCCGATCGCCTGTTCAGCGAGAAACGCGTTGTGGCTGGCGTGATAGATGACCTGATGAAACGTCTCGTTGTCCCGGAAATAGTCGTCGGACGAGCCGTTGTCCCGCGCCCGCTGACAATTCGCATGAGCCTCCGCCAACGCCGCCTGCTCCTCATCGCCGATGCGGCGGGCGGCCAGCCGGCCGCACATCGCCTCGAGTTCCGCCATCACCTCGAACATCTCGCAGATGCGATGCGGGCTGGCGTCGGCAACCACCGCACCACGACGTGGCCGCAACTCGACCATGCCCGAGGAA
>JAUMAF010000082.1:0-16896 GCA_032117045.1 Pirellulales bacterium | reverse complement strand
CCCGTGCCGTACTTCTCGAGCATGTCGACCGCCCGCTTCGGCGAGCACTTGGTGATGGGATAGAGCGTGAATCCGACCCAGTAGCCCGCGTCGAGGCACGGCTTGATGGTCTGCTCCTCGACGTGGTCGATCCAGACCCGCTCGCGGTCGATGTTCATGCCGGCGAGCACCTCGAGCACCCGCCTGGTGCCGTGTGCCTTGTCGGCAAGGTGCGGCGTGTGAATCAGCACGAGCTGTCCGTGCTTCATCGCGATCTCGACGTGGGCCTCGAGTGACTCGCATTCGTTCTTCGTCGACTTGTGCAGGCCCGTCTCGCCCACGCCGAGCACCGTCGGCTTGGAGAAGAACTCGGGGAAGTGCGCGAGCACCTCGCGGGTGAGCACCGGGTTTTCCGCCTCCTTCGGGTTCACCGCCACCCAGGAGAAGTGCCGGATGCCGTACTGGGCCGCCCGCGTCGGCTCGAACTCCGAGATCTGCCGGAAGTAGTCGAGGAACGTTTCCGGGTAGAGGCGGTCGAAGCCGGCCCAGAAGGCGGGCTCCGCGACGGCCACGACGCCGCTCATCGCCATCCGCTCGTAGTCCTGCGCGGTGCGGGCGATCGCGTGGTAGTGGGGCTGGATGATCTGCATGCCGTCGATGTCCTTCCAGGCGCGGGCGGGCCGCTCAGACCTTCGCGAAGAGTTCGAGCAGGGCCACCGTCCGATCCCGGTCCGCTGGCGTGCCCCGGAGGATCCCGAGGGCCTCACGGAGGGTCGCGAGCTTCGCTTCGGTCGCCGGCGAAGCGGCATCGGCAGGCCGTCCCGAGCGGGCGGCCGCGGCGTCGTGGCGATCGAGCAGGGCCGCGATCTCCAGCAGCATGTGCCGGGCTTCCAGGTAATACGTGTCGACGACCTGCTCGGGGGAGAGCATGAGGCACCAAAAAAGGCCAGGGGACCGGGGTTGGGATGGAGGGCTCTTGTCCGGTACATAATAGCCTCGCTGCCGCGGGCTTGGAGACATGGATCCGGTCGCCGGCGGCGATCCGGTCGCCAGCGGCGGCCGAAGCCCCTGGACGTGACCTGGGCTACGCGGCTCTGGCCACCCATCCCCTCACGGAATCGCAAGTACGCATGATCCTCGTCACCGGCGGCGCCGGCTTCATCGGTTCCAACTTCGTGATCGACTGGCTCGCCGGCTCCGACGAGCCGGTGGTGAATCTTGACAAGCTCACGTACGCCGGCAACGTCCGGAATTTCGACTGCCTCGCCGACGATCCGCGGCACCGCTTTGTCCGCGGCGACATCGCCGACCGGGAGCTCGTCGCGAACCTGCTGGCCGAGCACAGGATTCGCGCGATCGTGCACTTCGCCGCCGAGAGCCACGTCGATCGCTCGATCCATGGTCCGGGGGAGTTCGTCGATACCAACATCGTGGGCACGTTTCGGCTCTTGGAATCTGCCCGGGCCTACTGGACGGCCCTGCCCGAGGATGCCCGCGCGGCGTTTCGCTTCCTCCATGTCTCGACGGACGAAGTCTTTGGCACGCTTGCCGCCGACGATCCCCCGTTTGCGGAGACGAATCAGTACCTGCCCAACAGTCCCTACGCCGCCAGCAAGGCCGCCTCGGATCATCTGGTCCGCGGCCACCATCACACCTACGGCCTGCCGGTACTCACGACCAACTGCTCCAACAACTACGGGCCCTGGCAGTTTCCCGAGAAGCTCATTCCGCTGATCATCGCCAACGCCCTCGCCGGAAAGCCGCTACCGATCTATGGCGACGGCCGTCAGATCCGTGACTGGCTGTATGTCGGCGACCACTGCTCGGCGATCCGCCGCGTGCTCGAGGCGGGCAGGCCGGGTGAGGTTTATTGTGTGGGTGGCTCGAGCGAGAAGCCAAACCTCGACGTCGTGCACACGCTCTGCGGCATCCTCGACGCAGAGCGGCCGCGGGCCGATGGCACGCCCTACGCATCGCTGATCACCTACGTGAAGGATCGGCCAGGACACGACCGCCGCTATGCGATCGACGCCCGGAAGATCTCGGCCGAACTCGGCTGGAAGCCCGCTGAGACCTTCGCCACGGGCATGCGGCGGACCGTCCGCTGGTATCTCGACCACCAGGACTGGGTCGCCGACGTGACGAGCGGCGGGTACCGCGACTGGATTGCGAAGCACTACGCCTCCTGATGGCCACGACCACGACGCGACCGCTGAAGATCGTTCTCCTCGGCACGAGCGGCCAGGTGGGCCGGGAACTGCTCGGGCCGCTCGCCGCCTGCGGCGACCTGGTGGCCTGGGACCGCCGTCTGGCCGATTTCGAGCAGCCCGAGACCGTGGTCGAGCTGCTGCGGAAGGAGCGGCCGCAGGTGATCGTCAACGCCGCCGCCTACACGGCCGTCGATCGCGCCGAGGCAGAGCCCGACCGCGCCCGGCTCGTGAACGCCACGGCCGTTGGCATGATCGCCGCCGAGGCGGCCCGACAGCAGGCCACGCTCGTCCACTATTCCACCGACTACGTCTTCAACGGCATAAAGGCAGGCTGCTACGTCGAAACCGACGAGCCGCATCCGCTCTCCGTCTACGGATCCACGAAACTCGAGGGGGAGCGGCTGATCGAATCTTCGGGCTGCCGCCACTGGATTTTCCGGACGACCTGGGTCTACGCGGCCCACGGCCACAACTTCGTTCGCACGATGCTGCGACTCGCGCGGGAGCGGGACGAGTTGCGAGTGGTTGCCGATCAGTACGGCGCGCCAACTCCCGCACGGCTGATCGCCGACGTGACGGCGACGTTCGTCGGCCGGCTCGCGGAACCCCACGCGGCCCCTGAATCCGGCCTCTACCACCTCGCCCCGCACGGCGAGACCTCGTGGCACGGCTTCGCCACACGGGTGCTCGAGGCGGCCCGCGACGGCGGGCTCGGGCTGCGGGCCGGGCCCGAGCAGGTCCGGCCCATCCCCACGTCCGACTACCCGCTCCCAGCCCAAAGACCCGCCAATTCCCGGCTCTGCACGACGAAGCTCGAAGCCGCTCTTGGGAAGAAACTCCCGGGCTGGCAGGATGAAGTGCCCTCGATCGTGGCCGCCCTCGTGGCCGAGTTCCCTTCCTGAATCAGGCTGGATCACCAACGGTATGCAGACACGCAAAGGCATCATTCTCGCCGGCGGCTCCGGCTCGCGGCTCCATCCGGTGACGCTCGCCGTCTCGAAGCAGCTAATGCCGGTCTACGACAAGCCGATGATCTACTATCCGCTGAGCGTGCTCATGCTCGCGGGCATCCGCGAGATCCTCGTGATCTCGACGCCGCAGGACACGCCTCGGTTTCGCGACCTGCTCGGCGATGGCTCAGGCTGGGGCATCGATCTCCGCTATGCCGTGCAGCCGAGCCCGGACGGCCTCGCGCAGGCTTTCATCATCGGGGCCGACTTCGTGGGTTCCAGCCCCTCGGTGCTCGTGCTCGGCGACAACATCTTCTACGGCCACGACCTCGGCAGGCGACTCAGGACAGCGAGCGACCAGACGGCCGGGGCCACGGTGTTTGCCTATCCCGTCGCCGATCCCGAGCGGTATGGCGTGGTCGAGTTTGGAGCGGACGGTCGGGCGAAGTCGCTCGCGGAGAAGCCCACGGAACCCAAGAGCCGGTACGCCGTGACCGGGCTCTACTTCTACGACGAGCAGGTGGTCGATATTGCCAGGCACATGAAGCCAAGCCCGCGGGGCGAGCTTGAAATCACCGACGTCAATCGCGTGTATCTCGAACGTGGCCGGCTCGACGTGCAGGTGATGGGCCGCGGCGACGCCTGGCTCGACACCGGCACCCACGACAGCCTGCTCGAAGCAGGGCAGTTCATCCAGTCGCTGGAAAAGCGGCAGGGTCTTAAAATCTGCTGCCCCGAGGAGATCGCCTGGCGAAACGGCTGGATCGACGACCAACAGCTCGAACGGCTGGCCACGCCGCTCGCCAAGAGCGGCTACGGGAGTTACCTCATCGAACTCCAGCGTGAGGCCACCGCATCATGAACGTGATCGAGACGGCCCTTCCTGGCGTGCTCATCATCGAGCCGAAGATCTACGAGGACGACCGCGGCCACTTTTTCGAGAGCTTCAATCACGCTGCCTTCGAGCGGGCGATCGGCGGACCTGTCGGCTTCGTGCAGGACAACCAGAGCTTGAGCAAGGCGCATGTGCTTCGCGGTCTGCACTATCAGATCGATCAGCCGCAGGGAAAACTCGTCCGCGCGGTCCGTGGCGCGATCTATGACGTGGCCGTCGACATCCGCCCCGACTCGCCGGCCCATGGCAGGTGGGTGGGCGTGGAGCTCTCGGCCGCCAATCGGCGGCAGCTCTGGATCCCCGCTGGATTGGCGCACGGATTTCTCGTGCTGTCGGATGCCGCGGAGGTGCTCTACAAGGCGACCGATTACTACGCGCCTGCCGCCGAGCGCTGCATCGTCTGGAACGATCCGACTTTGGCGATCGCCTGGCCGATGACGGCCGAGCCGATCGTGTCGGCGAAGGACCGGCAGGGCCTGCCCTTCGAGCCGCCGGTGACCGGACGGCCATGAACGCAGCGGCTCAGAGCTGCGTGGGGTTGGGGGCGTCGCCGTAGACCGCCTTCGGGTCGAAGGCCTTCTCGTGCTCCAGGAACTCCAAGGTCGTGCCCTTCGCGCGCTCGGCACCGACGGGCACCTTGCGATAGAAGCACGAGCGATAGCCCACGTGGCAGCTGGCACCGCCGGCGATCTCGACGCGGAGCCAGACGCAGTCCTGATCGTCGTCGATCCGCATTTCAGCGACCTTCTGGACGAGCCCGCTGGTGGCGCCCTTGTGCCAGAGCTGCTGCCGGCTGCGGCTCCAGTAGTGGGCCTCGCCCGTCTCGATCGTCCGGGCAAGCGCCTCGCGATTCATGACTGCCACCATCAGCACCTCGCCGGAGTGAAAGTCGGTGGTCACGCAGGGAAGAAGCCCAGCGGAGTCGAACTTGGGGGCGAGGTCGTGGCCCTCCTCCACCTGCTCGACGCTGACCCGCTGCCCAAATACGTTGGCCGACTCGCTCGACACGGCGCTGCTCCTCAATCAGAGAACTGGATGAAGGAATCGAATAGCGTGCTACTATACCCACTGGTCTTCCCCTGCTTCGGCCGGATGTCCGGACCACGGCAATGGGGGGTTTTTTGGAGCGCACTCCCATGACCTGTGCTGACTGGCGATCCCGGCTCGTGCCTGCGGCGGGCGTCCTCCTCGCCATCGTGCCGACGCTGGCCACCGTCCCGACGCTCGCCACTGACTGGCCCACCTTTCGTGGCGCCGACCGCACCGCGATCGCCCCCGACACCGATCTGCTGGAGTCGTGGCCCGCGGAGGGCCCGCCGCTGCTCTGGGAATCGAAGGGGGCCGGTCGCGGCTACGCGAGCCTCGCGATCGTGGGCGACCGCTGCTACACGCTGGGCGACGGGCTCTCGACCGCCGACGACAAGGATGAATATCTCTCCTGCTTCGACCGGACAACGGGCCGGCAGCTCTGGAAGACAAAGACGGGGCAGCCGTGGACCGAAGGCCAGGAATCGTGGCAGAGTTCGCGGAGCACCCCCACGGTAGACGGCGGCATGGTCTACGTTGTCACGCCCTCCGGCCAGCTCGTGGCCTGCACCTCGGCGGATGGCACAGAGGTCTTCCGCATCGATCTGAAGGAACGTTTCGGCGGCACCAAGGGGGATAGCTGGGGCTACAGCGAGTCGGTGCTCGTCGATGGTGATCGGGTGGTCTGCACACCGGGCGGCGCCGAGGCGGCGATGGTGGCTCTCGACAAGAAAACCGGCGCGACCATCTGGACGTGCCCCGTACCCGACCTTCGCGGTGCCGGCCACTCGTCGATCGTCGTCTCCGAGATCCAAGGGCGGCGGATCTACGTGCAGACGACGGCCAGCGGGCCGATCGGCGTCGACGCGAAGACGGGCACACTCCTCTGGAGTTATCCGATCGACAAGACGGTGGCGGTGATCCCCACGCCGATCATCAAGGGAGACCTGGTGTTCTTCGCCGCCGGCTACAAACGGGGCGGCGCCCTGCTTCGGCAGGTGCCCGCCGGCGACGCGGTCACCGTGGAGCAGATCTATGGCCTCAACACCGCTCTCGCCAACAAGCACGGCGGAATCGTGCTCGTGGGCGACCACCTCTACGGCGACTCCGATGACAAGGGGATTCCCTTCTGTGCCGATCTGATGACGGGCACCATCGCCTGGAAGCAGCGGGGAAGCGGCCGTAACTCCGCAACGGTGATGGCCGCCGACGGCCACCTCTACGTCCGATATTCAGACGGCACCGTGTCGCTCGTGAAGGCCGATCCGGCCGCCTATCAGGAAGTGAGCAGCTTCAAGGCACCCGGCAGCGGCGAGCGGCCGAGCTGGGCCCACATGGTGATCCTCGACGGCCGGCTCTATCTCCGCGAGGGCGACGCCATTCTCTGCTACGACGTGCAGGCCAGATGAGCGGTGCCGGCACGGCCCGGTGGCGACCGTGCCGGCACGCTCCTGAATCCATCATCGGTCTGGGGGCGATCGGTCAATCTGTGCAGTCGGCAACGCTGCGGTAGACCAGGCCGCCGACGATGCCTCCCACGATCGGCGCCACCCAGAAGAGCCAGAGTTGCTGGATCGCCCAGCCGCCGACGAACACAGCTGTGGCGGTGCTCCGCGCCGGGTTCACGGAGGTGTTGGTCACGGGAATGCTCACGAGATGGATGAGGGTGAGGCACAGACCGATCGCGATCGGGGCGATCACGCTGCCCGACTTCTTGTCGGTCACACCGTGGATCACAAACAGAAACACGGCCGTCAGCACCGCCTCGATGATGAAGCAGCTCTGCCAGGTGTAGCCGCCGCCGCCGAGGCCCGCGGTCGGCGAGTGGTCGCCGTAGCCGTTGGAGGCGAAGCCGCTGGCCACCGCGTCGAAGCCCGGCAGGCCGTTGGCCACGAGGAAGAGAATGCCCGCGCCGGCCATGCCGCCCACGACCTGGGCGATCCAGTAGGGGATGAGATCCTTCGCGGGCACCCGGCCGCTGGCCACGAGTCCGGCGGTCACCGCCGGATTGAGGTGGCAGCCGGAAATGTGGCCAATGGCCGCCGCCATCGTGAGCACGGTAAGGCCGAACGCCAGCGACACCCCGACGAAACCGATGCCCAGGTCCGGATAGGCCGCGGCCAGCACGGCGCTGCCGCAGCCGCCCAGCACGAGCCAAAAGGTGCCGATCCCCTCGGCCAGAAGTTTTCCAATCATTGCGTGGTCTCCAGAAGGTGTGGTCGGGAACAGCCGCAGAACCGCGGAATCGGTCCACGAATCCGCCACACGCTATGGGTCCGCAGCGGTGACGGTCAATCGCAGTTGCCGCCAAAAACGCCCGCAATCAGGCCACGCAACCCTCCGCGGGACTCAGCCCACGCGACCTTCGCCAGCAAGCTGGACAAACCGGGGCCCGAAGATCACGAGCCCCACGATGATCGCCGTCCCGACGGCTACGAGCACGGCGGCGCTGGCCGTGTCGAGGGCGTCGCGGATCCGCGGGTCAGGTCCGGTATCGACCTTCCGAGCGAGCGACTCGATCGAGGTGTTGAAGACCTCCGCCGCAACCACCGCACCGATGGCCAGCGTTACCAGGCACCACTCCACCGGACTGATCCGGAACCAGAACCCGCAGGCGACGGCCACGGCCGCCACGGGAAGATGGGCGGCAAAGCTCCACTCGGTCGAGACCGCATGAAACAGACCCCGAAACGCGTCGCCGAACTTGCGAAGCCACGATCTCGCTGGGGCAGGAGTTCTTTTCGGAAGCTCGACCGAAGTGTGTTCTGGTGACGACACGATCAGCCGACCTTCACGTACGGATCGCCCTTCTTCCAGTTGCACGGGCAGAGCTCGTCGCTCTGCAGCGCGTCGAGAATGCGGAGCACCTCGGCGACATTGCGGCCCACGCGGCCCTGGTTGACATCGACCCACTGGATCACGCCATTCGGATCGACGATGAACGTGGCCCGGAGGCAGTAGCCCTCGGTCTTCTCCAGAATGCCGAGTTCGGGCGCGAGCTTCTGGGCGGCAATCAGCGGATAGCCGAGGTTGGTGAGGTCGGGGTGCGCCCGCCGCCAGGCGAGGTGCGACCATTCGTTATCGGTGCTACCACCGATAACGCTCGTGTCACGGTCGGCGAAGGCCTTGAGTTGCTTGTGAAACTCGGCAAGCTCGGTCGGGCAGACGAAGGTGAAGTCCTTCGGATAAAAGAAGTAGACGACCCACTTGCCGGCATAGTCGGCGCTGGTGAGCAGCTTGATGTCGTCCTTGCCGGTACCAACACAGGCCTGACAGGAAAACTGCGGGAACGAATCGCCAACGGTGAGCATGACTTTTCAGTCTCCTCTTGGGCCACGACAGGAACCACTTCGCCGAGCCCTCGACGATGGACCGGCAGGGTGCCGCGACCAGCGAAACAGGCCCGGAACTGGGAGACGGAGTGTACGGGTGGCATCGCGGCTGTTCAACACGGCCATTCAACGCCCTTCAGGCGGCTACCGCAGGAGGCATTCTCCATCCTTATCTGCCGGTCGACCGATCGTCTGACGACTGCCGAGCGCATACTGCATCACATGAGCCCCGCACCGACCGACCTGCACGTGCCTCGGATATGCCTGGATCCGCTCTCAGGCCGACCGGTCTTCGTGGCGCCCCAGCGGGGGAGCAAGCCGAACGACGCGGCCCTCGCGGCCCAACTGGCCGTCGACCCCGCAAGCGCCCGCGACTGGTGCCCGTTCTGTGCCGGCAACGAGGACCGCACGCCTCCCGATCTCGCCCGCATCCCCATCGATGCCTCAGCCCCGTGGCGGGTGCGGATCGTCCCCAACCGCTACCCGATCACGACGAGCGAACCCGCGGCGATCACTCCTGGAGCGGTGGAACGGCCGGCCCGCGGCGTCCACGAGGTGGTGATCGAGTCGCCACGACATGATCGCTCGATCCTCGCCGTCGATCCAGCGGCCTGGCGGGATGCGTGGAGTCTCTGCCGCCACCGTCTGGCGATGCTCGCCACGCAGGAGTCGCTTGCTTGGGCCACCGTGTTCAAGAACTCGGGTCCCAAGGCCGGCGCCTCGCTCGAGCATGTCCATAGCCAACTCGTCGCGTTGGACAGGGTGCCTCCGGCGATCACGGCCGAACTGGCCGGCTGCCGCGGCGGTCGTGATCCGTTCGGCGGACTGCTCGCTGAAGCACGTGCCGCCGGACGGATCGTCGCCGAGTCGGGTGGCCTGGTGGTTCTCGTGCCCCCCGCGCCTCGGCAGCCGTTCGAGACCTGGATCGTGACCGCCGAACCGGAGCGGCACTTTCACGACACGCCCCTGGCGCGTGCCGCGGCCCTCGCTGATCTGACCCGTGACATGGTCAAGAGGCTCGAGCGGGTCGCTCCCAGCTGTGACTACAACTGGTGGCTTCACCAAGCGCCGTTTCTCCGCGATGCCGCTGACGTGGAGCAGACTGCTACCTGGCACTGGCACCTGGAGATCCTGCCGCGGCTGGCCGAACTGGCGGGGTTCGAGCTCGGCACGGGCTGTCACATCACGACGGTGACGGCGGAGGAATCGGCCCGCAGCCTTTGCGAGGCGGGCGGCGCATAGCCTCACCCGCACGTGCCGGCCAGTCGGTTCCCGCAGGCAGGAGTGTGGCCCCATGATCGAGGATCATGACGCGGATTCCGGGGAGTCGCTTCACGAGATCATCGACGCTGTCGAGTGCAATTCGCGACCTGCTTGTGGGCGCCGCGTCTGCCGTGACGGGCGTCGTGTGCGACAGAACAACGGCCGCGACGCTGAGCCCGTCCGCGACCGCCGCCCGCACGGTGGCAAGCGAACGGCCGACGGCTCCGAGCCGTGCGGCATCGACGATCACAACCGGAAAGCCAAAGTCGCGAGCCAGATCGACGCCGAGCGTCGAGTCACCCATCGGTGAGTAGAGGCCGCCGGCGGCCTCCACGAGCACCACATCGCTCACCGGCAGCCACGCATCGAGCCCGGTCCGCAGCAGCCGTTCATCGATGAGGCTTCCCTCGGCAGAGGCGCTGCGATGCGGCGCTACGGCCGCGGCGAATGCCTGCGGGCAGACATGACGAGGTGTTAGGGGGCGGCCCGCCGCATCCCAGAGCCGCCAGGCGTCGCTGCCCTCGTCCTCCCTGCTCGGCGAGCCACTGGCCACTGGCTTATACACCCCCACCCGACGACCTGATGCCACGAGCGAACGGGCGATGGCGGCGGCTACGTGGGTCTTGCCCACATCGGTATCGGTACCGGCAACGAACAGTCCGGACAGCCCGGCTGACAGGCTCATACGAATCGGCGTTCCTAGGAAACGGTTATTGATTCCAACCGCCTGCGGTTCTACACTGAGTGAGAAGTTGAGATTGGTTCTCAACTTTGGCGGCGGCCGATTTCAAAGGTGTCCCGATTCACGCCTCTTTGGAACAAAATCCAATGGTTTCGCTCGACGACATTCCGCTGGGGGCCACCGTCCGGGTTCGGGATGTGAGCGGCTCCGATCCAGTCGCGATCCGGCTTTTGGAGATGGGCCTGACGCCCGGCAGCGACGTCCGCCTCCTTGGCCGGGCACCGTTCGGCGATCCCCTTGAACTCGAGGTCCGGGGCTACCGGCTCTCCATTCGCCGCCAGGAGGCGGCCCGGGTATCCGTGGGCGACCGCTGAATGCGGCATCATTGGCCGTAGGCAGCCATCTTCCCCGCCGCCTGTCTCACACTCGCGAACTCGTTTTCCCTCGACAAGGCGGCGCATGGCACGGGCAACTGGTGATGGCGACCCGGTCACCGTCGCCCTGCTCGGGAATCCCAACGTCGGCAAGAGCACGCTCTTCACGTCGCTGGCCGGCATCCCGACCCGCGTCGGCAACTATCCCGGAGTCACCGTCGAGGAAAAAGTCGGGCGGTTCGTGCACCGCGGTCGGCGGATCGACCTGATCGACCTGCCGGGCACCTACAGCCTCTCGCCGCAGAGTCCGGACGAGAACGTCGCGGTGGACGTCCTTCGCGGAGCAATGAACGGGGTGCCTCGGCCGGATTGCGTGGTCGTGGTGGCCGATGCCACGAATCTGGAACGCAACCTCTACCTGGCGACGCAGACCCTGGAACTGGGCCTGCCGGTGGTGCTCGCCCTCACCCTCTCCGACGTGGCCGACCGACGAGGCATTCGCATCGACAGCGACCTGCTCTCCCGGCGACTCGGATGCCCGGTGATCCGCGTCGCCGCCACGACCGGCGAGGGCATCGCTGCGATCCGCGACAGGATGCTTGAGGTGCTCGGCACTCCGCCGTCGGCGGCACGTCTGGTCACCTCGACGGCACCAAACGATAGCGATGCCGAGGCAGGCCGTTCGCCGGCAGCCCGTGACGCCATCGCACGCTACGCTGCGATCAAACGGCTGCTTGCGGGCGTTGTCGCCATGGCGCCGCCGGCTGGAAAGCTCATGGAAGATCGGATTGACGCGCTGCTCACGCACCGGCTCTGGGGCACCCTCATCTTCGCGGCGGTGATGCTCGCGATTTTTGCGTCGATTTTCTGGCTGGCATCGCCCCTGATGGAGCTCGTGTCGACGGGCATGGAATGGGTGTCGGCCTTCGTGGGCGGCCTCCTGCCCGACGGTGCGGTGCGGTCGCTGATCGTGGACGGCATCCTCGCCGGCGTGGCCGGCAGCGTGATCTTCGTGCCGCAGATCGCGCTGCTCTTTCTCTTCATCGCGATCCTCGAAGGCTGCGGCTATCTCTCGCGGGCCGCGTATCTCATGGACCGGCTGCTGGTGGCCGCAGGCCTCAGCGGAAAATCGTTCATCCCGCTGCTGTCGAGCTTCGCCTGCGCGATCCCCGGCATCATGGCCGCCCGCACGATCGAAAATCATCGGGACCGGCTGCTCACCATCCTGGTCGCGCCCCTGATGAGCTGCTCGGCGCGGCTGCCGGTCTACCTGCTGCTCTGCGGAGCGTTCGTGCCCGACCGACCGGTGGGATTCTCCTGGCTTCCGCTCAAGGCCGTCGTGCTCGCGGGCCTCTACGCCCTGGGGGTGGTCGTGGCCGCGGCGGTGGCGCTGCTCTTGTCGCGGACGGTCTTCAAGGGGCCGCCGCAGCCCTTTGTGATGGAGTTGCCCGGCTGGCGCTGGCCTCGGCCCGCCGTGGTGCTGGAGCGGGTACGGGAGGCAGCATGGTCGTTTCTCATGAACGCCGGCACGCTGATCGTGGCGGTGAGCATCGTGATCTGGGCCCTGATGAGCTACCCGCGAAACGATCAGGCCATCGACAACGACGTGGTGTCCCTGCGCATGTCATTGGAGGCGGCCGCAGCCGGGTCCGACGACGCCTTGGACCGGGCCGAACTCGTCGCGGAACTCGCCGCTCTCGACACGCCCGAGGGTCTCGCCGCCGCTCGCCGGGGCGCGGCTCAGCGGCAGAGTTTCCTGGGCCGGGCTGGCCGATTCATCGAACCTGTGGTACGGCCGCTCGGCTGGGACTGGCGAATCGGCTGTGCGGCGATCGCCAGCTTTCCGGCTCGGGAAGTGGTGCTCGGCACACTGGGCGTGATCTATAACCTCGGCGACCTCGATCCGGCCGAAGCCGAGGGGGCAACCGCGCTCGAACGGCGGCTGAAGGCAGCCCGGTGGGACGGCACAAACCGCCGCGTGTTCACGCTGCCAGTGGCCCTCTCGATCATGGTCTTCTTCGCCCTGTGTGCCCAGTGCGCGAGCACGCTGGTCGTGATCGGACGCGAAACCGGCTCCTGGGTCTGGCCGGTCGTCACCTTCACCTACATGACCGTGCTGGCGTGGCTCGGAGCCTTTGCGATCTATCAGTTCGGCACGGCCGTGGGCTGGTGACCATGCAGGATGCCATCGCGATCGCCGTCTCCCTTGCGGCCGCAGCCTGGTTGGCCCGAACCCTCTGGCGGCAGATGGCCTCCCCGTCGTGCGGCAAGGCCTCCCATCCATCCGGCACCGACGGCTTCGTCCCGATCGCAGACCTGACGACGAACATGAAAAAACCGGGGCGTTCCGCAGAACGCCCCGGCTCATGATCGTCATCGCTTCAGGCCGGTGGCAGAAGCCACCGGAGCCCGAGGCTCAATACATGTCGTAGTCGCCGCCGTGGCCACCGCCACCGCCGGCCTTGGACTTCTGATCCTTCGGCTTCTCGGCGATCAGGGCGTCGCTCGTGAGCAGCAGCGTTGAGACGCTCGTGGCGTTCTGCAGCGCCGTCCGCGTCACCTTCGCTGGGTCGATGACTCCCGCCTTGACGAGATCTTCATACTCGCCCGTCGCGGCGTTGTAGCCGTGATTGCCGGTGCCGGAGAGCACCTTCTCGCAAACGATCGAGCCATCCTGGCCGGCGTTCGAAGCTATCATCGTCAGCGGGGCCCGTGAGGCCCGGATCACGATCTGGTAGCCGACCGCCTCGTCTTCGGACAGCCCCTTGGGCTTCACCTGCGAGCAGGCCCGCAGCAGGGCCACGCCGCCACCCGGCAGGATCCCCTCCTCGACGGCAGCCCGCGTGGCGTGCAGCGCGTCCTCGACGCGGGCCTTCTTCTCCTTCATCTCGCTTTCGGTCGCGGCACCGACGTTGATCTTGGCCACGCCGCCCGACAGTTTGGCGAGCCGCTCTTCGAGCTTCTCGCGGTCATAATCGCTCGTCGCGTTCTCGATCTCGCGGCGGATCTGCTCGATCCGCGCCTTGATCTCACTCGACTTGCCGGCACCCTCGATGACCGTCGTGTTGTCCTTGTCGATGATCACCTTCTTGGCACGGCCGAGTTCGGCGAGGCCGAGGTTCTCGAGCTTCATGCCGAGGTTCTCGAACACGGGGGAGGCGCCGGTGAGGATCGCAATGTCCTCGAGCATCGCCTTGCGGCGATCGCCATAGCCGGGAGCCTTCACGGCACACACCTGGAACGTGCCACGGAGACGGTTGATCACGAGCGTGGCCAGGGCCTCGCCGTCAACCTCCTCCGAGACGATCAGCAGCGGCTTGCCCGCATTCACGACGGCCTCGAGCAGCGGCACGATGTCCTTGACGCTCGAGATCTTCTTCTCGAACACGAGGATGTAGCAGTCTTCCAGCACGCACTGCATCTGCTGCGGGTTGGTGACGAAGTAGGGGGAGAGATAGCCGCGGTCGAACTGCATGCCCTCGACGAACTCGATCTCGGTCTTGAGGCTCTTGCCCTCGTCGACCGTGATCACGCCGTCCTTGCCGACCTTGTCCATGGCCTCGGCGAGGAGCTCGCCGATTTCCATGTCGTTGTTGGCGGCAATGGACGCGACCTGGGCCATCTCCTTCTTGCCCTTCACCGGAATCGACATTTCCTTCAGTTTGGCGGCGATGTCCGCGACGGCCTTCTCGATCCCGGCCTTCATCTGCACGGGATTCACACCGGCGACGACGGCCTTGAGGCCCTCGTTGAAGACGGCCTCGGCGAGAACCGTGGCGGTCGTGGTGCCGTCGCCCGCGACGTCACTGGTCTTGCTGGCGACTTCACGGACCATGCGGGCGCCCATGTTTTCGTAGACATCCTCCAGGTCGATCTCCTTGGCGACGGTCACGCCGTCCTTGGTGACGGTGGGGGAGCCGAAGCTCTTCTGCAGGATGACGTTTCGCCCCTTGGGGCCGAGCGTCACCTTCACGGCTCGGGCGAGCTTGGCGACACCACGCCGCATCGCCTCGCGGGCCTCCTGATCAAATACCATCATCTTGGCCATGTTGAAAACTCCTCTGGGGATATCAGCGAATGAATGGTCGGAAAAACCGGAGCAAGCTGGGAGCCGTCACACCCCTGGTGGAACGGACTGATTGGAACTGAGGAACGGGACTTAGCCGAGGATCGCGAGAACGTCGTCCTCGCGCATCAGGAGCAGTTCGGCATCGCCCACCTTGAAAGGCTCGCCTGCGTAGCTGGTAAACACGACGCGGTCGCCGGGCTTGACCTGCAGCGGGTGCCGCTGCCCCTTCTGATCGAGTTTGCCTTCGCCAACGCTCACGACGACGCCGCGGGCGGGCTTGTCCTTGACCGAATCGGGCAGCAGGATGCCGCCGGCGGTCTTCTGTTCGCTTTCTTCACGCTCGACGACGATGCGGTCTCCGAGGGGGATCAGCATCGACTTCTTCTTCGTGGGCTTCGTGGCGGTGGCTGACATGGTTCCTCTTGTGGAATCTCTAAAGGGAATGAACGTGCGGTACGGTGGGCGGAGGGCAGGGTCGCGTGCGACGGGGCCGTCCCACCGTCGAAGCGGAGGGCTGCCCACTGCGATCAACCATCAGACCGGCTGGAACAAGCAAAGCAAGTGGCGCGCCAGAACGGTGCGAAATCGAGTTCCCAGATCCTGAAGTCCGGTTTGGTTCGGGTTTTTTCGCCCTTTTGTTGGCCCTGGCGGGGCATGGACGAGCGGCCCTTCCCTGCCAGTTTGGCAGCGAGCATGGCTGACGGCTGGCGGGTTCGCCGCCGGCCCACTGCCATCGGTCCGCTCGTACCACGCGCCGCTGAGGAACCCCCCTGCATGGCAAATGCGATTTCGAGCCGCTACGCTGATCGAGTTGTTCGCGCTCCACAGTCCCGACTCGCAGGTTGCACATGCCCACGCACAGGCGAATCGATGTTTCCAAGGTCGGCGACGTGACGGTCGTGAAGTTCGTGGACAAGAAAATCCTCGACGAGACGGGCATCCAGGAACTCGGGGCCGAGCTCTTCTCCCTCATCGAGCACGACAACCGCCGGAGCATCCTGCTCAACTTCGAGAGTGTCGATTTCCTATCGAGTGCTGCGCTTGGGAAGTTGATCACGCTCGACCGCAAGATGAAGACGGCTCAAGGACGACTGAAAATGTGCAATATTCGTCCCGAGATTCTGGAGGTTTTCCAGATCACGAAGCTCAACAAGGTGTTCGATATCCGCGGGGAAGAGGCCGAGGCCATTTCCGCTTTCTGACACGCTGCGGTTTTTTTGCGCGGCATCGCACGGCGGCGAGCCAGGGTAAACACCATGTCGGATCAATCAGCGACGGATGCCTGGCGACTGTCGGTCGACCTGCCCAGTGAACGGGGTTCGAACCGGAAGGTCACCGACGAGTTGCTGGAGCAACTCGGTGTTCACGGCTGGTCGCCCTCCGATATTTTTGCGATTCATCTCGCCGCCGAGGAGGCGATCGTCAATGCGATCGTTCACGGCAACAAACTCGACGCCCAGAAGAAGGTCCACGTCGAATGTCTGGTGTCGGATGAGGTGGCCCGGATCGAGGTTGTGGACGAAGGAAACGGCTTCGATCCGGCAGGCATCCCCGACTGCACTCAGGAAGAGCGGCTCGAGGCATCGAGCGGCCGCGGGGTGATGCTGATGCGGTCGTTCATGACCCGCATCGACTACAACGCCAAGGGCAACGGCGTGGTGCTCGAGAAGCGCCGATCGGCACCGTAACTCCGGTCGACGCTCAGGTCGGCATGGCCCCGCCGCGGCCCTGTGGTGTACGATAAATGCAATCTCGTATACAATTTGTGAAGGATCGGAGGCCTGTCATGATCGCGTCTCATCCATTCAATCCGCCGTCTGCAACCCGCGAGCGACACACCGTGGCCACGTCCTCCATTGCGCCGAAGCGATCCCTTGCCGTCCGCGAACTGATCGAGGAGCGAATCGTCGATGGTCGGTATTCCCCGGGGATGCGGCTCGACGAAGTGGCGCTGGCGAATGAGTTCGGCGTCTCGCGCACGCCGATCCGTGAGACGCTGATCCAGCTGAGTTCCTCGGGCATGGTCGAGTTGCGGCCGCGTCGTGGTGCGGTGGTTGCCGACGCCAGCCCGCATCGCATCTGCGAGATGTTCGAGGTGATGGCAGAACTCGAGGCG
>JAUMAF010000081.1:0-4632 GCA_032117045.1 Pirellulales bacterium | reverse complement strand
CTATGTCACCGAACGGGTCGACACGCCCATCGTCGCCGATGAGAGCGTCACGGGCCTGACCGGGGTCGCGGAGATCATCCGCCGCCGCGCGGCCGACATCATCAATATCAAGCTCATGAAGACCGGGGGCATCACCGAGGCGATCCGCATCGCCGACCTCGCCGCCACCTATGGCATGGAGTGCATGATCGGTTGCATGCTTGAGGGCGCCATCAGTGTCGCGGCCGCCGCGCACCTCGCCGTCGCGAAGTCCGACGTCATCACCCGTGTCGATCTCGACGGCCCTTCCCTCGGGATCTTCAATCCGGTGGAGGGAAACGTCTGCTTCGCAGGCCCGGAGATCACGATCGGCGACGGCCCGGGACTCGGCATCCGAGCCGTGCCGGGTCTCGAACTCCTCACTCCCTGAGCCACGCTCCTGTTTCTTCAACCGCATGCCAGCGATCACCAAACTACGTGCCGAACGCAGCCAGATGTCGGCGATGGATCGGCGAATCGCCGACTACATCCTCGCCAACGCGCGGCTGCTGCGTGACTACTCATCCCAGCAGCTCGCCGATGCTCTCAATGTGAGCCAGTCGAGCATCGTGAAGTTCGCCCAGCGAATGGGCTTCAAGGGCTACCCCGACCTCAAGCTCTCGATCACCGAGGCGGTGGCGGTCGCATCGGCCGAGGAGGGCGGGCGGACTGCCGCGCCGACCACGGGCGATCCCGATGCCGCACGGGCCGACGGCCTCTGGCAGAGCAAGTCGGCCGCCGAGCGCGAGACCCGGGCCGTGAATCCGCCCCAGGCGCTGGCCAACGCCGCTCGGTGGATCGCCGAGGCCGACACACTGTTCGTGGCTGGCGCTGGCGTCGACGCCAGCGCCGCGCACACATTTGCGGGACGAATCTCCCCGATGGGCCACCGCTGCATCGCCCACGGACAACTGCACGAGCTCCTCGCCAGCCTCACCGCGGCCACGCCACGGGACGTTCTGTTGCTCGTTTGTGGGCAGGGCGGCCACCACGATTGGCAGCGGGCCTGCCGCGACATGCGTGCGGCAGGCGGTCGCATCGTCGTCATCACGAGACGTGGCCGCGATGCGGTGGTTCCCATCGCCGACGCAAGCCTGCTGGTGTCGGCCCACGACCCACAGCCACACATCGACGAACTCGTCTACGAGGCGGTGATGCGGCATCTGCTCGACGACCTCTTTCTGCGGGTGTTGGCGACGCGGCACGAGTCCCTGGCCGCATTCACGGCCAACCATGCCCGTGCACTCGAGTCGCCCGCCGGGTGACTCCCGTCGCGGTCAGGGAATGCCGAGCGTTTGCCACGCGTGGCGAAACAGATTGCGGGCATCCACATACCGTGATTCCGTGGATGGGGCGCCGAGCACCACCACGATCAGTCCACGGCCGCCGCGGTCGGCGTAGGCGGCGAGACAGCATCCCGCCGCCTGGGTCGTGCCGGTCTTGATTCCCGCATAGCCCTCGATGCCGAGCAGGCGGTTGGTGTTGGTCCAGACCACTTCCCGGCGATATCCCGCGACGTTGTCCACCATCGCCGATCGCTGCCGCGTCGCCACGATCTCGCGAAACACCGGATTTTTCATCGCAGCGGCGGCCAACACCGCCGTCTCGCGGGCCGTCGAGCCCTTGCCCTCCACCGTCAGCCCGTGCGGATTGCCATAGGTCGTCCTTACCAGGCCGGAGGCCTTGGCTCGATCGTTCATCGCTTCCACGAACCGCTCCAGGGCGTCGCCCGAAGCCCGCTGGCGGCCGCCGACGTGCTCCGCGATCGCGACCGCCGCGTCATTGCCGGAGGGAAGCAGCAGGCCGTAGAGCAGGTCGCGCATTGTCATTCGATCGCCGGGACGCAGCCCCGCCGAGGAGCCCGTCTCTGTTCCTGCCCGTGTGGAGACGGTCACGATCTCGTCGAGCCGGGCAGGCTCGGCCGCGGCCTCATCGAGCACCACGAGTGCCGTCATCACCTTGACGATGCTGGCGGGCGACCGCACGGCATCCGCCTCATGGCCCAGCAGGATCTGCCCGCTCTCGGCATCCAGCACCGCCCAGGCGGCACTGGCCACCGCGGGGAGTCCTGCCGGATCATCCTCGATGACCAGCGGCGGCAGCGGAGCGGCCGGCGTCTCCGCGGGCACCGGGCCTAGGGCACGCCACGTGGCTGAATCCACGACTCCCGTCTCGGGCAGTCCGACCGACTGCTGAAACCGCCGCACGCCTGCCGCGGTCGCCGGCCCAAACTCCCCATCCGTTCCCAGTCGATCGGCGGCCGGCAACGCCGCATTGAGGCTCCGCTGCAGATCCGCGACGAGGGCTCCCGCCGCCCCCTCACCGAGCGGCCCTGCTGCTGGCCCTACTGCTGATTCCTGCCCCGGGGCGGCCGCGAGGAAGAAGTCGAGCGTCGCGCGGGCGAAGCGGGCGGCCAGGTCATCGGCCGCGCCACCGGGACCTCGCCGGTCGCGGTTGTCGGTCGTCAGCAGGCAGAAGGCGATCGGACCCGCAGGCCCCAGCATGATGCCCGCGTCGGTGCGGGTTCCCGACACGGCGCCCGTCTTGTGCGCCACCTTCACGCCCGGTGGCAGGCTGCGTGGCGACATGCCCCTGTCTTCGCACGCGAGCAGGTGATCGATCATCTCGCCGCAGGCACCCTCCGCGACGATCCCGCGGCGCTCGAGCTCACGACTTTGAATCATGGCCAGCAGGCGGACGATCTCGGCGGCGGTGCCGCTGCCGAGACCATACCGAACGCTCGCTTCAGGATCGATTGAGGAATCGCGACGGTAGGCCAACGAGTTGAGCCGGATGCCGCCGAGGCCCAGACGATCGAGCAGGGTGTTCGTCGCCGGCAGACCGATCCGGGTGATCACGAGGTTGGTGGCGGTGTTGTCGGAGCTTGCGATCATCATGCGAATCGCGTCGCGGAGCTGAAACGTGGCCCCCGGCGAGAGCTTCCCGAGCACGGCCGACCCGGGCACGAGATCACCGGCCTGCAGTGTGACGGGCTCGTCGAGCCGCACGCCGCCGGAGTGCACCGCGGCGTAGGCCGCGACCATCACGGGCAGCTTGACGAGACTCGCCAGCGGCATCGGGCGATCAGCCCGCGCGGCAAAGCCCACGCCGGCATCGAGATGCTGCACGGCCGCCGCCACCGACCCCTCGTGGGCCTCGATCAGCGGCTGCAGGGCCCCATCGAGCGAATCCGCCGCCCTGGCCGCGCCCACGGCAGAGCCCATCGCCATCACGCACAGCACCATGGCCAGGCCGTAACCCAGCCGTGTCGTGCGATCCATCATCATGGTGCTCCTCATCAGGCCGCCGCGGCTACGCCCGCGGCAGCGGACCATCGAGCAGTTCCACGCCTGTGCCCGGGAGGTCAGGATACCGCCGACGTCCATTCTCAACCACGACACCGGTGGCGATGTCGGCAGCGAGGAGGGCGGCGCCGTCCATGTCGACATGGTCGAGCTCGGGCACGATCTGCGCCAGCGCCGAGATCCCGACGGTGGATTCGGTCATGCAGCCCGCCATGACCGTCAGGCCCAACTCGCGGGCCCGGGCGATCATCCGCCGAGCCGGGGCGAGACCGCCGCACTTGCAGAGTTTGATGTTGATGCCCGTGAAGAGCCCGGCGCATGCCTCCACGTCGGCCTCGGCCGCGCAGCTCTCATCGGCGATGAGCGGCAACACCGCCTGGCGTGCCACCTCGGCCATGCCCGGATCATCAGGCGGCAGCGGCTGCTCGATAAACTCCACGCCGAGGTCGCGGAGCGGGCCCGACATCTCGATCGTCTGGCGGGCCGTCCAGCCACAGTTGGCATCGACGCGAAACGGTTTGTCGGTGTGCTGCCGCAACGCCCGCACGATCGCCACGTCGTCAGCGGTGCCGAGCTTGATCTTGTAGATCGGCCAGTCGGGCACCTCGGCCAGTTTGGCGACCATGCGGTCGATCGCATCGATCCCGATGGTGTAGTTGGAAAGTGGACCGGCAGCCGGATCGAGCCCCCAGATCGCGTGAAGGGCCATGCCCTGCCGCCGGGCCCAGAGGTCATGCATCGCCATGTCGATCGCGCAGACCGCGAAGGGCTGGCCGCCAAGCCGCGAGGCGACCGCCGGGAGCAGCCCGGCGCACTCATCGGTGGATCCTGCCGCGAGCAGGTCGGCCACCGAGACCGCAGCCCGGGAAATGCTCTCCACCGTGGCATCATAAAAATCGTTGGTAGTGGCCTCGCCGTAGCCAAAGCAGCCGTCTTCTTCGAGCTGCACGATCACGGTGTCTTGAACGCGGACCGTGCCGCGTGAAATCGTGAACGGATGCCGGAGAGGCAACTGGAAATGCCCGACGGCGATACGGATCATCGCGACCGCCTTCCAGCGGCCAGCGCGAGCACGGCATCGACGAGCTCACCGCTGCCATGACGGATCGGATCGACGACCGGCAGCCCGAGCTGTGCCCGCACCCGCTCCCGCTCTGCCTCAGCCGCCTCCGCATCCAGGCGGCGGCTGTTCATGGCCACGCCGATCACGCGGCCGCCCCCCCTGAACGCGGCCATCCGTTCGTACGCGTCGATGACGCGCTCGAGCGGAGGCAGCGGCATGTGCGGCATTCCCAGATGATGGGGCCGT
>JAUMAF010000080.1:300-6733 GCA_032117045.1 Pirellulales bacterium | reverse complement strand
TCCCCGATGTGGGCGGTGTCTCCGTCGCCGTCTTGCCGCACGACCGGCCGCCGACGAAGCTCGGCCAGATCGGCCTCGAAGCCAAGAGCGTGATCGCGGTCGGCTCCGGCAAGGGGGGCGTGGGCAAGAGCACGATCGCCGCGAGCATCGCCATCGGCCTGGCGCGGGCCGGCAGCCGGGTCGGCCTACTCGATGCCGATGTCTACGGCCCGAGTGTGCCCCACCTGCTGGGCCTCACCGGCCGGCCGCAGGTGGAGAACGGCAAGATTCTTCCCATGAACCTCGATGTCGGCGGGAATCCGATGCCCGTGATGTCGATGGGATTTCTCGTGCCGCCGGGCGAGGCGGTCGTGTGGCGGGGCCCGATGCTCCACGGTGCGATCACCCAGATGCTCCGCGACACGCTCTGGGGCCCGCTTGACTACCTCGTAATCGATATGCCCCCGGGCACGGGTGACATCGCGCTGACGCTCTCGCAGGCCCTGCCGCTGTCGGGTGCCGTCGTCGTCTGCACGCCGCAGGACGTCGCGCTGCTCGACGCCACGAAGGCGATCGCGATGTTTCGCAAGGTCAACATCCCTGTGCTCGGCATGGTCGAGAACATGAGCTTCTTCGTCTGTCCTGACACGCAGAAGCGGTACGACATCTTCGGCACGGGCGGCGCGAAGCGGACAGCCCGCGAACTCGACATCCCGTTCCTCGGCGAGGTTCCGCTCCAGATCCCGATCCGCGAGCACGGCGACGCCGGCACAACCGTCGCCAACTACGACGACCCGGCGAGCCGCCACTATCTCGAGGCCATCTGCGATCGGCTCGTGGGCAATCTCGCCGCCACCGCCGCCGTCCGCCCCCCGATGCCCTCGCTTCCCGTGCTCTGAAGACCCGCGTCAATACAACCACAGCCGCAGGCCCGGCCGCTGCACCACTGGCTGCGGCGTGAATCGCATCACCTGCCCCAACGACCGCACCTCGGCCGACTGCGACCCGAGCCGCGCCCAGTCGCGAAACGTCGGCCTTCCCGGGGCCACCACCTCCGGCACACCCCACGCCCCGCACACGCGCCACCAGAAGTCGTCGAGCCGGCGGCGACGGACGTGGATCGCATCGACGCCGTACCAGTCGCGCGGCTGCTCGACGACGAGCGCCCCGAAGTCGCCTGCGATCGCGACCACGGCCTCGTCGAGCCGCTGCGCCGCCGACTTCATCTCGTCGAGCGTGAGCCGGCACCCTGGCACATAGCACGTCCGTAACGCCCGGTAGCGGAACGGGCCCACGCCGGCGATGCTCGCCAGCGGCAGCCGTGTGATCGCGATCGTGGCCCCGCGATCGGCCAACCGCCGCACGCTCTCCCGCACCCACGCCGCCACCTGCTCGACCGCGAATCCATAGAGCAGGTCGTTGCCAATGTCGGTGACGAGCGCCAGCGGGGCCGTGGGCTCGCCTATCGCTGCCTGCTCGCGATCGAGCGCCCGCCAGAGGCCGCAGCCGAGGATCGACGGCAGGCGGCGGAGGGCGACCCGGCTGTTGACACCATAGGAACGGCCGTGGCCCGCCGCAACGAAGAGATCGGCCGGGCCGCCGGTCCGGGTCCGCGTGATCGCGGCGAGTCGCACGAGGCCGCGCGACACATTGCTCGCTCCGAGCACGACGATCGGCGGGCGGCTCGGCTGCGAACGCACGGTCAGTTCCAACGCCGCCACGGCGTGTCACCGGCGGAGAGGCCCTGAAAGCACGACGCGGCGAGCATCGCGAACATGATCCCGAGAAATGGCTGGCCGTGGGTGTAGCCCCACCAGGCCACGAAGGTCCCCGCGGCCACGCCGATGATGCCGGCGATGCGATGAGCCTCATTGACTCCGAGTGTCAGCAGGCCCTCACGGACGATCTGGCCACCGTCGAGCGGTGGGACCGGAATCAGATTGAGAAGCGGCCAGTAGATGTTGACGTACAGCAGAAAGTCGACGAACACATAGAGCATCAAGGGCAGATTGCCGCCCCGGTCGAGCCCAAGCCGGGCGCCGATCACCGGAATCGGGAACGGTGTGGCGTAGCCAGCCACCTTGAGGACGACGATGACCACCGCCGCGAGGCAGAGCTGCGCCAGCGGCCCCGCCGCCGCCACGAGCAGCCGCTGAAGCGGGCGGAGATGTCGCCGGCCCCAGACCTCGGGAATCGCCAGGCCACCGAAGTGGTAGAGCACCACGTGCGACGCCTGGCCGAATCGGCGGTAGGCCATCGCATGGCCCATCTCGTGGACCAGGATCGAGGCGAAGACCACGCCGACCCAGATCACGAGCATCTGGAGGAGCCTGCGCTGGTCACCGAGCGAATACGACTGGCAGACGCTCCAGCCGAGGAGCGCCGCGGCCGCCCAGAACCATGCCGAGACCCGCACCCGGACGCCCGCCAGGTCGAAGCGCAGATCGGCGGAGGTGGCTTGGGGTTCGGCGAGCATCATGACTCCCATGGTACACGCCCGAGAACCGCTCAGGCCGCGACACGGTCTGCCGACGGCTGCCGGCCGGCATCGCGGCCGACGGCGGCTCCGCTGACCGCGATCGCCACCACGGCTTCCGCGGCTCGGGCCGCCGATCCCGGACGGGCGATGGCGGCAGCGAGCATCTCGAGCCGCTCCACGACCCCTGCCCGCGAGGCGGGATCAGCGAGCCAGTCGACCACATGCTCCGTCACGCGATCGGCCGGATCCTGCACGGCGAGGTATTCCGGATAGATCGCTTCTGGATCGGCAGGGGCGACGGCGGTCGGCGGACGCCACTCGCGACGCACCGGCCCGATCGGTTCCCGCGACGCCAGAAGGTTGACCAGCGTGATGAACCGCGCCCGCCGCAACCAGCTCTGCACGACGTAGGCAAAACCGCTGATGCGGTAGACGATCACCGTCGGCACCCGGGCCGCGAGCAACTCGAGCGATACTGATCCCGAGCAGGCAATCGCTGCCCGGGCCTCGCTGATCAGGCTTCGCGTGCGACCCGATTGCACGTCGATACCAAGACCGCGGGCCTCGGCGGAGCCGTCGATGACCTCCCGAATCCGCCGCGCGTGGCGGTCGTGCAAGGCCCCAACCGCAAACCGCGCCGCCGGCACCTGCAGCCGGATCAGACCCGCTGCCCGAATGAGCGTGTCGAGGTTGCCCTCGATCTCCTGCCAGCGCGATCCGGGAAGGAGCAGGACGAGCGGCTGCGGGCCGCAGCAGGCGGTGCCGGAGACGGCGGCCTCCGCTCCATCGCGGGCCTCGTCGCGGGTCGTGTCGCTGGCGGCAAGTTCGTCGAAGAAGGGATGGCCGACGAGCGTGCTCGGCAGGCCGTGGGCGGTGAACCAGTCGTGCTCGAAGGGAAGCGGCGAGAGCACGTGGTCGACGAGCCGGCGCATCTTGGCGACCCGCCAGCTCGCCCAGGCCCAGATCTGGGGCGGACAATAGAACACGACCGGGATGCGGTGCCGCTTCGCCCGCCAGGCCAGCCACCAGTGGAATCCAGGGAAGTCGACCAGCACGCAGACATCGGGCCGTGTATCGAGAAAGCTTCGTTCGGCGCGGCGGGCAAGGTCGACGAAGCGATGGATATTGAGCACCACCCGCACGATCCACATCACCGCCAGCGAGGTCATGTCGGCGACGAGCTCACAGCCCTCGGCTGCCATGTGCGGTCCGCCGAGTCCGACACAGACCGCGTCCGGCCGGCGGTCGCGGATGGCGCGCACGAGGACCGCGGCATGGTGGTCGCCCGAAGGCTCGCCGGCTGAGAGAAAGACGCGCATGGAGAGGCTCCGCCCGCAAGAACCGGGCCGGCAGGAGTATTCCATGCGATCCCCAACGGCCCTAGATCACTTCCCGAAACCACTTCCAGCCGCAGATTCAATGGTCTCGAGCCGGTAAACTTGGACGCGATCCAGCCCATCCGACCAGCATGAGCCAAAGGACTTCCGGATGCCGACGTCCATGATGCCTCGCCTGTGGGTCGCGACAGTCCTCATCTGGAGTCCCACGGCGGCCCTGATCGCCACCGCCGCCGACGCCACCACGATCCCGGCACGACGGCCCAACGTGATCGTGATCATGGCCGATGATCTCGGCTGGGGGGATGTGTCGTGCAACGGGGCAACCGCGGTGCAGACACCCCACATCGACCGCCTCGCCCGTGAGGGGATTCGTTTCACGAGTGGCTACTGCTCAGCATCGACCTGCACGCCGACCCGCTATTCCCTCCTCACCGGGGAGTATGCGTTTCGGCGGCCAGGCACCGGGATCGCATCCCCTAATGCGGCCGCCATCATCCAGCCCGACAGGACGACCTTCGCCTCGATGCTCAAAGACGCCGGATACGCCACTGCCGTGGTCGGCAAGTGGCACCTCGGCCTGGGCGAAAAAGGTGCGGGACCCGACTGGAATGGCCGGCTCGTGCCAGGGCCCCTCGAAATCGGCTTCGACCACTGCTTCCTGCTCCCCACCACCAACGACCGTGTGCCGCAGGTGTTCGTCGAGGATCACGTCGTCAAGAACCTCGATCCGGCCGACCCGCTGTGGGTGGGTGATACGAAGCCGGCGATGGATCATCCAAACGGCGTGGATAATCGTGACCAATTGAGGATGGACTGGTCGGTTGGCCACAACAACACGATTCACAATGGCATCGGCCGGATCGGTTTCTCCACGGGAGGGACACAGGCCCGGTTCCGTGACGAGAATCTGGCCGATGCCTGGGTGCGCGAGAGTGTTTGCTGGATCGAGGCCCATGCCCGGACGGAATCCAGGCCATTCTTTCTGCTGCTGACGCCGCACGACATCCACGTGCCACGGGTCCCGCATGAACGGTTTCAGGGCACCACGCGACTAGGCCCCCGGGGAGACTGCATCATGGAACTCGACTGGACCGTCGGCGAGGTGACTGCGGCGGTCGATCGGCTGGGCCTGGCCGCTGACACGCTGATCGTGTTCTGCAGCGACAACGGCCCCGTCCTCGATGATGGCTACAAGGACGACGCCGTGGCAAAACTGGGCGATCATCGTCCTGCCGGACCGTTTCGCGATGGAAAATACAGTGTCTACGAAGGGGGCACTCGGACTCCCTTCATCGCCCGGTGGCCGGGGCGGATCGCCCCGGGTGTCTCGGATGCAATCGTCTGCACGATCGACCTGGCGACCAGCGTCGCTGCGATCATCGGGGCCACCGTGCCCGCCGGGGCATTTCCTGACGCCGTCGATGTCTCCGCCGCTCTGCTCGGCACGGGTGCAGGCCGCCGCTCGCTGCTTCAACAAGACAACGGATTGTCGGGCCGCTTCGGCCTCCGCGACGGCGACTGGAAACTCGTTCGCCAACCGCCCCCCAAACGATCCAAGGGCCAGCATGCCCGGCCGGTCGACGCGCTCTATGACCTCACGACGGATGCGGGTGAAACAAAAAACGTCCGCGACACCCGCCCGGATATCGCCGCCCGTCTGGGAGCCGAACTCGAGCGGATCATCGCCGCACAAGCGACTGCAACGCCGTCAACTGCCACGAGTACGCACTGAGCAAGAGGCTTCCCGCGGCCTCACGGCCAGTCGGCTGTCACGGGCATGAACTCAGCGCGGGGCGGCCCGTGCCCCGAGAGCCGGCGTATGACGCCAAGCGCAGGCAGGATGCCGAAGCGCCGGCGGCATCCGAGTAAGCGAAGGACAGGATGTCCAGAGCGAACGTCCGGCGACGGGGCACGGGCAGTCCCTCGCCGCGCACCAGGGCAGCCCGCGGCCTCACGGCCGGTCGGCTTGCACCGGAGCCCGCGGCGACGCACGACACCATCAGATCCTGTCGGCGGCGGTAGCCTGCGGATCGCGGTGCCTCGGCTCGGGAAGTCCCACGGCCACCAGCGCCCCGGCAGCGATCACGGCCGCTCCCGCCACGAACACGTGGCGAAACCCGAACTGGTCAACGGCCAGGCCCACGAGCGGGGAAAGCACGAACGGTGCCGCCAATGCGGCCCCCACGATGCTCACATACCGGGGATGGTCGACTGGCCGCGGGGCCAGTTCGAGCGCGTAGTTCGTGAGCATCTTGAGCGTGATCGGATTGAGGCCCAGCGGCACGTAGACGAGCCAGAACCACCGCACCGCCGCGGCATGCGGGAAGAGCGAGAGCGCCGTCACCACGAGGGGCGTGAGTGACGAGAGCGCCACCAGCCAGATGAGGACGATCCGCGTGCCCCGTCGGTCTGAAACCGGTCCGGCAACGAGGCTCACCAGACCGGTGGCCGTGTTCTGTGTGACGACCCAAGCAAGCAGGCTGGCGGCGACGCTCCCCAGACGGTCGCGGGCGAATGCCTGGTAGTGGGGAAAGAGCATGAGCACCGCGGAGAAGCAGGCGGCCACGATTGCGAGCCGTACCAGGCCGCGATCGGCCGCGATCGTCGCCCGCCAGGCCGCCAGGCCCTGCCCTAC
>JAUMAF010000080.1:0-290 GCA_032117045.1 Pirellulales bacterium | reverse complement strand
CCAGCCGCCGCGAGCATCACTGGGTCGCACCACCCTGACCGCCGCGTCGGTCGGCTCGTCGAGCATCAAGGGCGCGAAGGCCGCCAGCGCAAAAAAGGCGGCAGTCGCGGCGAAGATCTTCGGAAAGCCGTCCGGCTCGGTGAGCCACGGCCCGAGCAGCAGGATCGCAGCCGCGATCGCCAGCACGCTGCCGATCGTGGTGCTCACCACCATCGCCCGGCCACGATGCCCGGCCTCGATCAATTTTCCTTGGAGTGCCGCGGCCACCAACTGATTGAGTCCGTTGACGG
>JAUMAF010000079.1:0-36974 GCA_032117045.1 Pirellulales bacterium | reverse complement strand
GCCGGTCGGCTTGGACGAGCCCGATTCACAAAAGACGACACTGCAACCGCTGTGCCGAACAGGATTGCCAGGATGGGCGCAACGAACGTCCGGCGACGGGGCACGGGCAGCCCCGAGCCGCGGACCAGAGCGGCCCACGGCCTCACGCTCAGTCGGCTTTGACCACCCAGAGCGCCTCGCCCCCCCAGGCCGCCGCCTCACGCCTCGTTGGGCCTTCGACCCTGCGGGCCAGGTCCACCGGAATCGATTTTTCCGGTCGCGCCTGTCGATCCATGCGGAGGGGTTTGACCAGCGCGGCCGGCCCCTGGATTCTCCGACAGGCGGGCGGCGATCGACATGGCGACCACGAGCGGCACCGCCGACGGACGCGGGGGCTTCATCGTCGGATTCGCTTTCTTTGCCGGCCTGGTGTGTGCCGTGGTCATCTCCGGCCGCAGCTTCTGGGAGCCGCCACCCGAGCCGTTCTTTGGCCTCGAACAGACGCACGCCGAAGCCGAGCGTCCGCCGATCGCCATCGACGATCACCTCCCTGCCAACGCGGCTCTCCTCACCCAGAAGGCCGCGACACCGATTCCCGCAGACCAAGAGCCCGCGACCGTGCACTCCATGCGTCCCGAGCGGCTCGCGCTTGGCGATGCCGCCGAGCCGATCGCCATGGCCGTCGTGCCGCAGGCGTTGCCCACTTCGGGCCGCAGGGAAATCACACCGCCATCGGTGCCCGTGCCGCCGGCCGTCACGCCGCAGGCCGATGGAGCCACGCCGCTCTTGCCCACGCCTGCTCGGAAGGCGGCAGACTCCGGCGACGTCACAAGCGCACCCGCTCCGGAGCCTGCGCTCCGAGCACTCGTGTCGCGACTTCAGTCGGACGCCGCGGCACCGGTGGGGAATCAGTCGGTCTTCGACGTCCACCCGCCTGCGGCGGCTCCGGCCGCGCCGCTCCCGGGGGCCGAATGGAATGATCCCGATGGCGTCAACTGGAGCGATTCGTCCGACACCGGCCCGCGGGAGCCCGCGGCCCGCGGCGGCAGGCTCCTGGGCAGAATCGTGGACCGTCGGAACGAATCTCGCAGTGAGGCCCGTGGCGACACGGCAACGCCTCCGGCCAGTCCTCCCGGAGGAAGGCTTCTGGATCGAATGCGCGATCGGCTCGGCCAACGTGAGGCAGACCAGCCGCCCGAACAGCCGCCGCCGCCTCCATCGGCGGACGGCCGACAGTGGCCGCATCCCGCTCGTCTGATCGAACAACTCGAAAGGCTCCGCACCGACGGCGGTCCGGAGCCTGCGAGGCTTTGGGCGGAGGAAACCACACGGTCCCTGGCCGCCGCGATCCAGACCGGCGGCCCTCGCGACCCCGGCGGCGAGGAACCGCTGATCGCGCTCGGGGATCGCGTGACTGAGGGGATGAGCATCGCAGACCAGACGCCCGACGCGGCGCTGGCATCGCAGATCCGCAGGACGGCGTTGGCGGTCTCGCGACGAGTCGCCGTCTGGCGGGCCGGAGCCTCATGCTGCGCAGCGATCGAGGCAGGGCCACACGATCCCGGGGTCGCCGAGGTCAGCGTTGGGCTCGCTGCGGCCTGCACCACCGCCGAGGTGGCCAGGCTGCTCCACGCGGTCGAGCGGTTCGAGTCGTCCCGGGCAGGCAGCGATGCGGCGGTCGTTCGCGGGGCCCTTCGGTCCGTGGCAGCATCGCCCCTGCCCAGCGCCGCAGCGCTCGACCGCGCCATCCACGATCATTACCTTTCGCCAAACGTCCGCGTCGTTATCGATGAGCAGTTCGTCGAGAAGATGCTGCCCGAGGCCAATGTCACCACCAGCCCGCTCCAGGATTTCGTGCTCGGCCGGAAGGTGCGGGGCACCAAGACTGTCGAGCAGTCCACCGGCGTGAAGTTCGCGTCGCATCCCGGTGAGATCAGGCTCGAGCTTCTCGTCAATGGCGAGGTCACCTCGCGGACGGTCACGGAGGCGGGATCGGTGGCGATTCACTCCCGCGGCCTGTCGACCTTCACCGTCGCCAAGCCGATCCAGATCACGCCCGAGGGCTTGGTCTTCGGTGCCGCCCGGGGCTCTGCCTCCAATCAGTCGCGGTTGGCCAACATCGAAACCAGCTTCGACGCCGTGCCGCTGATGGGGCCGCTGGTTCGCGGTATCGTCCGCAATCAACACGACGGCAGCATCGAGGAGGCCAACCGCGAGGTGAAGATGAAGATCGTCTCCCAGGCCTGCCGCGAGGTCGATCAACAGACCGAACCGCAACTCGCCGCCGTGGCGGAGCGAATCCGCGAGCGATTCTGGATGCCGATGCAGCAACTCGGGCTCGAGCCCACGGCTGTGTCGCTCGAGACGGTGAGCGGCGCCGCGACGGCCCGGCTGCGGCTGGCGGCGACCACCCAGCTCGCAGCGCACACCCCGCGGCCCCGGCCACCGGAAGACGCGCTCTTCAGCATGCAGGTTCACGAGTCTTCGGTGAACAACGCCTGCGGGCAGTTCGGCCTCGCCGGCCGGAAGATGAGCCTCGATGAGCTCGCGCGGTTCATCTGCATGAAGCTTGGGCTCCCGCCCGATGTCCCCGACGATCTGCCCGCCGGGGTGGACGTGACGTTCGCAGAGGTCGATCCGCTTCGCGTGGAGTGTCGCGATGGACTCGTGCACGTGCGCATCACGCTCGATGCGCTCGAGAGCGGCCGTCGCAACAACTGGTATGACATCGTGGCCCAGGTCGCCTATCGCCCCACTCCATCGGGCATGCAGGTCTCCCTCGAGCGGGATGGGCCGGTGCAACTCAGCGGCCCCGGGCACAAGGGCCGGATGGAGTTCGGACTGCGGACGATCTTCGGCAAGATGTTTCCGAAGGAGCGGCCCGTGAATCTGGTGCCGGACAAGGTGCTGACGAATCCCCGACTGGCCGGAGTGCAGGCCGTGCAGGCAGTGAGCGCCGACGGCTGGCTGGCGATCGCACTGGCCACCACGACGCAGGCCGGCAACACGAAGGGATCCACCACCGCTGCTGTCGGCTCCGACACGCCCCAGCGTCGTCTTCGCCGCTGACGTTCGCCCGGCCCGCCAATGTCGCATAAACGTGCGACCCCCCTGTATTCGAAGGCGGAACCGACGACTCCCGCTGGTAGACTTCGGAGAGTCGAGGGGACGCCTCGGCCGAGCGTGTGCGAGGCGGAGGACATGTGGTTCAAGGAGCGTGGCACCCCGATCTCTTCGGTGCGCCGCGGTATCTGGTGTGGTGCCCTGCTCGGTGCGACGGGTCTTGCGTGCGGCACGGTCGTCGACGCCGCATCGACGCTCGATCGTTCCGGAAAATTCGCCATCCAATGGTGGACGGTCGATGACGGCCTTCCCGAGACGCCCGTCAACGGCATTGCCTTCTCCCCCGCTGGCGAACTGTATTGCACGACGCCCACCCGGATTGCCCGCTTCGATGGCGTCACCTTCGAGTCGATTCCCAGGCGGGTGACCGATCCCGTACGGGAGGCGATCGGCGGCTTCTCGAACATCGGCTTCGACCGCGAGGGCCGACTCTGGGTGCAGGGGGGCAACGCCGCAGCGATGCTCGTCGGCTACGACCAACCGTCTGGACCGCGACAATGGAAGGTTCACATTCACCCGCAGGGACGATTCAACAGTCTCGCCTTCACCGCTGCCGGCCGACCTGTGCTCGTCGGCCCCAACACCGTGCTGCTCTTCGACGGGAGTCGGTTTCACGAGGTGGCGTCTGTCGTCCGCAACGACAAACGAGTGCTGTGGCGGTATGGCGACATCGATCCGGCGTCTGGTGAACTCTGGCTCTGGGGCGACACACTCCGACCCGAGGAACTCCGTCGCGCTGCTGTTCCGGGAGGCATCACGAGATCGCTCGAGGTCGTCCCCGACATCGCGACCGGCGGCGACGTCATCTCCCTGAGTTTCTGCTCCGAGGGCCCGCTGGCCCTGCTGCCGGATTGCGGGGCGGTCCGCGATACCAATGACTGGAAACGACTGCCTCCCATTCTCCCGGATGCCGACTATCGCCGGAGCGGCAAGATCTCATCCACGTCCGACGGCACCGTCTGGATCTCGAGCCATAACGGCATCATCGCCTGCCGCGATGGACTCGCAGAACGGGTGACCAGTGGGCTCCAGGGCTTCTCGCTTCGAACCGGGGCGCTGGTCGGCGACCGACATGGTGGCATCTGGGCGGCCTGTTTCGGTGGTCTGCTCGCCGTCCGGCGGACCGCACTGCATGTCGAACCGGTCACCGACTGCCGAGCCGCCTTCGAACGATCCGACGGCTCTCTCCTCGTCGGCAGTCCGGGTGTCATCGCGCTGCTGGGACCAATGGGATCGGGTCCGCCGCGGCCGCTTGCCTCGCTCACGGGCGCGTCGGTGCCCACGGCGATCGTCGAGGATGCTGCTGGCCGGGTGTGGGTGGGCACGCAGGACAACTTCATCCTCCGCGTCGAAGACGGCCGGGTCACACAGGTCACAAAACCGCAGGGACCATTCCGTGAACTCCGCAACATCAACGCCCTCGTCTGCGACACCGCCAATCGGGTGTGGGCGGCATCTCCCAACGGCCTGGCGATCCATGATCCGGAGACCGACTCCTTCCGAACGATCACGCCCCATGACCACACAGCCCAACCGGTGGTGATCGGACTGGCCGCCGAGGAAGACGGCTCCGTCTTGGCGGCGATCCAGAGCCGGGGCGTGGAGCGTGTGACAGCCGATGGCACGATCTCCCAGATCATCACCGCCGCTGAGATGCCGGGCCGCCGCACGATCGTCTTCCATCGCGACTCACGCGGCACGCTCTGGATCGGTGGAGACCGGGGCCTGGTGGGCGTGCGCCGCCAGAAGCCCACGCTGCGATTGTCGATGACGACGGGGCTGGCCGACGATGCCGTGCGACAGATCGACGAGGACCGTGACGGGCGGCTCTGGGTCGCCACCCGGGGAGGCCATATTCAGGGGATGCGGCTCGATGACCTCGATGCGCTGGGCGATGGTCGGCTGTCGGTCGTCCGGGGCATCGTGCTCGGACCACTCGACGGCATCGGCGACGCGGAGTGCATCGGGCATTTCACACGCCGCTCGGCGGCGGGGTCCGTCAGCAACGCCGTCGATCACATCACGGTGCCGCTTTCGATGGGCGTCGTGCGGTTCGATCCTGCGAATTTCGGCTCCCTCCCGCCGGCGGTGGCGCCGCCGACGGTCACCCGCGACACGGCCACGGCTTTTGGGTTTTCCTACGAATCGCCGGGGATCCACTGGGCGGCCCCCCCGCTGCACCAGACACGGCTCGCGGGCGTCGATACCGACTGGTCGCCCCCGACGGCGGGCAGCCACCGCGACTACGCCTCGCTGCCTCCGGGCGAGCACCGCTTCGAAGTGCGATCGGTGAGCGGAGAGACCGACCGCGATTTTCCGCGGGCATCGCTCCAGATCCGGGTGCCTGTGCCGTGGTGGAGACGGCCCGTAACCGTGGCGGCATTCGCGGTAGCGCTCGCCGGCGGGGCGGCGCTGGCGGCCCGTGAGATCACCCGTCGCCGGGCACGGCGCTTGATCGCGAAGCTCGAATGGCAGCGGGCGATGGAGCGCGAACGGGCGCGGATCGCCCGCGACATTCACGACAGCCTCGGCGCGGGACTGACGCGCATGGCCCTGATGAGCGATCTGGCCCGCAAGGGAGGCTCGACCCGGCCCGACCTCCCCGACCGGCTCGACGCCATTTACAGAAGCGCCCACACGCTTGCCCGGTCGGTCGACGAAATCGTGTGGGCGGTCAACCCTCGAAACGACACGGTGGCCCAGTTCATCTCGTATGTGGTGAACGATGTCGAGGAGTTCGTGCATGCCGGAAACCTCTCGCTCAGGCTCGATGTGCCCGATGGGCCGGCCGACGGACAGCTCCTGCCCACGCACGTCCGCCACCATGTCTTTCTCGCGGTCCGGGAGGCCCTCCAGAACGTGCTGCGGCATGCGAACGCCGCCCATGTCGACTTCACGATCGGGCTCACGCCGGAGGCCATGGTCGTGAGTGTTCGCGACGACGGCACGGGCTTCGCGATCGATCGGCAGCCAGCCGCCGGTCAGGACGGCCTGCGAAACATGCGTGACCGCGTCGCCGAGGTCGGCGGCAGCGTGACGATCACCTCCGGCCCGGGCGTGCCTGCCGGCGCCACCGCGGGAGCCGCCACCGGCAGCGTCGCCAGGTCTACTTCCAGATCGGGGACATGCGTGACGTTCACGATTCCCCTGCCCTTCCGGCCGTCACCGGCGGCCATCATGTCGGAGACACACCGTGAGTCATGAACCCGCCGCCGCGGAGACCGCCGCAGATCCCATCCGCGTCGCCCTCATCGAGGACGATGCCGGCACGCGGGCCGGACTGCGGGAGATCATCGAAAGCGCCGCCGACTGCCTGTGCGTCGGTGAGTTTCGCACCGTGGCCGAGGCGGTGGCCGGCCTCCCGGCCGTGGCGCCGCGGGTGGTGCTCGTCGACGTCAATCTTCCAGACGGTACGGGTGTCGACTGCGTGCGGCGGCTGGCGCCGACGATGCCCGCCACCGAGTTCGTGATGCTCACGCTCTACCAGGATGGCGACATCCTGTTCGATGCCCTGGCGGCAGGTGCCCACGGCTACCTCATCAAGCCGCTCCGTGTGGATGAACTACTTGCGGCGATTCGCGACGTCGTGGAGGGGGGCGCACCGATGTCGAGCATGGTCGCCCGCCGGATCGTGCGGTCGTTCGAGCGGCATGCCCCAGCACACGTCGCGCCGCTACCCAAGGGCGAAGACACGCTCGAGCTCGCGCCCCGCGAGCGGGAGGTGCTCGACCTGCTCGCCGCGGGAGCGATGTACAAGGAAGTGGCAAAGCAGTTGGGGGTGAGCCGGAACACCGTGATCACGTACATCCGGCGGATCTATAAGAAGCTCCATGTCCACTCGCGGCATCATGCCGTGGAACGCTACCGGCGGATGCAATGACAACTCCTCACCGACGCAGCCCCTGTATGCCCGCCCTCAGTCAGATCGCGATCGTGTGGCTCGCCACGGCGACCGCTGCCGCGGCCACGGTGCCGCCCGGCGGCTCGTCCGTCGTCGGCGATGAAAGCCTGACGACCGCCGTGTTTCACGCCCCCGCGGAGATCGCCACGGGATCGTTTGGGCCTTTTCTGCCCCGCGATGCGGCCGGCGAGGAGCCCACCGCCGGCTGGTCGCTCGAGATCGCCAAGGCCGGGCCCCGGCTCTGGTCAGCTCAACTCTCGATCCCGATCCAAGAACCGATCGCGGTCGGAGACGCCGTGCTGATCTCGTTCATGGCCCGTTGCCAGCGGCCGCCTCCGACCGGCGCGGCAGGGGGCGTGATCGTCGTTGAGAACACCACGCCGGGCAGCCCGAAACTCGGGATGGGGGGCTTCACGGCCACCGACCGGTGGCAGCAGATCGATGTGCCCTTCCTCGCAGGCGTCGACTCGATTCCGGACAAGACGGTGCTCGCCTTCCAACTTGGAGAGCGGCCACAACTCATTCAGATCGCCGACCTGCAGGTGGTGAACTATGCCCGCACGCGAAAGCTCGCCGACCTGCCGCATGCCTACGTGCGGTATGAAGGTCGCGAAGATGATGCCGCATGGCGGCGCGAGGCGCTCGACCGCATCGAGAAGACGCGGGTCCGCGGGTTTGCCGCGAGACTGGTCGATGCAGCCGGCGAGCCGATCCGTGAGGCGAAGGTCCGGGCCCGGCTGGCGAGACACGAGTTTCTCTTCGGCGGCACGATCAAGGGGGAGTTCTTCGCACCGGGCGACTCGCGTTTTCAGAACTATCGTGATGCCGTCGATCGGCACTTCAGCGGCGTCGTGTTCGAGAACGATCTCAAGCCCGGCACCTTCGAGGAATCGCTGGCCAATACCGATCCGCACGTCCGCTGGGAATGGACACAGGCGGCCGCCGAGTGGTGCCGCGAGCGGGGAATCGCGATTCGCGGCCACTACATGGTGCCCGGTGTCTGGGGCTCGTTCGCCAGCCGCGACAAGCAGCACGACGCTGCGCTCCGGGAGCGGCTCCTTGGGCACATGCGGCTGCTCGCGGGCGATGCTGGCCGCTTCGTAGACGACTGGGATGTCATCAACCATCCGGTGGGCTGGACGAATCCGCCGCAGACGGTTCGCGACGTGCTCGGACGAAACTTCTACGGCGATGTGATCCGTGAGGCCAGGCGACTCACCGACCGGCCGCTCTGGATCAACGAAGACCGGACGTTCAACGCCGGATTCCAGCAGAAACACTATTTCGAGTGCGTGCAGGAACTGGTCGATGGAGGCACGCCCCCCGACGGCATCGGCATTCAGGGACACTTTCACTCCGGATCGCTGGTCGCGCCGACCGAAATCCTCCGCGTCAGTGATCGGTTTGCCGCGCTCATCCCCGCGTTGATGCTCACCGAGTGGGACGTGATGACCAACGGCGACGAGCAGCTCCAGGCCGATTACCTCCGCGACACGCTGATCGCCGCCTACAGTCACCCGGCGTACAAAGGCTTCCTGATGTGGGTCTGGTGGGAGGGCGCGGGCTGGCGGCCGGAGGCGGCACTCTTCCGCCGCGACGGCACCGAAAAGCCCAACGGCCGCATCTGGCGGGAGTGGGTCTCGGAGAAGTGGCGAACCGATGTCGAGCTGCGGACCGACGCCGAGGGCAGCATCCGGTTCCGTGGCCACGCCGGACTGTATGACTTGACCGTCGAGCACGAGGGTCGAATGACCACGATCAAGCAGCCCTTTCTGCTCCGGTCGCCGCAGAAGCCCGTCACCGTGGCGTTGCCCTCGGAAGACGAGCGTCGATGAGCCTTCGCGATTTGATCCTTCCGGGTTTTCCGGAGGTGATCGCGCGTCTTACAATGCGGCTCTCCTGAACGACGCCCTTTCCCGGAGCCCGCCGATGCCCGCCGCCGACACCGCGTTTCGTACCGAATCCGACAGCATGGGCGAGGTGCGGGTGCCCGCCGACCGTTATTGGGGCGCCCAGACGGAACGGTCTCGCGACAACTTCAAGATCGGCGTCGAGCGATTCCAATGGGGTCGCGCGGTCAAGAAGGCGCTCGGCATCCTCAAGAAGTCGGCGGCGCTGGCCAACGGCGAACTCGGCCAGTTGCCCGCCGACACGGTGAGGCTCATCGTGCAGGCGGCCGACGAGGTGATCGCCGGAAAGCTCGACGACCACTTCCCGCTCGTCGTCTTCCAGACCGGCAGCGGCACGCAGTCAAACATGAACGCCAACGAGGTGATCTCGAATCGCGCCATCGAGATGGCCGGCGGCACGATGGGCACGAAGAAGCCCGTTCATCCCAACGACGACGTCAACCGCGGTCAGTCGTCGAACGACACCTTCCCCACGGCCATGCACATCGCCGCCGTCGAGGTGATCCACGATCGGCTCCTGCCCGCGGTGCGGCAACTCCGCGACGTGTTCCTCGGCCTGGAGAAGAAGCACGCCGCCCTCGTGAAGATCGGCCGCACGCATCTCCAGGACGCGACCCCGATCACCCTCGGCCAGGAGATCTCGAGCTGGCGGGCGCAGCTCGACGATCGCATCGCCACGATCGAGCAAACGCTCCCCGGCCTCCATGAGCTGGCCATTGGCGGCACGGCGGTCGGCACCGGCCTCAACGCTCATCCCAGGTTCGGGGACGTGGCGGCGGCCTTTATCGCGAAGGAAACGGGCCATCCGTTCGTCTCGGCGGCCAACAAGTTCGCCGCCCTGGCCGCTCACGACGCCATGGTGGACATGAGCGCCGCCGAGCGCGGCCTGGCGATGGCGCTCTTCAAGATCGCCAGCGACATCCGGCTCCTGGCTTCAGGCCCGCGGTGCGGCATCGGCGAGATCTCGATCCCGGAGAATGAGCCGGGCAGCTCGATCATGCCGGGCAAGGTGAATCCGACGCAGTGCGAGGCGATGACGATGGTCTGTGTGCAGGTCTTTGGCAACGACGCCGCCGTGGCCTTCGCCGGCTCGCAGGGTCACTTTCAGCTCAACGTCTTCAAGCCGCTGATGGTTCACAACGTGATCGAGAGCGCCGACCTCATGGCCGACGCCTGCGATTCGATGCGGATCCACTGCGCCACGGGCATCGAGCCGAACCTCGCCCGGATCAAACATCATCTCGACGACTCGCTGATGCTGGTGACCGCGCTCAACACCCACATTGGCTACGAAAAATCGGCGAAGATCGCCAAGAAGGCCCACGTCGAGGGGACGAGCCTGAAGGAGGCCGCGGTGGCACTCGGCTACGTCACGTCGGAGGACTACGACGCGTGGGTCGTGCCGGTGGAGATGACGCGGCCATTGCCGGCGTGAAGATCCCGGCAGGTGAAGCCAGCCGCTTTCTCCCGATCTCGCGATCGGGGCTTCCTGAGGGCGTGCTGGAGCCCCCTCCAGACCAGCCGCGGCAGCCGGAGCCCCGATCGACCCCGGCTGCCGTGAACGCTAGATCGCGGCCGCGGCAGTCTCGCCGGTGCGGATCCGCACGACCTCGGCCAGGTTCGTCACGAAGATCTTGCCGTCGCCCACCTGACCGGTGCGGGCGGTCGTCATGATCTTGCTGATCACGGCCTGAGCCTCGTCGTCGCTCACCACCACCTCGATCTTCACCTTCGGCAGGAAGTCAACGGAGTATTCGGCACCGCGATAGGTTTCGGTGTGGCCCTTCTGACGGCCGAAGCCGCGGACCTCGGTCACGGTCATGCCCTTCACGCCCTGGGCGTTGAGGGCGTCCTTCACTTCCTCCAGCTTGAAGTGCCGGATGATGGCTTCGATCTTCTTCATGATGAGTCTCCTCGGTTCGTTGCGGCCCGCTGGGCGTGCCGAAAGGTCAGGTGCTCGAGCCGATCGCGCCGACCGACTCCCGCCACCCTGATGAGAATGCACATCGCGTGCCAAAGCCGGCAATGCGGTAAGTCCCCGGTTTCTGCGAGTTCGAGCGGGAGTGTGTGTCACGCCGGCGCGACGATCGCGAACGAAGTGTGCTACCGACGTGACAGCTCGCGGGCTTCCTCCGGCTGGACTGGCGGCACGTTTCGTTGCCGAAGCGCGTCGGTTACAACACGGTATCCAGAGAGTCGAACCAACCAGTCGGCGATCCGGTGGCCAGGGATTCCAGGGGGCCTGCATGACGACCTGCCGTGGTGGAGCTTGCCGAGGCGTGCTCGCGCTTGGACTTGCCGTGTCGGTTCACCTGCCACTCGCGTTGGCCGCCGAACCCAACTACGACGAAGCGGCCGTTCGCGCTTACACGTTGCCCGACGTGCTCGTCGGCCCTGCGGGCGCGGCCGCCACCACCGCCGACGAGTGGCGGTCGATCTCGCGACCGCACCAGTTCGCGCTGCTCGAAAAGTCGGTCTACGGCCAGAGGCTGCCGGCAGTGCCGGTGAGCGTGGTTGGCGACGTCGATCGTGCCGACGTCACGCTCGCCGACGGCGTGGAGGCCAGCCGACTCCAGGCCCGACTGCGGCTCGGCGACCACCCTGCCGCGATGACGACCGACGTGCTGCTCTATCTTCCCAAAGAGGACAGGCTCCCGAAGGAGCGCCGGCCTGTGCCCGTGTTCCTGCACCTCAACTTCCGCGGCAATCAGGCAGAGCATCCCGACCCGGGAATCCGGCTCTGCGAGGCGTGGCTGCCAGATGACCCGAAGCGGGGCGTGAAAGACCATCGTGCGACGGCAGACTCCCGGGCCAAGAACGCGGATCGCTGGCCGGTGGAGAAGCTGCTTGCCCGCGGCTACGGCGTGGCGACGGCCTGCTACGGCGATGTCTACCCCGACCGCGCCGACGGCCGCGCGGCAAGCGCGCTTGCCTTGCTGCGGCCGACACTCGACGCCACGGCGGCCGCCGACGAACCCGGTGCGATCGCCACCTGGGCCTGGCAGTTGTCACGCATCCTCGACTGGCTGATCACACTTCCCGAGGTGGATGCCAAGCAGGTGATCGTCGTGGGCCATTCGCGGAACGGCAAGGCCGCCGTCTGGGCCGGGGCCTGCGACGAGCGGTTTGCGATGGTGGTCTCCAACGAGTCGGGCTGCGGCGGGGCGGCACTCGAGCGGCGCAACTACGGCGAGACGGTCGAGGCGATCACGCGGCGATTCCCGCACTGGTTTTGTCCGGCGTTTGCCTCCTACGCGGATCGCGAGACCGATCTCCCCGTCGACGCCCACGTGACCCTGGCCATGACCGCCCCACGGCCGTTGTATGTGGCCAGCGCCATCGACGACCGCTGGGCCGACCCGAAGGGCGAGTTCCTCGCCGCCGTCGCCGCCGGCCCGGTCTGGAAGCTCTTTGGGCTCGAAGGCCTCGGCACGACGGACTGGCCGCTCGTCGAAACCCCCGTGGGCCACACGATCGGCTACCACGTGCGGGCAGGCAAGCACGACCTGCTGGCCGATGACTGGCTGCGTTTCGCCGACTTCGCCGACCGCACACTCCGCGAAATCGAACCATTGCGGGGGCATGGGAAAGAGGCGTTCCAGCCTGTTCAGGAACCGCTTCCGGCACCGCCGCCTCCCGGTGCGATCGTGCTCTTCGGCGACGGCACCGAGCCGGAGGGCCCGAGGTTCACGAGCATGGCCGGCGGACCGATCGACTGGACCGTCGCCGACGGAACGCTCGTGGTCGGCACCTCCAAGGGTCATGCCAACCACATCGTGTCGGTGCCGACCTTCCGCGACGCCGACATCCACGCGGAGTTCATCACGTCACCGATCGCGCGGGGCAACAGCGGGCTCTACATCCACGGCCACTACGAGATGCAGATCTTCGATTCGGCCGGGGTCGAGCCGCCGACCGATCAGGACGAGGGGGCGCTCTATCGCTTTGGCCCGCCACTGGTCAACGCGGCAAGGCGGGCAGGCGAGTGGCAGGTCTACGACATCCGGTTCATCGCCCCACGACGGGGTCCTGACGGGGCCGTCACGAAACCGGGGCGGATCACCGCCTGGCTCAACGGCACGCTCGTTCAGGACGGCATCGAGTTTGCCGAACCGCGGTCGCCCTACATCCCCTACCGTCACGGCGTGACCGACCATCTGCGGTCGATCGAAGCCACGCTGCGGAAAACCGGCAGCGGCCCCCTGTTTCTGCAGGACCATGGCAGCCCGGTGCGGTATCGTAACGTCTGGATTCGGCCGCTCGAGCCCTGACGGCCTACGCCACGGGATCTCACCCGTTTGTGGTTTGTGACGGGCCAAATCGGTCGTTTACATTCCGTCAGTTGTTTTCGCCGCTTGTTCGTCTGCTCAGGAGTTTCCCGTGCCGAAACGCCCCTCCCCCACTCGCCGCGGCTTTCTCAAGACCTCGGCAGCCACGGCTGGCGTCGCCGTGGCTGCGCCCTACATCATCACCTCCAAGGCCCTTGGCGATGCCACCACGCCGCCGGCAAGCGACCGGATCGTGATGGCGGGCATCGGCCTGGGCAACATGGGCTCAGGCGACCAGCGGGCCTTTCTCGGCATGCCGGAGGTGCAGTATGTCGCCGTCTGCGACGTTCGGGAGCAGTGGCGCACCGACGCCAAGAACCGTACCGACGAGAAGTACGGCACCACGGATTGCGCGGCGGTCGTCGACTTTCGCGACCTGCTTGCCCGTGACGACATCGACGCCGTCCACATCGCCACCCCCGATCATTGGCACTCGATCATGATGATCGCGGCCTGCCGCGCTGGAAAGGATGTCTATCTTCAGAAGCCCGAGACGCTCACGCTCCGCGAGGGGCCGCTGATGATCGCCGCGGCCCGCCGCTACGGCCGCGTCGTGTCTGGCGGCAGCCAGCGGGTGCTCGATGACTATCGGTCGATCGTCGATCCCTGCTGGGCCGGCGAGATCGGCCGCATCACGTCGATCGACCTGAGCATCGGCCCGCCGGCGATGGCCTGCTACCTGCCCGCCGTGGCGACCCCAGATAGCATCGACTGGGATCTCTGGCTCGGCCCCGCCCCGTGGGAGCCCTACAACCCCGGCCGCTGCGACGGCAACTTCGGCACCGGCGGCAACAGCTGGCGGTCCTACATCGACTATTCCGGCGGCAGCCTGACCGACTGGGGCGCCCACAACTTCGGCGGCACGATCTTCGCCGCGGGGCTGCTCGACCTCCAGCCACAGAAGATCGCCTATCAGGCGGCCGCGGCCGATGGCACGTCGCCGGCGTCAGTCTCGCTGCTGTATCCCAACGGTGTCGAAATCCACTGCAACCGCAGCCCGCAGGCTCAGCCGCGTGATGTCGCTGCCTCGGTGACGCACGAGCGGGGAATCACAATCCGTGGCGACGGCCAGCCCGTGGCCCCGCGGCCCGTGCCGATGTACAAGGACCGCGGCAGCATTTACGGCGACTTCATCGCCTGCGTCAAAACCCGCGAGCGGCCGTTCCGCGACATCGAGTTCGGTGTCAACACGATGACGGCTCCTCACATGGTAGCCCTCGCGGGGCGGCTTCAGCGGTCACTGGAATGGGACCGCGCAACGCAGCAGTTCGTCGGCGACGAGGAGGCCAATCGACTCCTCGACCGCGCCCGCCGCGAGCCCTGGACGCTCTGACCGCCGCCTCTCGACACAGCCACACGTCCCGAATCGACCACGATAGCTTGAACCGCAGGAATCAGCCCATGGCCTTCGATCGTTCCACGCTCGCCGCTCCGTTCAGCGCACTTGCAACCTACGACTGGGGTGACGATGCCGGGGCGTTTGCCACGCTCGACGCGGCGGTCGTCGCGGCCCATGGCGATGCCGCCCTGCGTTCCGACCTCGAGACGCGATTTGCGGCCCTGCTTGGCTCGGCCACCTCGCGGGCCGCGAAGGAATATGTCTGCCGTAAACTCTCCCTGATCGGCACGGCGGCGTCGGTGCCGGCCCTCGCCCTCCTGCTCGCTGATGCCGACAACTCGCACATGTCCCGGTTCGCGCTCGAGCGGATCGAGGTCCCTGCGGCGGCCGATGCGATCCGGGGAGCGCTGGCCAAGGTCACGGGCGACCTGAAGATCGGCATGATCTCGTCGCTCGCCAGCCGCCGCGACACCGCGAGCGTGCCCCTGTTTGCGGCGCTCCTGGTGGGCGAGCCCGCGATCGCGGTCGCCGCCGCCGGCGGCCTGGGTCGAATCGCCACGCCGGAGGCCGCGGCGGCCCTCGCCGCCGCGAAGGCGACCGGCCCCGTCGCCGATGCCGTGACCGACGCCCGGCTCGTCTGTGCCGACGTGCTGCTCGCGAAGGGCGACCGTGCGGCCGCCAAGGCGATCTTCGAATCGATCAACACCGCCGTCGGGGATGCGCCAAAGACGCGCCGCGAACGGGCCGTGCGGATGGCCGCGCGGAGCGGGCTCTTCGCCGCTCTGGATGACACCGTCGGCCGGGCGCTGCTCGTCTTCGCGCTGCTCGTGGCCGCGGCGGCTGCGCCAGCCCGCGCGGAGACCTCGCCCGCGGCAAAGTCCTTGGGCAACACTGTCTTGGCCGAGATCGCTACCGGCGATGCCGACATGCGGGCCGTGGCCCTCGACCGCGTTCGCCACGGGCTCGCCGGGGAATGGTTCACCCGTGCGGCGATCGAAAAGCTGCCGTCGCTGGAGCCGACCGTGCAGGCCGCTACGCTCCTCGCTCTGGCGGATCGTGGTGACGCCGCGGCGGTGCCCGCGGCCATGACTCTGCTGGCCTCGGCGACCGATCCGGCCGTCCGCGCCGCGGCGATCCTACTGCTCGGCCGGCTCGGCGGGCCAGCGGCGGTGCCGGTGCTCGTGAAGTCGTTGTCAGCCAGAGATCCCGAGCAGGCGGCTGCCCGCCGGGCGCTCGTGGTGATTGGCGGCCCCGAGGCCGCCGCCGCGATCGTGACAGCCGCGGACCAAGCCACTGCTCCCGGTGCTCGGGCCATGTTGATCGAGGTGATCGCCGAGCGCCGCGATCGCACTGCCATGCCGCTGCTCCTGGCGGCAGCCCTCGACGGCGACTCCGGCGTGCGGCAGGCGGCCCTGCGGGCGTTGGGGAGATTTGGTGGCCCCGATCAGGTCCGCGACATGGCGAAGTCGCTGCTTCGGTCCTCGGGTGACGATCGCAAGGCGGCTGAGCTGGCCTTGGTCACCGTCTGCACCATCAACAAGGACGGCTCGCGGTCGGCGGAGATTCTGCTCGAACAGTTTGCATCGGCCGATGAGGCCGCCCAGGAGATTCTCCTGCCGGCGTTGGCTCGCGTGGGCGGTCCGAAGGTGATGGGGATCATCGACGGCATGATTGCCGAGCCCGCGAAGCGGCAGCAGGGGCTCGAGGCGCTCGCGAAATGGCCCGATGCCGCGGTCAAGGATCGGCTGCTCAAACTGGTTGGCACAGCGACCGACGAGAGGGAACGCGATCTGCTGCTCGCCGCGTTGATCCGAATCGCCCCGCTGCCCGACAACAAGCTCAAAGACCCCCAGAAGCTCGAACTCCTCAAGAAAACGATGGCGCTGTGCCAGCGCACCGAAGACAAGGCCCGGGTGCTGGAGCGGGCCAACGCAATCCGCACGATCGACACTTTCCGGTTCGTGGTGCCCTACCTCGACGATCCCGCGCTCGCCGAGCCAGCCTGCCGAAGCGTGGTCGAGCTCGCCCACCACCAGAAGCTCCGCGACGCCAACAAGGACGAGTTCATAAAGGCCCTCGACAAGGTGCTCGTCACCACGAAGAACCAGGAACTCGTCGAACGGGCCACCCGCTACAAGGCGGGGCAGACCTGGGAACGGAAGAAGAAGGGCTGAGCCGGCTTTCCGTGGGCCTCGCGAGTTCGTCCCGTACAAGCCCAACGCCGTCAGGCGTGGGGTGACGCCAGCGTGAGCCCGATATCCAGCGTGGTCCGCCCGCGGCCTCACGGCCGGTCGGCTTCCACGGGCAGGAACTCAGCGAGGGGCTGCCCGTGCCCTGGTGCCGGCGTATGCAGCCAAGCGCAGGCAGGATGCCGAAGCGCAGGCGGCATCCGAGTGAGTGAAGCCCAGGATGGGCGCAACGAACGTCCGGCTCTCGGGGCATGGGCAGCCCCGAGCCGCGCACCATGACGGCCCGCGGCCTCACGGCCGGTCGGCTTTGACGAAGGCGATCCGCATTCCCCGCGGCCTTAGGGTGCTCGCTCCTTGCGAAACTGACCGCCGTCGAGGCCGTGCCCCTTCATGAGGCGGTAGAGCGTGCCCCGCGGCAGCCGGGCTTCCCGGGCGGCAGCCGACACGTCTCCGAGATGCCGCGTGAGCAGGTCGGCGAGATACTGTTTCTCGAACTTCGCGACGTGCTCCGCCCGTTGGGCGAAGAAGCCGATCGCCCCGGCCTCGGCGCCGGCCGAGCGGCCCGCTGCGGCCACGACGTCGTCGGGCAGATCGTCGATTCCCGCCATGGGCGACCGCGTCATCGCGATCGCGCGACGGACGACGTTCTGCAACTCGCGAACGTTGCCCGGCCAGTGGTAGTTCTTGAGCACTTGGTAGACGTCGGTCGAAAGCCCGCCGACGGTGCGGCCCATCTCCTGCGCCGCCTTGTTGGCGAAGAACTCGGCGAGCAGGCCGATATCGTCCCCCCGCAGCCGGAGCGGCGGTAGGTCGATCCGCACCACGTTGATTCGATAGAAAAGATCACGGCGAAATTCGCCGCTCTCCACCATCCTGTTGATGTCGCGAGAGGTTGCCGCGACCACGCGGACATCGACCGCGTTTTCCTGACGGGCCCCCACCCGGCGGACCCGTCGCTCCTGAAGCACGCGGAGCAGCTTCGCCTGAAGCGGCAAGGGAAGCTCCCCCACCTCATCGAGAAACAGCGTGCCGCCGTCGGCGAACTCGACCAGGCCCATGCGCCGGGCGTCGGCACCGGTGAAAGCGCCCCGCTCGTGGCCGAAGAGTTCGCTCTCGATCAGCGCGTCGGGAATGGCCCCACAATCGACCGGCACAAATGGCCCTTCGGCGCGGCGGCTGCGGGTGTGGATCGCCCGGGCCACGAGCTCCTTGCCCGTTCCCGTCTCGCCGGTCACGAGCACATCGACCGAACTGGCGGCTACCCGATCGATGATCGAGTAGACCTGCTGCATCGCGGAACTCTCACCGAGAAAATCGGCGAAGGAGTAGGGACGTTCGACCGCCCGGCGGAGCACTTCCTCGGCGGCCCGCCGACGGGAGTTTCGCAGGAGCCGTTCCAGGGCATCCTCGAGATCGGTCTCGACGCGGGCAATGTCGAGGTAATCGCCCGCTCCAGCCTGAAGGCAGGCCCGGGCGGTGTCCACAGTCGGCTTCGGGTCGATCACCACCATCGGAAGCTGCGGGTCGGCCTTGCGGAGCGCGGTGTAGAGCACGTCGGCCGAAGGTCCCGAGCGGGCCGTGACCACGCCGAGATCCCAGGAGTCGCGGGACAGCGTGGCGAGCGCCTTGTCGAGCGATGTCTCGACCCGCACCTCGAGCGGCTGCAGGCGGGCCGCGATCCTCGCGTAGGGCAGGGCGGAGCCGCCGGCGGAATCGACGATGATGATACGGGGCTGCTGCACGAATCGAGCCTCGGGCGCATCCGGCCGCCAACCGTGCGCCACTTGGAGAGAGTATGCAGAGGTTGTCGCTGCGGGGCAACCCGCCGCACGACTTTCACGGCCATCTGCCTCTGGTACATTTCAGGGGAGTTTTTCTGGTTTTTCGCGGTGGTTTTTCCTGGTGGTTTTTCTCGGCGCTCCGGAGAGCATGCACGCATGGCGATCGACACGTACGCTCCCTGTCCCGGCGGCACCGGCAAGAAGATCAAGTTCTGCTGCGCCGATCTGATGGGCGACCTCGAACAACTCGACACGCTCATCGAGGGAGATCAGATCTCGGCGGCGCTCGATCAGGTCAAGCGACTCGAGGAACGGACCCCCGGCCGCGCCTGCCTGATGGCGACGCGCACGAAGCTCGAACTGGCGTCGAAGCGTTATGCGGAGGCGGTGACCAGCAGCCAGGCCTTCCTCGATGCCTTTCCTCAGAATCCGCTCGCGCTCGGGCAGGCCGCGGTGACCGATGCGATCTCCGGACGGATGCAGGAGGCGGCGGCCGGCTTCGACAAGGCCCGGGATCGGGCCCGCGATGCGTCCGAGGGCGAGGCACGGCAGATCTCCGAGGAACTCGTGCGGATCGCCGCCACGCTCGTGCAAGCCGCGGCACAGACGGGGCACACCGGCTTTGCCCAGGGCATCGTCGACTGGCTCGTCGACGCTGCGCTCGGCACCGAGGATGAGCGGCGCATGCTCGCGGCCTTCGTCGGCTCCTCGGGCGTGCCGCCGGCGCTCCGCACCCGGGTGCGGCTCGAAGACCTTCCCGGCGAGTCGCCCTGGCGGGCGGAGTTCGACACCGCGATCAAGCAGGCACGCGACTGGCGGCTCTCGAAAGCGCTGACCGGGTTTCGCAGCCTCAAGGGCGTGGCCGGCGACTCGCGGCCGCTGTTCACCAACATCGCGATCGTCTGCGAAATGCTCGCCCTGCCGTTCGAGGCGTCGGAGGCCTGGGCCACAGTGGCGCGGATGGCAGGCGCGACAGACGACGACGCGGTCGAGGCCATGGGCCGCGCCATCGCACTCGAAAACGAGGCCGACCCTGACCGCTCGCCGCTGGTCCGCTTCGCGAGCCGCGTGGCCCCCTTGGCCGCACCGGCCGGCGAGGAGGGCACCACGGCGCTCGAACTCGTCGAAGACAAGATCCGCCACGCCCCGCATTACGACCAGGCGGCGTTCGATCGCGGCCAGTGGGTGTCGCGAGGCGCCGTGCCACCGCGGTCGGCATGGCGGGTCTACGACGACGGCAACCCGGCAAGGCTCCTGGCCACGCTCCTCATCTTCGGTCGGCAGACCGACCGCGAGCCCGAGGCGATCCTGCAGGGCTTCGCGGTCGACATTGATGCCGCCCGGCCGATTGTCGAGAGCCTTTTGGGCTGCGCGTTTGCTGCGGCCCAGGGGGGAGAGGCCTTGCCGGCCACGTCGCCCACCAACTGGCTGATGGGCAGCCAGTTCCGCATGCGTCCGCCGAGTGCGGCTCCCGTGGCTGCGGCCCCGGGCAGCCCTTCGGTCTTCGACACGATTCTCGATGAACAGCGGAAGGCCCTCTGGGACCGCTTCCTCGCCATCTGGCCCGATACGCCGCTCCCCGAACTGCTCGGCAAGACGCCCCGCGAGGCGCTCCGCGATCCGCAGGGTGCGAAGCGGGTCGACGCGCTCATCACCGAAGGCGAGGCGACGTCGCGGCGGCCCGACGCCTGCGATGCCTGGACCTCGATGCGGGAACGCCTCGGCATGCCGAAGCCCACGGTGATCGAATCGACGAAGCCGCTCGAGGAGGGATTGCCTCCGATGCGGTGGCATCGGCTCGACATGCATCGGCTCGATCTCGACGAGCTCAGGGGTGTGTTCGTGACCGCGCTCGATGCCGGCTTCGAACGAGCCGCCGAACGAGCCGCCGAGGAACTCGCCACCCGGGCCGACGCCACTCCCGCCGACCGCTGGGAAGCGCTTGGGGTGCTCGAAGACCGAGCCACGTCGAGCCTGCGAAAGCTCGAACTCATTGCCCAACTCCGGACGCTCGCCGCGACGCTCAAGGCCAATGACGGCATGCTCGACGTCGCGGAACTCCGGGTGCGGATGCAGCGGGGCGACGAGGCGGAGATCATGCGGCTTCTGGAGCATGTCCGCCGCGAGCATGCCCGTGACCAGCAGGTGCTGCAGGCCTTTGCGGAGGTGCTGATGGAGGCCGGCGTCGACTTGTCGGCGCTCGCGGGGCGAGCGGGGGCCGGCACGGCCGCGGCAGGCGGTGCTGGGGCGATGCCGGCGACGGGAGCGAGCGAGGCCGGCAAACTCTGGACGCCGGGGGGCGAGACTCCCGGCCCGTCGGGCGAGAAGAAGGTCATCTGGACGCCGACGTGATCGAGCGGTCGGTCGCGACCGCGGCCGGGAGGGCGGCCCACGAAGAACGCGGCATGGTAGCCATGACTTTTACGGCGGGCGACGAGGCGGTGATGCGGCGGGCCGTGGAACTCGCGGTGCGGGGTCGCGGGTTTGTGGAGCCGAATCCCCAGGTGGCCGCGGTCATCACCGCCGCCGGCGATCGGGGGAGGATCATCGGCGAAGGCTGGCATGAGTACTTTGGCGGGCCGCATGCCGAGGTGGTCGCGCTCTCGGCAGCTGGGCCAGCCGCCCGCGGCGGCACGCTCTTCGTGACGCTCGAGCCCTGCTGCCATCACGGCAAGACTCCGCCATGCACCGATGCGATCCTGGCCGCCGGGATCGCCCGGGTGGTGGTGGCCGCCACCGATCCGTTCCCCGAGGTCGCGGGTCGCGGCATCGACGCCTTGCGCCGGGCCGGTGTCGTGGTCGAGGCGGGCCTCTGCGAGGCGGAGGCGATCCGGCTGACGGCTCCGTTTCGGAAGCTCGTCATGCGTGGCCAGCCGTGGGTGATCGCCAAGTGGGCGATGAGCCTCGACGGGCGCGTCGCGGCGGCGGCCGGGCAGGACCGCTGGATTTCATCTCCTGAGTCGCGAGCGCTCGTCCACGACCTTCGCAGTCGGATCGACGCCCTTGCGATCGGCATCGGTACGGCCCTCGCCGACGATCCGCTGCTCACCGTCCGCACCGCAAACGCCCCCGCAGGACCACGGCAGCCCCTGCGGATCGTGTTCGACAGCCTGGCTCGGCTGCCACTCACGAGCCAGCTCGTGCGAACGGCCCGCGAGACGCCCGTGCTGGTCGCGGTCGGCCCCGCGGCCCCGGGCGAGCGGATCGCAGCGCTGGCAGCGGCCGGGGTCGAGATCTGGAGGGATGAGGATCCCGACCGCAACGCTCGCGTGGGCCACCTGCTGGACGAACTCGGCCGGCGCCGCCTGACCAACCTGCTCGTCGAGGGCGGCTCCGAACTCCTGGGCACGTTCTTCGCGGCCGACGCGGTGGACGAGGTGTGGGCGTTTATCGCGCCGAAGATGCTCGGCGGCCCGGCTGGGACCGGCACCGTTCTCCCTGTCACGCCGCCCCTCGTCATCGAGGACGTCACCCGTCCGGGTGGCGACGTCCTGATCCGCGGCCTGACGGCCGGTCGGCTTGCACGGGGCTGAACTCAGCGAGGGGCTGCCCGTGCCCCAAAGCCGGCGTATGACGCCACGCGCAGGCAGGATGCCGAAGCGCCGGCGGCATCCGAGTGAGCGGAGGGCATGGATGCCCGCAGCGAACGTCCGGCGACGAGGCACGGGCAGCCCTGAGCCGCGCACCGCGGCGGCCCGCGGCCGGCCGGCTTGCACGGGGCTGAACTCGGCGGTCACTTCGCCGGCATGTCGCGGATCACGTTGCGCCAGCGGGTCACGAGGGCATCGTCGCGGAAGCCGGTCTCGGCGACGGCCGCCCGTAACGACTTGCATGCCTCGAGCACCACCGCCGCGTGCTCGAGCACCTCCTTGGCCTGGTCGTTCTCATCTGCCGCGGTCAGTTCGGATTCGGGATCGACCGACCCATCCCGCTCCTGCACGCAGCCATACCGCGTGAGATACACGACCCACGGCTTGAGCACGTCGATGAGTCCGGCGCAGTCGACGGCGGCGGCCGCCACGAGCGGCTCGTCGAACGTGGTCAACTGCGAGCCCGTCTCCAGCCGATTCTCCACGAGCATGCGTCCGGCCTGCTTCGGCACGAGTGAAAACACGACGGCCTTCTCACCGACGCCGATCGCCGGGGCGAGCTGCTCATCGAGCCGGCTATTGACCAGTTTCCACGACCAGATCGTTCCATCGTCGGCCTTGGCCTTCTCCGGCTCCGGAATGCGATAGCCCTCGGGCACGGCATCGGGATCGATCTCTCGGATGGCGTCGGTTAGTTCGTCGGCCAGCACGAACAGGTCGCTGAGGCCTTCACGAAACAGCTTCGGATCGTCGAGTGGCAGCACGATGGCCGGCTCGACGATCGGAAGCGGATCCGGCGACGCAGGCAGTTCGGCCTGCAGTCTCTTGGTCCGCCCCTTGGCGTCGAGCACGAAGCCGATCTGGCCATCTGCCAATCCCTTCATGATCTTGTCGGTGAGCACCGTCGAGGCCTTCACGCCCAGGGGAGCGATGTGCTCCGCGAAGGCGTCGAACTTCTCCCGAACCTCGTCGTTCAGTTGGGGCCGGCCATAGGTGCCGAATAACGTCCAGGCCGACCCAGCCAGATCCAGCGCGGCGGCACACGCCTCCGGATTCGACTTGATTCGCGACACATACACGCCCAGGGGAGCGCCGCCGACGTGCTCGAGGAGGTCGAGTCGCCGCGAGCCATCAAAGGGCTGATTCCGCGACCAGTCCCAGACATAGCCCTCATAGCCCCGTTCGGCCAGAAACGAGAACGCCATCCAGGGACCGGGATCGGGCAGCAGCGAGTCGTATCCGTCAGCTGCCCGCGACACGAGACCACGAATCTCGTCCTGCGCCGCTTCGGGCAGCTCTGCCGAGTCGCCGAGTTGATCGACTGCTGCCAGCATCGTCTGGATATCGGATCGCGAAGCGCTCACCGCCTCGCTCAGAGGCTCGCTGATGTACGAAACGCCCGTCAGCGGCTTGTCAGCATGCTCGAGCAACGGTTTGAAGGCCGGCAGCGTCAGCAGGCCTTGCTTGTCGCTTCCGGGAACCGCGAGTTTGTCGAGATGATCGACGGAGTCACCGATCGAGAGGATCACCCAGTCGCCAAGCAGGCCGACCGCAACGACGACATCGATCTCGCGGATCCTGGCGAACACCCGACTCGTCAACTCGTCGTCGCCGGTCGTCGCCGACACTTCCCTTTCAAGATCCTCCAGAGGCAAGCTTTTTCCATCGAGCGTGAAGGTGAGCACCTCGCCCCCGGCCACCTTTCGTCGCTCGAACGCCTTCGCCAGATCAGGATCGGCCTGCAGCATCAGCGTCGCCAACACCTCGATGCGCTTGACCTGATCGATGCCGACATCGCGCTTCGTGGTCTTGAAGCCCCAGACGACGTCGGGCACGACGAGCAGGTCAAGGTTGTCGGCAAGCGTCTCGAGCATTTGTCGTGCCGACCGGCCGCCATCGAGCGATCCATCCAACTCGGCGGCGAAATCCATCTCTAAATCGTCTTCATCTTCGTCTTCATCTTCGTCTTCATCTTCGTCTTCATCTTCGTCCTCATCCTCATCCTCATCGATGGTGGGCGTTTCGCCCACGCCGACTTCTCCGAGGCCGGCCCGCTGCTGCGACTCGACCAGCTTCCTCATGAGCCGCCAGAATGCCACGCACGAGGGCTCGCCGTAGACGAAGGTGTCGGTAGCCACCATGTCGGCCAAGAGTTCGGCGGCCTCTTCGTTCTCGGGAAGCTGCATGAAGATGTCGAATGTCGAAAAGGGACTCCCCGGAGTGGAACGCTGCTCCTCGAACGAGTCGATCGCCCGCTGAACGGCGGGAAGCGCCTTGATCGCGGCGAAGGCGTTGCTCGTCACGATCCGTTCATACTGTTCGCGGAGCCGTAGCGACGACGACAAGAAGGCTGCGTCGTGCGGCACGATGGCGACACCCAGCTCGGCAAGCGGCAGGGGCTGCGTCGGAGCCGCCACGACCCCGACATCGCCCTCCACGGCCAAAACGGTCGCTACCGCGGCCGACAGAAGGACGAACAGGCTCGCGATCATCGCCTGCCTTGAAGGCTGCACCGACCACGGCGAACGGGGAATCACCCAGAGGAAAAGCGAGAACATCGGCGGCATCCTTCCCGACGGAACGAACAGAAGGCCGCGAAACCCGACGCCGCGGCAAGGCACCGTAAGATACGCGATCATGCGATGCGGGAACACCTGTATTCCCCCGAACGACCGCCCGATACGCTTGCGTGCCTGCAAGGAGTAACCCCGCATGCTCATCGGCCCCACACAGATCGTCGACACCTTCGCGGAGGCTTTTCGGCTGCGCTGCTGCCGACTCGTCGTTACGGCGCACGACGCCCACTGGCTCGACGCGGCCCTGCGGGCGACGTGCGGCTACGGCACGAGCGTGATCGGATGCGATGCCGAGGTCGGCGTCGAGCGGCTGATCCCCGCCCACGACACCCCTGATGGCCGGCCCGGAGCGGTGGTGCTGCTGTTCGCAAAATCAGCCGAGGCCCTCGGGAAGGCGGCTGCCAACCGCGTCGCGCAGTGTCTGCTCACCTGCCCCACGACCGCGGTTTTTGACGGCCTACCGGCCGAGATCGACCGCATCGCCGTCGGCGGACACGTGCGGTTTTTTGGCGATGGCCACGAGAAAACAAAGGTCATCGACGGGCGGCGATTCTGGCGGGTGCCCGTCATGGACGGGGAGTTTCTGGTCGAGGAGACGGCTGGCGTGGCGAAGGGCATCGGAGGGGGCAACTTCATCATCCAAGCGCGGTCGCTCGAAGCCGCGCTCGACGCGGCCCGCCGTGCGGTCGATGCGGTCGCCACCGTGCCGGGCACGATCACGCCGTTTCCGGGGGGCGTCGTGCGGTCCGGAAGCAAAGTAGGCTCCCGATACGAGTCCCTACGGGCCTCCACGAATGAGGCGTTCTGTCCAGGACTCGTGGGCCGCGAGCCGTCGAGCCTGCATCCCGACGCCACCTGCTGCCTCGAGATCGTGATCGACGGCACCCACGAAGAGGCCGTGGCCGCGGCCATGGCGGTCGGCATCCGCGCGGCCGTGGGGCCGAAGATTCCCGCGATCTCGGCGGGGAATTACGGCGGCAAGCTGGGCAAGTTTCACTTCCAGCTTCACCAGGTCGTGAAGGTTGCCTGAAGGCCGCCAACTCCGCCGTTTCTCGCGGCCGGCGACTGACCTTCTCCACCGTTCCCGCCTCTGCTACTCCCCCGCATGGCGCCGGGGTTCCGCCCCGGCCGTGCGGTGTCTCCAGGCCAACGAGGGTCGTCGTCATGTCCGTCGCGTCACCAGCATCGCCAGCCCCGACCGCATCACGTCAGGATCTCGTGGTGCCGCCAAGGCAGTCGAACCTGTCGGCAATCGTCGGGAGCATTGTCTGTGCCGTGGTCGGTTTCGGTCTGGTGTGGGCACTGGGCATTGGGCGTGCACCTCGCCCTGATGATCTGGGCGAGGAACCCGCCATCGTCGCGGCCGCCGAGGATGACCCAGCCACCGGGCAACCCGACCAGCCGCCAGTCCCGGACACGAGCGCCGCCAGCCATCGCGACGTTGGCCCGCCTGACATGCTGCCGTTCGTCGATGACGCCATTCCCGTCAGTTCCGCAGCGGCCAATGACCGCTGGCAGCCGCGGACCGCAGGAGAAAACGCGGCCTTGGACGGTGAATCGCCCGCCGACTATCCCACGCAGCCCGCGTCCCTCGACATGCCCGACGCGGTCGTGCCGACCTCGGGCGAATCGAATGATCCATCCGGAAGGTTTTCACGGTTCTCGTCGCCCGATCTGCCGCCGGAGAGCGGGGAGAGCACGGCCCCGCCCGCCGATTCGACCGCAGCCGCCACCGACGTCATGGACGCACCACGCCCGCCCGCGATGCCGACCGTGAACGAGCCGCTTCCCGAGGATCCGGGCGACCTCGCAGCGCCGGCGCCGGAGCCACCTCTGCCAGCGGCCCCTGCCGCCGCGGCCTTCGGCGCCGCTCCTTCGGCGTTTGCCCAGCAGCCCGTGCCGCCCATGCCGCCCGCGCCGCTCCCACCCCATGAGTCGTCTCCACCGCCAGCTTTCGCTGTATCCGGCAACGCCGGCTTCACCGCGGCCGCGATGGCTACCGAGCCGCCCGTCGCCGCCCCGCCGCCCGGTGCCGCTGGCTCACCGTTCGCCTCCGCGCCGCCGATCGCCGCCCGAGACATGGCCGACGACGATCCCGAGTTCGCCCCTTCCGCCGGGCCCCGGCCAGAACCTCCCCGCGCCATCGGCCAGGGCCGGCCTGGGCCAATGCAACTCGAGGGGGTGCAGACGCCGCAAATCTCTGTTGAGAAGCGCGGACCCCGAGAAATCTCTGTCGGGAAGGCGGCTCGTTACGAGATCATCGTGCGCAACATCGGCAGCGCGGTCGCCCACGAGGTCGTGCTCCGCGATGCCGTTCCGCAGGGCACGGCGCTCATCACCACCACGCCGCCGGCCAGCCCCGTCAGTCAGGCCTCGGGCGAGGCCGACGGGGCACTCGCCTGGGCGCTCGGCACCCTGCCTCCCGGCGGGCAGGCCGTGGTGACGATGGAAGTCATGCCACAGGTCGAGGGGGAGATCGGGAGCGTCGCAAGCGTGAACTTCCGAGCTGACGCCTCGGTGCGGTCGCGGTCCACGAAGCCCGATCTCCGCATCGAGTGCACACCCCCGCCACCGGTGCTCATCGGCCGCGACATGCAAGTGACCGTGACGGTGACCAATCCCGGCACCGGGGTCGCAACCGGTGTCGTGCTCGAGGGCTTCCTGCCCGAAAACGTCTCGCACCGCTCGGGGCCAGAGCTCGAGTTCGACGTCGGCCAGTTGCGGCCGGGTGAGTCGCGCACGATCGACCTCGTGCTGGGAACCCGCGGGCCGGGCGTTCACGCCGCCCGATTGGCGGCCCGGGCCGACGGCGGGATCGAGGTCGCGCATCAGCTGCCACTCGAGGTCACGGCGCCCACGCTCGAGATCGCGGTGGACATGCCGCTGCGGCGGTTTCTCCAGCGGCCTGCGACCTGCACGATCGCGATGGTCAACGCGGGCACGGCCCCGGCACGGGCGATCGAACTGGCCGCCCAACTCCCGCCGGGCATGAAGTTCGTGAAGGCCAACAACGCCGGCTGGCACGACGACCGCACCCACCGGGTGCTCTGGAATCTCGAGGAACTGCCGCCGGGTGAGACCGGCACGGTCGAGGTCGTCGTGATGCCGGTCGAACTCGGCCCGCAGAAGATCGTGGCCGCCGCGCGCAGCGCCGACGGCCTCGCCGATCAGGTGGCCCACACCTGCGATGTTGAAGGGCTTGCCGCCCTCTCCTTCGAAGTGGTCGACAGCGAGGACCCCATCGAGGTCGAAGGCGTGACCGAATACGTCGTTCGCGTGGGCAATCAGGGCACCAAGCCGGCGACGGGCGTGCGGCTGGTGGCGACCTTGCTCGGCGATCTGGAGCCGCTCGAAGCCCAGGGCCCTGGTGGGCATCGCTTCGAGAACCTCACCGTCACCTTCGAGCCGCTGGCGAAGCTCGCGCCGGCCGAGGAGGCCGTGTTTCGGATCCGGGCCCGCGGCCGCCGCGCCGGTGACCAGCGGATTCAGGTGCAGTTGACGAGCGCCGACCAGCCATCGCCAATCACGAAGGAAGAGATCACGCGCGTGTATGCCGACCGCTGACGAGCTCTCCTTGGCAATTCTGTTCGGCACAGCAGTTGCCCGACGGTCTTGCGTGAATCGGGCCCGTGAAAGCCGACTGGCCGTAAGGCCGCGGACTCCTGTAAAAGCCGACCGGCCGTAAGGCCGCGGACTGCCTTGGTGCGCGGCTCGGGGCTGCCCATGCCCCGTCGCCGGACGTTCGCTGCGGGCATCGTGCCCTTCGCTCACTCGGATGCCGACATCGCTCCGCCATCCTGGCTGCGCTCGTCGTCATACGCCGGCTTACGGGGCACGGGCAGCCCCTCGCTGAGTTCCTGCCCGTGAAAGCCGACTGGCCGTGAGGCCGCGGGCGAGGGTCGCTCGAGGATTCGTATCACTCAGCCGCGTCGACGACGAAAATCTGATTGAAGGCCCCGGATTCACCGGCCACGCCCGTGGCAGCGGTGGGCATGTGCCTCAGGAAGGCGATCCGGCCGCCGTCGGGTGAAAACACGCAGGCCTCGGGCCTCGGCGTGGTCCGATCGTGCACCGCGGGCGTGAGCCGGCGCCCCTCGCCGCTCGTCGCATCGACCACCCACACGCTCCCGTCGGCGATGCAGGCGATCCGGTGACCGTTCGGGCTCCAGCTGAAGGCGCCGGCGATGTCCCATGGACTTCGGGTGACCTGCACCGGCTCGCCACCTGACGCGCTGCACGTGAAGATCTGCACGATGCCCGCGTCGTCTCGCATCAGACACGCGATGCGGCCACCGTCGGGACTTGAACGGAGCCAGTGCCGAGGCCCCTGAATACCTGGGTGGCGGCGGTGGGCCGTGTGCGTGAGCCGCCGCTGAAAAACACCGCGGGGCGGGGCGGGCCTCGTGGCGGCGGTGCCTTCGAGCGGTTCGTCACCGGCCACGGCGAGCAGCCGCGGATCGTCTGGCAGATCGACGACGAACACCTCGCTGATCGTCTCGCCGGCGGGCGTGACCACATGGCCCTGAAAGGCGATCGCCCGCCGCTGCCTGGAGCCATCCGGTCGCAGGTAGCCGTCGACCCCGATCCAGGCTTCCTCGAAGGCTCTCGAGATCTCGTCGCTGCCGGGCCGGGGGTGATCCCAAAGCCGCGTGACGAGCACGCTGAAGGCGGAGCCGTCGTGGTTTCGTGGATGACCGTGCGACACGCTCACCGCGTGGCCGCAGATGCTGACGCCAATGCCGCGAAGATTTCCCTGCCGCCCCGCCTCCGCCAGCGAGTCGAGCAGGGCATCCTCGTAGGTAAAGCTCACAAGGGCTCCGTCGGGAGAGAAGAGGTGCACGTGGCTGCCGCCCCGAAGGCTCCCAGGTGTGAAGGGGGGCACGAGATCGCGGGCGTCCAGATGCTCCGCCACGCCGGGCCGAGACGTGCGGACAACCACGCCCTGCCGCCGCGCCGCGGCATACGACCACTCGGGCGTCGGCCACTCGGGCCCCCGAATGAACACCACGCGATCATCCACGGGGCTGCACGTGACGACGCCACAACAGGCGGCGTGAACTGATTCGTAGAGCATCTCGATGCGTCCGGTCTCCACATCGACCCGCTCGATGCGAGTGCCGTCGAAGACCGCTCCGTCCGCCGTCGATCTCACGTCGTAGACGAGCCACCGCGAGTCGGGCGACCAGACGGCGGCATTGGTGAGCATGTGCCCATGGGCCGCCGTCGTGATCGCTCGTGGCTCCTTCACCGGCGGAGCACCGCGTGCACCTCGCGGCCGCAGGCCGCCACGACCGCATCGACCACCCGGCCAGCCTCGTCGCCGGAGAGCGTCCCGGCCGAACTGCGAAGCGCGAGGGCGACCACCAGGCTCTTCCGCCCTGGCCCGAGCCGGTCGGCATCCTGCCAGACCTGCACGAGGCGGCAGTCTTCCAGCAGACTCCCGGCGGCCGTGCGGATCGCCGCATCGACGTCGCCCCACCGCACGCTCTCATCGACGACGAGATTGATGTCCCGCTGCATCGCCGGAAAGTCACTCGGCTTCACGAGGGGCCGTTCGAGAGCGGCCGCAAACTCGAGCTGATCCAGTCGGATCTCGGCCACCGCCGTCGGGCCGGCAAGCCCGAATCGATCGGCGGCATCACGCGAAACCTCGCCGACCACGCCGATCCGGCAGGCCGCATGCCCCTTCCGTTCGAGCACGATCTCGGCGGCCCGGCCCGCCGCCAAGGGATCGATCACGAGCGGACGGTAGTCCAGCCGCACACCCGCTGCCTGGAGGCCGAGGCCCGCCAACACTGCGTCGGCCAAGCCTTTGGCCCTGGCGAAATCGCCCCCGATCACGAACGACGCCAGCAGCGGCTCATCCACGGGAACGAGGCTGGGGGTGGCTTGTGCTGGAGCCGCTGCGATGTAGCCGCGGGCAATCTCGAAGAGATCGGCATCCATGACGCCGACGGCGGCATTGCCGGCTCGAGCCTCGAGCAGGCTCGGCAGCAGGCTGCGGCGGAGCCGGTCGGCCCCGCGCACGAGCGGCGGCGAGATCACGAGCGGGGCAGTGTCACCCCAGGGGCTGGCCGTCGCCGCGAATGCCTCGCTCACCACGCTCCGCGTCATCGCCTCGCAGAGTCCGGCGGCCACGAGCACCTCGCCCGTCCGTCGCACGGTCTGCTCCCGATGCGAGAGCTCGATTGGCCGGGCCGCGATCGTCACGGTCTCGGGAACATGCCCGTAGCCTTCGACCCGGGCGATCTCCTCGATCAGGTCGATCTCCCGCCAGCAGTCGCGCCGCCACGTGGGCGCCCGCCAGCGATGGTCGTGGGCCGCCTTGCCAGGCTGCTCCACAAACCCCAGGCCGGCGAGGATCTGCCGCTGCCTCGCGTCGGCGATATCGACTCCGAGCACCTCGCCCACCCGCTCCGCGGCCAGGGGAATCATTGCCGGTGCGGAGGCCAACGCTCCCACGACCACGCTGCCGCGATCGAGCGTGCCGCCGGCCACGTCGAGGATCAGCGAAGCCGCCCGGCGGCTGGCCCACTCCACCATCGCCGGATCGGGGCCGCGCTCGAAGCGATACGACGACGGGCTCGAGAGCACGAGACCCCGGGCGGCGGCCCGCACAGGCAGCGGCGCGAACTGGGCCGACTCGATGAGCACGTCGGTCGTGGCCGGACCGATCTCGGTGTCGGCCCCGCCCATCACGCCGGCGAGAGCCACCGGCCGCTCGGCATCGGCGATCACGCACATCCGCTCGGTGAGCGTGTACGTCTTGTGATTGATGGCGGTAAACGGCTCGCCCTCCGCCGCACGACGCACGACGATCCGGCCGCCCCGGAGCTTCGCGAGATCGAAGGCATGCAGCGGCTGGCCGCATTCGAGCATCACGTAGTTGGTGACGTCCACGATGTTGTTCACGCTCGCGATGCCGACCGTGGCCAAACGATCGACGAGCCACGCGGGGCTTGGCCCCACGTGCACACCGCGGATCACCCGCGCGGTGTAGCACGGGCAGATCTCCGGCGAGCGAATCTCGATGGCGACTCTCGCGGCCGCGTCGCCCACGCCCTCGAGCGGCCGGGGGTCGGGCACGTGCAGCGGGCGACCAAAGAGCACCGCGGCCTCCCGGGCCACGCCGATGTGCCCGAGGCAGTCGGGTCGGTTGCTCGTGACCTCGATCTCCACGGCGGTATCACTCCCCACCGACGTGGTCGACTCGTGGTTGAGCCCCGACATCAGCAGCCGTTCGACAAGGTCGTCGACGGCCCCCGGCACCTGCACGTAATCCGCCAGCCAGTTGGTCGAGATGATCATGGTGGGCTCAGAACTGCCTCAGAAACCTGACGTCGTTGCGATAAAAGTCGCGGATGTCGTCCACGCCATAGCGGCGGGCGGCGATCCGCTCCACGCCCAGACCGAAGGCAAAGCCCGACACGGCGTCGGGATCGTAGCCCACGGCCTCGAGCACCGCGGGATCGACCATGCCGGCCCCTCCCATCTCGACCCATCGGCCGCCCCATTCCATGTCGACCTCGACGCTGGGCTCGGTAAACGGGAAAAACGATGGACGGAACCGCACCCGGACATCGCCGCCGAGAAAGCTCGAGGCGAACAGTCGCAGCACGCTCTTGAGATGCGCCATCGTGGTGCCAGGCTCGACCAGTAAACCCTCCACCTGGTGAAACATCGGATAGTGCGTGGCATCGGCGGTATCGGGCCGATAGACGCGGCCAAGCGACACGATCCGCAGCGGCGGCTCGCGATTCTCCATGACGCGAATCTGCACCGTGCTCGTCTGCGACCGCAGAAGCAGCGGATCGGCCCCACGGGCAACGGCCAGGTAAAAGTTGTCGAGCGGATCACGGGCCGGGTGTTCGGCACTGATCGCCAGGGCCTCGAAGTTATGCCACTGGTCTTCGACCTCCGGACCATCAACGCTCTCGAAACCGAGCCGCCCCATGATCTCCTGCACACGGCGGATCGTCCGCGTGAGCGGATGGAGATGGCCCAACCGCACCGGCGTGCCCGGCAGCGTGACATCGATCGATGCGATCGTGGCGGCCGACGTCTCGGCGGAGACTCGCGACTGAGCCGCCTCGAAGCAGGCGGTGATCGCGTTCTTGGCCTCGTTGAAGTGGCGGCCACCGGCGGGTTTGTCGGCAATGGCCAGCCCGCCGAGCGACTTCTGAATGTCTTTCAGGCGGCCGCTCCGGGCGCCGAGAAACTCCACGCGGGCCGCCTTGGCTGCCCCGGTGAGTGCAGCCTCTGCATCGGCGCGGAGACGCTCGAGATCGGCGCGGAACGAATCGAGCGAAACGGCTGTCACGGCGTTACGCGACCGCGGCCGGCTCCGGCAATGCGAGCGCCTTGCGGACCTCGGCGGCGATCGCGTCGAATCCAGTCGGATCGAGCACGGCCATCTCGGCCAGCGTGCGACGATCGAGTTCACAGCCGATCTTGGCGAGGCCGGCGATCAACTGGCTGTAGCGGAAGCCCCGCTCGCGGCAGGCGGCATTGAGTCGCACGATCCAGAGACGCCGGAAATCCCGCTTCTTGCGACGGCGGTCGCGACGGGCGTAGACGCCGGCGCGGATGATCGATTCCTTGGCGGTGCGAAGCAGGCGGCGGCGACCGCCGACGGAGCCCTTCACCCGCTTGAAGAGACGCTTCTTGGCACGCAGACGGGGAACGACGCTTTTAGTACGCATGGCTCAGAAACCTTGAACGGTTGGGGGCCTCGCGGCCCGGGTCAGGAGAACCGTAAAATCTGGCGTGAATCGCGGGAATTGCAAGGGCATCCTCGAAATGCCGATGGTTTCCATGGGGCGTGGTCTGGAAAAGCCGACCGGCCGTGAGGCCGCGGGGAATGCGGATCGAGCGTTGCGCGACTGAAGCCTTGCCGGATTGGTTCGCCGGCGGTGGGTATGCTCGACGCCGGGGATTTTGCTACAGGATGGCCCGCTGGCCGACCGGGAATCATCCGTGAGTCGCAAAGATTCCCGCCGTCTGTGCGTGCCCTCCGACCGGCTCCTCAGCATCAGGCGGGTTGTCCGTACAAGCCGACCGGCCCCAGACGCGCTGCTCGAGACGCGCCGCTCGGATCAGTAGCTGTACTTGCCGAGCGCGTCGTGGATGCGATGCACGTCGGATTCGGCCAGCACGCCCGTGCCACGAAGCTTCTGCTTCCGCTTGGCGGTGAGCCGAACCTGAAGATGGCTCGTGCCGGCGCGGCGATGCTTCACCTTGCCCGTGGCGGTGATCCGGAAACGCTTCTTGACGCCCTTGTGGGTCTTCTGCTTTGGCATGGCGAAACTCCTTCAGTCGATGGTTTGAGTCAGTGGCTGTGAATGAAAACCAGTGAGAACGTGGGCGGCAGGGCTATCGGGGAGAGAGCGTGCAGACGAGGCGGCGACCCATCTGCTGCGGGGGTGCTTCAATCTTGCTGACCGGATCGAGTTGTTCGACGATCGCCTTCATCACCCGCTGGCCCTCGTCGATGTGGGCCAGTTCGCGGCCCCGGAAGACGACGGAGACGACGACCTTGTCCTTGTGGAGGAGGAAGTTCTTCGCCTGGTTGACCTTGAACTCGATGTCGTGCTCGCCCGTCTTCGGACGAAGCCTGATCTCCTTGATCTTGGCGTGGTGAACGTGGGTCTTGTGATGCTTCTTCTTCTGCTGGTACTTGAACTTGCCGAAGTCCATGATTCGGCAGACGGGCGGCTTCTCGTTGGGAGCCACCTCGACGAGGTCCAGACCGGCCTCCCGCGCGAGGCTCATCGCCTCCTCGGTCGGGATGATGCCGAGTTGTCCGCCCTCGGCGTTAATCACCCGGATCGGGGTGATCCGGATCTGCTCGTTGATGCGATGCTGCTTCTCGATGGCTTACGCCTCCCGCCGCGGAATCAGAGACCGCCGGCCGGGATGAATCGCAATCCTCGCACCGCGGGCCGGCGGCTCTCCTGGTCAGAATGTCGCTGCCGGCGAGGCCCCTCGAGCAGGTCGCGAGGCAATTGCCGCAGCCTCGAGAGTGTCGCCGTGAAAACCGGCAGCGTCAAGGCGTCCGGGATTCCGCGGGCAACCGGGCCTCACGGTCTGCGGGAGGCCCCTCGGCATCGACGGTTTCCGGCGTCGACTCGGCCACCTCTGCGGGAAACATGATCCCATCCACCAGGTCGCGGTCCGCGGCCCCAAACCGCTTCTGGAGCGACTCTTCCAGCATGCAGGTCACCGCGAGTCGGTGGCCGGCGGCGTCGGTCAGCACATGGTGAATCCATCGAAACGGCAGATCTCCCGCCCGCCCGCTGGTCACCACGCGGACGATCCGCACGCCGTCGCTCCGCGTCGCCTCCGAGGCATGCTCGATCCGCGCGAACTGACCCGCCAACGACCGCTCGATGTCTCGCTCGACCTCGGCGATCGTAGGGGGCGAGAGGGCCGACGACCGCGGCAACGCGGTGATGGAGCACTGGGCCACGAGCGCGCCGTGATCGACGAATCGCATCACGAGCCCTTCGGCGCCATCCTCGATGACCCGCCACCGCTCGTCGTGGACGAGGTCGTAGCGTCTGGCGACATCCCGTTGCCAGACAAGCCCGGGGCGGCCCACTCCCTGGCGACGCGGCATCGTGGCGTCGGCGGATGCCACTGCCGGCAGCGCGACCCTCGGCGACTCATCGTCGCCGGCGGTCGCCACTGCCGCGCGGGCAATCACCACGCGAGCCTCCACATCGAAGCCCGGCGCCACATGACTCGCTTCGCGGCGTTCACGGAGCGTGACGACCAGGTGTGCGATCCGTCCCGTGAACGTGATGGGGTCAGCCGCTGCATCATCGACGGCCGCTGTGAACGAGCCCTCGACCGTGACGTGGGTCGGCACACCATCGGCCGCACCGTCGATGATCCCAGCGAGCTTGACCGTCGCGCGGCCATCCTCCACCGCTTCGAGGCTGGCCTCGAGGCTGCCCGATTCGACCGTGTCGATCGCGAGCACCCCTGCGGTCACGTCACCGGCAATGGACCACGAATCGCCGACGGCCACCGCTGCCGGGGGCCGCAACGCATCGATCAGCAGCGGATCGAACGGCATCTCGAGCAGATCCATTTCCTCGCGCGAGAGAAACCCCCGCTCCAACGAGGGTGCCGGCGTGGTGCCCCGCAGCACGATCCGGACGGCCCGGGCATCCTCGGGAAGCGTTATCCGCTGCTTCTGGCCGTCGATCTGAAGATCGGCAGCGGCATCGGCATACTGCCGTTCAACGGTGTGCTCGTCTGCGGAGGCAAGCGGCCTCTCGATGAAGTCGAAGCGGCCGGCGACCACGATCGGACGGCGGATCGGCGGGGCATCCCGGCCAGCCGGCGCAAAGAGTTCGCCACTGACGTCAATGGTGGCCCGCACCCGATCCACCGGCGGCTCAGCGGCCGGCGGCGGAGCCGCAAGGGAATCAGGATCGATGGAATCGGAGACGTCTGCAACCGCGGAGGGTTCGGACTCATCCCCGTCATCGGCGGCGATATCGGACTGCGGCTCGATCGCGGCGTCCCCGAGGGCACTGACGGCCTCAGCCGCTGCCTGGGTCTCGCTCACGACGTCGGCCGTTGCCGGGACCTCCGGTTCGTCGGCGGTCGCGACCCGAAAAAGGGTCGTGGCAGCCGCCACGATCACCAGCAGCCCGCAGATCGATCGCCGTGCCATGTTCGAGCCCTCCGCGGTGGAAGACGACTCCACATCCATGTCCAATCCGTTCCTCGGATGTATGTCGGCTCAGGATGCCGCCCGGCCGCTTTCCGACTGCCCGGGCCGCGCCGCCTCACCTCCACTCTGCCCAGTCATCCGTCCGAGGAGCGTCCGTGGGCACCGCCAAACCGCCAACTGCCCAACTGTCGTCCCACAGAAAACCCTGGTTTCCCAGGGCATCGTGATCGCCAAACGTCCCAAACGCGACCAGACAGCCGCCGATAAAAGAGTCCTAAGTCGTTTCCTGAAAAGAGTTTACAGCCTGCTTTTCCGGGGTCCGTTTGGAGCGGGCAATTGAAAATCACTCAAGAATCCCAGTTGTCCATGAACCGTCTTCAGAACTCGGCCGTATAACTCGGGGCGTCCGTGAGAAGGGACCGGGGTGAAGGATCACCTCGCTCGCTCGGAACCGTGGACGCCCAAACGAGTTCGATTACCAGGTGGGATCCGAGGCGTTCGATGCCCGGGTGAGTCAGGCTCACTCGTTCATCGGCAGCCCCGACAACTGCTGGCAAGGCTGCCGGCCGGAG
>JAUMAF010000078.1:4964-11870 GCA_032117045.1 Pirellulales bacterium | reverse complement strand
CGTTCGCTTCGAGCGGACGCGGGACGAGCTCGTGGACATGTTGGACGTGCGGCGGCTGATCCTCCAGCCGGTTCGCGAGCTTTCGCTCGGCGAGCGGATGAAGCTGGAGCTCGTGGCAGCGCTGCTCCACGAGCCCGAAGTGCTCTTCCTCGACGAGCCCACCATCGGCCTCGACGTGGTCGCCCAGCACACGATCCACGAGTTTCTCCGCGGCGTCCAGTCACGGCGGCGAATGACCGTGGTGCTGACGACGCATTACATGAAGGACGTGGCCGCCCTCTGCGAGCGGGTCGTGGTGATCACCCGCGGCGACATCCTCTACGACGGCTCGTTGGCCGAGATCGTCGACCGCTTCACGACGCACAAGATCGTCACGCTCGACCTCGACGAGGCACCGAACCAGGCGACGATCGAGCGGTTCGGCTTTCCCTGCGAGTGCCGCGGACCGCAGGTCATCATGCGGATCGACCGCCATCGCATCGCCGAGGTGCTCCCGGCCATTCTCGGGTCGGCCGGTGTCCGCGATGTCTCCGTGGAGGACGTGCCACTCGAGGAGATCGTCGCCGAACTCTTTCGGTCGGACGCCCGCGATGCGGCGACGGCTGCGGAGCATGCGTCATGAGCGAGGTCATCATCCGACCCGCGTCGCCGTTTCAGGGCCTCCGGACCTGGTGGATGATGCTGAAGATCAGCCTCGAGGAGCGGCTGGTCTACCGCGGCGATTTCGCCCTCGGCACGCTGATGCGATTCCTGCCGATCGTCACGCAGGTTTTTCTCTGGACGGCCGTCTTCGGGGCCACGACCAAGACCGACATCGCCGGCTACACGCGAAACGACATCGTCGCCTACTACCTTCTCACGATGCTCACCCGCGCCTTTTCCAGCATGCCGGGACTCTCCACCGGCATCGCCCGCAGCGTCCGCGACGGCTCCGTCAAGAAGTTTCTCGTCCAGCCGGTCGATTATGTCTCCTTCCTGCTCGCCGCTCGGGTGGCCCACAAGCTTGTCTACTACGCCGTGGCCGTGCTCCCCTTCGCAGGCGTCTTCGTGCTCTGCCGCAGCTACTTTCCGCCCGTGCCTGATGCGATCACGATCGCGGCCTTTGTGACGTCGCTCGTGCTCTCCTTCCTGCTCGGGTTCTTCATGGAGGCCACGCTCGGCATGCTCGGCTTCTGGTTCATGGAGGTGTCGAGCATCGTCTTCGGCTACATGCTCGTGCAATACCTGCTCTCGGGCCACATGTTCCCGATTGACCTCCTCGACGGCGTGCCGACCGGCATCGCGGGAGTGAGCCTTGCCGACGTCGTTCACTGGCTGCCTTTCGAATACACCGCCTATTTCTCGTCGGCCGTCTGGCTGGGGAAGGTCCACGGCGACAAGCTCGTGTGGTCGTTGGCGATCGAGGCTGCCTGGGTCGTGGTGATGGCGGTGGCATGCCGCATCGCCTGGTGGCGCGGCACACGCCGCTACAGCGCGTTCGGAGGCTGACGTGAGTCGTTACTTCGCCATTTTTCTGACGTTTGCGCGGGCCTGTCTCGTTCGCGACATGACGTTCCGTGCCAACTTCATCCTCGAATGCCTGACGAGCCTGGGCTGGATGTCGATGAACCTGGCCTTCTACCTGCTCGTCTTCACGTTCACCGCCGAGATCGGCAAGGGGACGGGCTGGTCGAAGGAGCCTTTTTTTGCGTTCGTGGCGACCGGGCTGATCATCAACTCGATCGTGCAGGCCCTCTTCATGCCGAGCGCCGAGGAACTCACCGAGATGGTGCGAACCGGCGGCCTCGATGGCGTGCTCGTGCAGCCACTCGATGCGCAGTTTCTGCTGTCGATGCACCGGGTCGACTTCTCGGCGCTGGCCAACGGGCTGGTCGGCGTGGGACTCTTGGCGTGGGCCGTGCCCCGGCTCGACCATCCGCCGCCTCCCGTCGCCTGGCTGCTCTACCCGCTGCTGATTGTCTGCGGCGTGGCGATCCTTTATGGCTTCGTGATCATGCTCGCAGCAGCGACGATCCACATGGGTCGCAATCAGAGCCTGTACGACTTTTGGTTCTACATCACGAACTTTTCGAGGTATCCCGCCGAGATCTACTCGGGTCCGTTCGGCGGGCCGCTGCGCATGCTCTGCACGTTCGTGATCCCCATTCTGCTCGTCGTCAACGTTCCGGCCCGCATGGTCGCGCAGCCGTTCACCGGCCAGGCCTGGGGCGGCGTGGCGGCCGCCGTCGTCGCCGCGATCGCATCCCTGGTCGTTTCGCGATTCGTCTTCCAGCGGGCGCTGGCGAAGTACCGTTCCGCATCGAGTTAAGGCGGGTGAGCAGCGCATGGCAGGTGCAGGATGGAAATCGTCGGGCCGGTGGCATGGTCTGCACGAGGACACGGTGGCCACGATCATCGGTCTGGCGGTCCTGGCGTTGGCGCTCGCCCTCACCTGGATAGCCCGGCCCGCGGATGATCCCGGGAGCCGCGCGACGTGGCCCAAGGGTTGGCCGACGCCGCTCGCTAAGACGATCGACAAGCCCCAGACCTGGTCCGAATCGCTGGACGCCGCCTTCCACGACCGGAAGGGCAACTCCATCGCCCTGCCGATCGTGCTGGGCGGAGGCTGGGTGGTGGCGGTGGCCGCGGCGGGGGCGGTGCTCGGAGGCCGGTCCGTCGGCCGCATGCTGCCGGGGTCGGTCGTCCTCGTCCTGCTCGCCGGTCTGGCCTATCTGCTCGCGTCACAGAAGGTCATTCACTTCTACAACCTCGAGTATCCCCTCTGGGCCCTGATGATCGGAATTCTGATCGGCAACGTCGTCGGCGTGCCGGCATGGCTCGGCCAGTCGCTCGCCGGCGAATTCTTCATCAAGACGGGCCTGGTGATCTTCGGTGCCGAGGTGCTCTTCGGCCGGCTGCTCGAACTGGGGGTGCCGGGGTTGCTGACCTCGTGGGTCGTGACGCCGATCGTGCTCGTCGTCACGTTTTGGTGCGGCGTGCACCTCCTCAAGATTCCCTCGAAGTCGCTCTGCATGGTGATCTCGGCCGACATGTCGGTCTGCGGCGTGTCGGCGGCGATTGCGACGGGGGCCGCCTGCCGGGCGAAAAAGGAGGAACTCTCGCTGGCGATCGGGCTCTCGCTCGTGTTCACCGTTCTCATGATGGTCGCGATGCCGCCACTCATCGATTGGATCGGGCTCGACCCGATCGTGGGCGGTGCCTGGCTCGGCGGCACGATCGACGCCACGGGGGCGGTCGTGGCCGCGGGCGAGTCGCTCGGCAAGGAGGCCGGCGAGGTGGCGGCCACGGTCAAGATGATCCAAAACTCCATGATCGGCATCATCGCGTTCACGGTCGCCGTCTACTGGTCTGGCTGGGTCGATCGCTCGACGGGACCGCGGGAAGGCTCGCTCGTCGCCGAGGCATGGAAGCGATTCCCGCGATTCATTCTTGGGTTCCTCACGGCCTCGCTCGTCTGCTCGTGGCTCTTCAGCCTGTCGCCGGCACACGCGCTCTGGATCGATGGAACAACCACGGGCTTCACGTCGCGGCTCCGCGGCTGGCTGTTCTGCACCGGGTTTGTCTGCATGGGGCTGCAGACCAACTTCCGCGAGCTCGCGCCAGTGGTGGCGAGCGGCCGACCGCTGCTGCTGTATGTCGGTGGGCAGTGCCTGAATCTCGTGCTCACGCTCGCCATGGCGAGCCTGACGTTCGGCTGGCTGTTCAAAAAGGTGGTGGAGCCATGAGGGTGTCGCCGCCCGTGCGTCTGGGCCTCGTCATGACGGCCATCGGCATCGTCTGGGGTATCGTACTGCCGCGGCTCGGCCGTTTCCCCGTGATTGTGCGGCACGTCGCCGCGATGGAGTCGCGGGAAGTCAATCCCGCGGCCATGTACTACACGGAACTCGACCGGCTGCCCGTGCGGTCCGCATGGATCGAGGATCGTTTGATTCTGTGGCCGTGATGGGTGGAGGCTACACTTTTCCCGAACCCACCGCCGGAACCCAATCCATGCCCCTCCGCCTCGCCTTCAGCTCCAACGCCTATCTCGATGTGCCCGTGGAGCGGGCGATCGAACGGATCGCGGGCTTCGGCTATGCGGGCATCGAACTCCTCGCGGATGTGCCCCATGCCTGGCCGGCCGGGTTACTCGACGTGCAGAAGGAGGCGATCCGCCGAGCAATTCGTTCGAGCGGTCTCACGATCTCCAACATCAACGCGTTCATGATGAATGCGATTGCCGACCCACGGCAGCCGTACTGGCATCCTGGCTGGACGGATCCCGATCCGCACTACCGTGCCATCCGCCGCGAACACACGAAGCGGGCCCTGAGGCTCGCTGCGGAGCTCGGTGCCACGAGTATCTCGACCGAGCCGGGGGGCGAACTCCAACCAGGCCAGACCCGTGCGGAGGCGACCGGCATCTTCTACGACGAGATCATGCCTGCGATCGAGGTCGCCGCTGACTGTGGTGTGACGCTTCTCATCGAGCCCGAGCCGGGCCTCCTGATCGAGACCTTCGGGCAGTATCTCGAGTTTGCCGAGCGGGTGAACCATCCATCCCTCGGCCTCAACTTCGACATCGGTCACGCCTACTGCGTGGGCGAGGATCCGGCCGAGTGGGTGCCGCTCATGAAGGCCCACACCCGGCATTATCACGTCGAGGATATCGCCGCGACCCGCGTGCACCATCACCTCGTGCCCGGTGAAGGGGCGATCGACTTTGCCGCCGTGCTCAGCGCCATCGCAGCTCACACGCCCGATCTCTGGATCACCGTCGAACTCTATCCCTACCGCGATCGTCCCGACGAAGCGGCTCACGCCGCTCGGGCACACCTGCTTGCCGTCGCCACGGCGGCTGGCGTGGAGCTTGCGTGACCATGCTTCACTGGCTGCGGCTCGTACGGCTCCCGAACCTGGCCACCACCGCCGCCGATTCGCTTGCGGGATACCTCGTGTGTGCAGGGCTGACGGCGGTCGAGTGGCCGCCTGTCGCGTGTTGGCTAGCCGTGCTTGCATCGCTCGCCTTCTATGCGGCCGGAATGGTGCTCAACGACGTCTATGACGTCGAGCTGGATCGCCTGGAGCGTCCTGAACGGCCCCTGCCGAGCGGCGTGATCGGTCTGGGACGGGCGGCGGCGGTCGGCAACGTGCTGATGGCGGCCGGGGCCGTGGCCGCCTGCGGCGCGGCGATCGCGGCCGACACGCCCTGGCCCGCCTTCGTCGGGGCTGCGCTCACCGGGGCCATCTGGCTCTATGACCGGCACGCGAAGCAGACGGCGGCGGGGCCTGCAGTGATGGGGTGCTGCCGCGGCCTCAACTGGCTGCTCGGCATGACGGCTGCGGGCGGGCCGGCGCACCTGCACGAGTGGCTGATTCCCGTGGGCATGGCGGTCTACGTGGCAGGCATCACCTGCTACGCGCGGGATGAGGCGGGCCGCAGCCGCACGACGACGCTCATGCTGGGGGCCGCCTTGATGCTCGCCGGCCTCGCCCTCGCTGCGGGCTACGTCTGGCTGCCGCTCCGCGAGGGGATCGGGCTCGTTGGCACCAGGATTTCCGCCACCACATGGCTGGCGCTCTGGGGCATCCTCGCGGGCTCCGTCGCGGCGCGTGCTCTGGTCGGTATCGCCGATCCCTCGCCGAGCCGTGTGCGGGCGGCGGTGGGCAACGCCATCATGTCGATCATCACGTTTGACGCAGTGCTCGTGCTGGCGGCCTGCGGCGAATCGTGGGCGGTCGTCGTCCTGCTGCTCGTGGCCTTCTTCCTGCTGGGCCGCCGTCTCGTCTCTCCCACCTGAGTCTGGCGGCGGGGGTAGCCCGTCGATTGCCTCCATGCGACGCGGCTACAGCACCAACAGCATCGGCGACGTCGATCCGCTCGACGCACTGCCGGTGCTCCGCGACCTCGGCTATCGATCGCTGGCGATCACGCTCGACCGCCACACGATCGATCCCTTCGCCGCCGACCTGCCCGCCCGCGTCGTCCGCTGGCGCGAGGCTCTGGCCGCCGCCGGCATGAGCTGCGTCGTCGAAACGGGAGCCAGGCATCTGCTCGACGCGGCGGTCAAACACGAGCCGACGCTCGTCTCCTCGGATCCTGCCGCGCGGGCTCGACGCATCGATTTCACGCGGCGAGCGATCGATGTCGCTGCCGCACTGGGCGCTGAATGCGTCTCGCTCTGGTCAGGCATCGTCCGCGACGCTGCTCCAGCCGACGTAATCTGGGCGAGGCTCGTCGGTGGTCTCGCAGCGATCATCGACCATGCAGAGCGGGTGGGCATGACCGTGTCGTTTGAGCCCGAGCCGGGGATGTTCATCGACACGCTCGCCCGTGCCGAGCGGCTCTTCGACCGGCTCGGCCGCCCCGGGCCGCTGCGGCTGACGGTGGACATCGGCCACATGGAATGCATGGGCGAGCGTCCGTTCGCGGCGCATCTCGCGGCCTGGAACGGCCTGATCGCGAATGTTCACGTCGACGACATGCTCGCCTGCCGGCATGAGCACCTGCCGCTGGGCACAGGCGACGTCGATCTTGATGCCGCCGTCGCCGCCCTCGCCGCCGCCGGCTACCAAGGCGGCCTCCACGTCGAGCTCCCGCGGCAGTCCCACGCCTGGCTCGAGACCGCCCGCCACTCCGCGGCAACGCTCAACGCGATGCTCATCGATCGCTGAGTTCGTGCCCGTGCCAGCCGACTGGGGCCGCGGGCTTCGGTGCAAGCCGACCGGCCGTGAGGCCGCGGGCTCTTGCGGCGCGCGGCTCGGGACTGCCCATGCCCCGAGAGCCGGACGTTCGTTGCGCCCATCCTGGGCTTCACTCACTCGGATGCCGCCGGCGCTTCGCCATCCTGGCTCCGCTTGGCGTCATACGCCGGCTCCGGGGCACGGGCAGCCCCTCGCTGAGTTCATGCGCGTGTCAGCCGACCG
>JAUMAF010000078.1:0-4954 GCA_032117045.1 Pirellulales bacterium | reverse complement strand
GGCTCAGTGCTGCCCCCTCACACCCACGTGGGCGGCGGCTGGATCTCGTCGGCGGCACGGTGTCCGCAGTCTTTCCGGCCCGAGCCTTCGAGGCGACTGACGACGCGAACGGTCATGTCGGCGTCGCAGACGATCTGGCAGGAGAGCCGCACGCCAGACGTGGTCACGCCTTTGGCCGCGAGCACGTCCTTCTCGGCCTGCGTCATCGTGGCCGGCTCGCCGGCTACGAACTCGACCCGGCAGGTCGTGCAGCGGGCCACGCCGCCGCAGGCATGCAGCTGGTCGGTGCCGCACTCGTCGACGAGCGCGTTGACGAGCCGCTTGCCGGCCGGCACCTGGAACGACCCTTTTCCTTCAACGGTCAGCGTGGGCATGGTGCGATCTCCGAGCTGGGTGTGGTGAGCATGATGAGATTACTTGTTCTTCGGCTGTTTGTCGTCGAGATTCGCGGCCAGGTCGTCAGCCGTGACGCTCGATGCCACCCCGTCGGTCGGCACGTCGACACCCGCCGTCCAGAGGAGGGCGTTGAGCATCATCTTTCGGAAGTCGTCATCGCCCCAACTCGCGTGGAAGTGGCCTCCGGTGCAGCCGAAGCCACGGCCGCCGTCGGGCCGCTCGTAGGCCCAGGCGAGCGACTCTCGACTTCCCTTCTCGCCGCGAACCGTGGGGTTGTTGCTGTGCGGACCGTCGGGCCGCGTGCGGGTGTCGTCCGGTGGCACGGCCGTCAGGATCATCGTCACTCCCTCCGGCGGGTCGCGAAACCGCATGTGGTAATACCACTCGTCCTGCAGCTCAAAAGGCTTCACGCCGCGGACGATCGGGTGACCGGCGGCGAGTTGCGCCTGGGAAAGCCGCCAATGGGGATTCACCGACCAGTGCGGCTCGAAGTAGCCCCCCAGCCAGTTGAGGAATGCGGGCCCGCCCTTTTCCTTGGGAACCTCCACGGCATAGTGCAGGCAGGCGATGCCCAGGCCGCGTTTGGCAAGGGCGTCGATCTCCGCGAGCCGATTGCTCTGGAGGACGGGATGGCCACCCCCGCCGTCGGCGAAGAAAAAGACCGCGTCGGCGTTGTCGAACGCCGTGGGGTCGGCGGGCCAACCGCCGGTATACACCTCCGAAAGGAGCGTCGGGCACGAGGTGTCGAGGCACTTCTTCACGAGCATCATGCCGGCACGGTGCTCGTGTTCGCCGGGGCCGTGGCTGGCCCTGCCTGCCACGAGCACGAGCTTCTTGTGGCCATCCGTCAGCTTCGTCCGAGCGAGACGGATGTCCTTGAACTCCACCTTCATCGGCGGTCCGGCGTGGACCTGGAGCGCGAGGATGCCCTGCATCTCCCGCGCATCGGCCTGCTCGTCGAGTGTATCCGACATCAACTGTCCGTTGATGAAGTGCTGCAGCCGGGGCCCCTTGGCCACGATCCGGTAGTCGTTCCAGTCGCCGGCGTTGATCACCTTCTGCAGTTCGGCCGTCTCGCCGATCGGCTCGCCGGCCAGCTTCGTGCCGTCGGCGGCGACCGTGATCCGTTCGCCCCGCTGGCAGAGGATGCCGCGGCCCTTCTCTTCGTAGAGAATCCCGGAATACTTCGTGCCCGCCTCGAAGTCGGCCTGATAGCCCCCGACGACGAAATCGCCGAGGTCCTTGCTGCGATATTGGATGCCGCTGTTGCCGCCGGTGAGGCGATAGCGGAGCGTGAGTTCGAAGTCGTCAACGAGCCCCTGCCGCCAGATCAGGAACGTGTTGCCCTTGGTCGGGTGCTCCTTCGTGGTCTGGCCGATGATCGCACCCTCTTCCACCCGCCAGAACTCGGGATTTCCCTCCCAGCCCTCGAGTGAGGTGCCGTTGAAGATCGGCACGCCCGGAGCCGCATCGACAGCGCTGGCCGTGGACGGCAGTCTGGCACACCAGAGGATCGCGACGGTCAGGCAGACCGCGATGCGGGCCACATGCGGCCGTGCGGATGAACAAGCGACCATGGTTGCACCTCGGAACCAGAATGCCGGCGACACCCGCCGTCAGGCCCGAGTATGCCACGAATGCCACCGCGCCGGGAACGAGCAGGGGGGCGCTTCGCCAGTTGCCGGCGTGTCTCGGCCTACCGAGCCTCGGTGCCGGGCAGGCGATTCGACGTGATCGACTCCCGCGTGAGCCCGAGCATGTCGAGCAGGGCCTCCACCCCCACCACCCGCACGCCGTATTGACGAGCCGTGTCGAGGTTCCGCCGCTGCCGCCGTGCCTCTTCGGCAAACTTCTCCTCCGCGTCGCTGCCGCCAAGCGGCGGCGGCTTGCCCCCATCGACGATCATGGCGGTGAGCGGTGTCACCGCATCCACGACCCGGGCACCGGCCCGCTCGACCAGCGCCACGAGCCGATCACGGTCCGAACCGCCGGCGTCGTCCATGTTGACGTAGCCGACGATCACCACCTCGGGTGCCGTGCCGGCAGCCCAGAGGCTCGTGGCTACGCCGTCACCCGGGAGGATCGGCGTCTGAATGGAGTCACGACGGATGATGGCCCGCACGAGCGACGGTCCCTCGATCGCGGTCACTTCCACGACGGCCTTGCGATCGCCGGCCAGGGGTCTGGCCTCGTCGGGTGTGAACACGTGCAGGATCATGCCAGGCCGGATGCCACGGGTGGTCGAGCAGGAGACAAGCACGCTCCGCTCACGCTCGTCAACGGAGAGAACGCGTCCGTCAAAGCCGTCGATCCGGTCGTCCTTGGGTGTTGCGGCGAGCACCTGTTCCTGCAGCCCGCGGTCGGCCACGCGGAGCGCTGCCAGGATTTTGTTCTGCTCGTCGATCACCTTGGCCCGCTCGCGAAGCTCCGCATAGAGCAGGGCGAGCTTGTCTTCGGCGGAATCCTTCGCCTTGAAGTCTTTCTGACGGTTCGCCGTCAGGTATTGCCCGCCACCGGCGATCTCATCGATCAGCATTTTGAGCTGTTCGGCTCTCTTCTCCGCCTCTTCCTTCTGCTCGAGGAGCTTCTTCTGCTCGCCCTCGTGCCCCGACCACTGCTGATCGAAGGCCTGCTTGTCCTTCGCTTGGAGATCCCGCGCCTCCTGCGTCGCCTTCCTCGCCGCTTCGGCTGCCGCGGTCGCCTGTGCCTTCGCCGCGGCGCCGTCGTCGCTCGCCTGCTTGCTCTTCTCCTCCGAAGCCTTCACCTCGCCGTCCTTGCGGCGAAACTCGTCGCGGATCCACGAGACGAGCTTCGTGTACGTCTTGGGCTCGTCGCGAAACCCGGCGAAGTCGCTGTTGAACAGGTTGGTGAGGTCGCTCTCGATCGCCTCGACCGTCGCGTTTTCGGCGGCGCCGATGATCTCCCGAAGTTTCTGCTTCTCCTGCTCGGCATTCAGCAGCGCCGCCTGCTTCTCGGTCAGGGCCTTCTCGGCCGCCGTCGCCTTCAACTGCTCGTCCATCCGCTGCTTGAAGAACAGATAGCTGGTGATGGTGAGAATGAACGTGAGCAGCACGAACACGATCAGCGCGATGCTGAGCCGGTAGACCGTCGGGTTCGTCGCCGCCATGTTGTACGTCCCTCGCGCAGCACCCACCCCGTGGCATGAAGCCTTGTCCGGGGATCACACCGCTCATCGACGCCTCTCGCGATCCCGAATCACACCGCGTCACATTGTAACGGTCGTAGCGGCGACGAGCTTGTGACATGGGGCCAGAGATCGCGCCACGCCACCGGATCGGAAGTCTCTGCCGCCATCCGGCCCATCACGGCGATCATGGTGCTCCGACAGGCGGCCTCGAGGTCGTCGACGCGACCGGCCGATCGCAGCGATTGGATCAGCGAGGTGATGCAGGCGGCATGACCGCCGGCCGGGGAGCCGGCGGCCCGCCATTCGTCACGGCCGACGACCGCATGATCACGAAGATCGGCGCGGCCGGCGGAGGCCTCCAGGGATTCCTCGATCCGCATGTCGATCCCCTCACGACGGACGAGACAGGCCTCGAGCGATCGGCCATCGTCGAAGCGATAGTGAATCGCCGCCGCCGCCGAAGCAAGCGGCAGTGCCGGCAGGAACGACGGGGCGTGGACCGCCGTCGCGGTCGCTGGGGCCTCGTCGCCCAGCGCCCAGATGCCGCGGTCGATGGCATGCACATGATGCTCGACGAATCCGCCTCCGCTCAGTCGATCGTCGGAGATCCAGTTGCGCTGGACCGCCTCCGCGAGCGTCGAGCCCGCCTGCGGCCGGCGCTGCCAGGGCAGGCCGATATGGCTGATCGCGACGCCGCGGAGCGGACGACCGATGGCGCCGTCAAAGATGCGGGTGATCGTGGCCACGGTCGGCGCATGATGACGGGAGTGGAATCCTGACACGAACGAGAGCCCGCGGCGTCGGGCCTCGCCCGCGACGGCGAGGATCGTCCTCACGCCCGCGGCGTCGACGGCCGTGGGTGTCTCGCAGAACACGTGACGGCCGGCATGCACCGCCGCCACGACGTGGCCGGGCCGCAGGTGCGGCGGGGTGGCGAGGATCACGACATCCACGTCGGCGCCGATCACCTGGAGGCCGGCTTCTGCGGAAGCAAAGCGTTGGCCGGCCGGGCAGTCGAAGCGCGGCCCGAGCGCGGTGCGGAGGATCGCCGACGTCGATGCGATCTGGTCGGCAAAGAGGTCGCCAAGCGACGTGATCACGACCCCGGGGTCGGCGGCCGCGGCCTGAAGCGCGGCGCCGGTGCCGCGTCCGCCGCAGCCGACGAGACCGATTCGGATCCGGTCAGTGCCGGCCGCGAAGGCGCCGCCGGGCAGGGCAGTGGCCGCGGCGGCCAGTGAGCCGCCCACAAACGCGCGGCGGTTGAGACGAGGCGACGAACCACGAGACGCCATGGCAGGCATGCGATCATCTCCTGTGAGCATGAAGACGGTGTTTGTCTCGGACGCCATCAGACTAGCAGCCGCGGCGCGATCACGTGGAGTGTGGATCGCGTCGTGAAAGCCGACCGGC
>JAUMAF010000077.1:0-5742 GCA_032117045.1 Pirellulales bacterium | reverse complement strand
GAAAAGCCCGACGGCCCCGCCCCGACGCCTGCCGCGGGAGTTGCCCCGCAGATCCCCATGAAACTGCCTCAGTCGCCGACGCTCGGCCCGTTGCCCTGAGGCTTGGGTCCGTCAAGCCGATTGGCCGTAAGGCCGCGGGCAGCCCTGACGCGCGGCTCGGAACTGAGTTCACGCCCGCCCGAGCTCGTGAAGCCGTGCGAGCAGTCCGGCACGAAAATCGGGGTGGGCAATCGAGACGAGGAGCCGGCCGCGTTCGGCCAGCGTCTTGCCGTGGAGGTCCACGGCGCCGTGTTCCGTGACCACCCAGTGGACGTGGCCGCGGGTCGTGACCACTCCGGCCCCCGGCTTGAGCTCGGCCACGATGCGTGACGCCGTGCCGCGCATGGCCGTCGAAGGCAAGGCGATGATCGGCTTGCCGCCATGGCTCATCGCCGCGCCCCGGACGAAATCCATCTGGCCGCCGATGCCGGAATAGACGCGGTGGCCGATCGAGTCGGCGCAGACCTGCCCCGTGAGGTCGATCTCGAGCCCCGAGTTGATCGCCACCATGTGGTCGATCTTGCGGATCAGGTTTGTGTCGTTGGTCCGGTCGCAGGGATGAAACTCGACCAGCGGGTTGTCGTCGACGAAGTCGTAGAGCCGGCGGCTGCCCACCACGAAGCTGGCGATCGTCCGCCCCGGATGGATCGACTTGCGGGTGTTGGTCACCGCCCCCGACTCGATCAGTCGCACCACGCCGTCGGAGAACATCTCGGAATGGATGCCGAGCTCGCGCCGCTGCTCGAGCCTGGCGAGCACCGCATTGGGAATGCCCCCGATTCCCAACTGGAGGCACGCCCCGTCCTCGACGAGCGCGGCGACATGCTCGCCGATGTGGTTCTCGACCTCGCTCGACGGCAGCGGCCCGTGGCCCGGAAGGTCGCGATCCGTGCCGCACCAGGCCGCAAGGCGGCCGCCGGCCACCGCCGTGTGGCCGTGCGTGCGCGGCATCCGCTCGTTGATCTCGGCGAGCACGATCCCCGCCGTGTCGACGGCCGCCCGGGCGGCATCGACGCTCGTGCCGAGCGTGCAGGTGCCGTGCCTGTCGGGGGGCGAGAGTTGCACGATCGCGGCATCGAGCCGCACCTTGCCCCCGGTGAACAGCCGGGGGATGTCAGAGAGAAAGATGGGCACGAAGTCGGCCCGGCCCTCGGCGATCGGCTCGCGCAGCCCCGCGCCGGTAAAGAGTGAAGTGGAGCGAAACCGGCCGGCATGCTCCGGCGCGGTGAAGGCCAGCGGTCCCTCGAGATGGAGGTGCCAGAGCCGCACGTCGCGGAGATCCGTCCGACGGGCGAGGGCGTCGAGCAGCGGCGTGGGCGTCGCGGCCGCACCATGCACGAACACGTTCATGCCGCTTGCAATCCGTGACACGACGGCGTCGGCTGTCTCGGCAGATGTTTTCCAGGTCGACATCAGGACGACTCCGTGCGGTCCCACTACGATACCCCGGCTTCGCCTTCAAGGAGAGTTCATGACGCGGCATCTCGTACTCGTGCTCGGCGACCAACTCGACCGCGGCGGCGCGGCCTTCGACGGCTTCGATCACGACCGCGACCGGGTCTGGATGGCCGAGGTGGCGGAGGAATCGACGCACGTTTGGACGCACAAGGCGCGGATCGCCGTATTTCTCGCGGCGATGCGACACTTTCGCGACGCGCTCCTCGACGAGCATATCGGGGTCGACTACACGGAACTCACCGAGACGGTCCGCAAAGGCGAGCCCCCCTCGCTCGCCGCTGCGCTCACGGCGAGCCTCGAGAGCGACCGTCGCAGCGGCCGATTTCCCGAGCGGCTGGTCGTGGTCGAGCCGGGTGAGTGGCGGGTGCAGGAGGCCTTGCGGGCGGCCGCGACCGCGGCCAAGGTGCCGCTGGAGATTCGGACCGACCGCCACTTCTTTTCGTCACGGGAGGACTTCGCGGCGCACGCCGCCGGCCGCAAGCAACTACGGCTCGAATACTTCTACCGGCCGCTGCGGAAAAAGTTCGACGTGCTCATGGACGACGGCGAGCCCGCCGGCGGCGCGTGGAACTACGACGCCGAGAATCGGGGTGCGTTTCCCAAGGCAGGCCCTGGCAGGCTTCCTGCACCGGTGCGCTTCGCGGCCGATGGCGTCACGGCTGGCGTGATCGATCTGGTCAACAGGCGATTCGCCACGCACCCCGGCAGTCTGGCCGACTTCGATTGGCCGGTGACCCCGGCTGACGCCCGGACCGCGCTCGACGACTTTCTGGCCCACCGACTCCCGCACTTCGGCACCTACCAGGATGCGATGTGGACCGGCGAACCCTGGCTCTACCACTCGCGGCTCGCGCAGGCGATGAACATGAAGCTCCTCGATCCGCGGGACGTCGTCGCCGGTGCCGAGCGTGTCTGGCGGCAGGGGAAGGCGCCGCTCGAATCGACCGAGGGCTTCATTCGGCAGGTCCTCGGCTGGCGGGAGTATGTTCGCGGCATCTACTGGCAGTTCATGCCGGAGTACGAACGGCGGAATGCCCTCGGCGCCGACCTTCCCCTGCCGCACTTCTACTGGACGGCTGAAACGGAGATGAACTGCCTGCGGGACGCGATCTCGCAGACGCTCCGCTTTGGCTACGCCCACCACATTCAGCGGCTGATGGTGACGGGCCTGTTCGCGATGCTCGTGGGCATCAGGCCGCAGGACGTGCACCGCTGGTATCTCGCCGTCTACGTCGATGCCGTCGAGTGGGTGGAGTTGCCGAACACGCTCGGCATGAGCCAGTTCGCCGACGGTGGCGTGATGGCGTCGAAGCCCTACTGTGCCACCGGGGCCTACATCGACCGCATGGGCAACGCCTGCAAGGGCTGCCGCTACGACCCGAAGCAGGCCACCGGCCCCGACGCCTGCCCGTTCACGACGCTCTACTGGGACTTCCTCGCGCGGCACGAGAAACTGCTCATGAAAAACCAGCGGATGACGATGCAGCTCAAAAACCTGCAGCGGAAGCCGGCTGCCGACCTCCGCGCGATCCGCCGCCAGGCCGATGACCTCCGCGGGCAGTTCTCGTAGACCGCTTCTCGGATGGCTGGAACGACGCGCCGTGCCGCATTGGTTCGCCGGCGGTAGGCATGCGCAGTGAGCCTGGCCTTTACAAGCCGACCGGCCGTGAGGCCGCGGGCAATGCGGGTCGAGCGTCGTGCACGTGATGCCGTGCCGCATTGGTTCGCCGGCGGTAGGCATGCTCGAAGCCGGGGATTTTGCTACAGGTTTCGTGCTTGGCCGACTGAGAATCACTCGTGAGTCGCAAAGATTCCCGGCTTCTGTGCGTGCCCATCGACCGGCTCCTCAGCATCGGGAGCGTTGCCCGTGACAGCCGACCGGCCGTGAGGCCGCGGGCGAACTCCCACCAGATGCGATCCCCGTTTCACGGATCACTGCGGCTGCGGGGTCGGCAGCAGTTCGATCGGAGGATGCGTGATAGCTGGGCCGGCGGGCGCGCGGGTCGCCGGCTGGGTCGCCGGCTCCTCGGCCGCAGCCAATACGCTGCGGGTGCCGTCGTTGGTCACCACGTCAGAAGCCTCTTTTGGAGGCGTTGCCACGGCGGCCGGCATGGAGATCGGTGGCGGCGTGGTGGGCGGCGCTGACACGAAGGCGGGTGCCGGCGCCGGCGGCAGGCGTGCTGGGAGCGGCCCGCGTGCCGGAGGCCCCAGTGGCACGCCGGCGCGGGCCATTCGCCGAACCGTTGCCGGACGTGGGGGCGGTGGCACTGGCACAACCGGGGCGATCTCCGCGACGCGGGCTGCGGCCCGCGTCGCTCGTGCCTCGGCAATCGACTGTCGGGCGTAGGCCCGCTCGGCGATCCGTTCAGCCACGCGCTGCGAACGGGGGGGCGGCGCTGCCGAGGCGGCACCACCGACAACCATCAGAAACCCTGCCGCGGCGATCCACAAGAACGTGCTGGCGAGATGTTTCATCATGGAACTCCTTCGGCGGAATGGCGGGATGGGCTGCGACGGCTCGGTTCGGATTGTCGCCAGACGAGGATTGTGCCTAAAGTGTTGGGAACACCGCAACTTCCGGGATTTCGATGACTTCCTACAACCTCACTCATCTCCGCCAACTCGAAGCCGAGAGCATCCACATCATCCGTGAGGTGGCTGCCGAGTTCGAGAATCCGGTGATGCTCTACTCCGTCGGGAAGGACTCGGCGGTGATGGTCCGCCTGGCCGAGAAGGCGTTCTATCCGGCCAAGCCCCCGTTCCCGCTGATGCACATCGACACGACCTGGAAGTTCCGGGAGATGTACGACCTCCGCGACAACTACGTCGCCAAGGAGCTCGGCTTCAAACTCATCGTGCATGTCAACGAGGAGGGCCGGGCCCAGGGCATCAACCCGATCACGCACGGCAGCAAGGTCCACACCGACGTCATGAAGACGCAGGCCTTGCGGCAGGCCCTCGACAAGTATCGCTTCGACGCGGCCTTCGGCGGGGCCCGCCGCGACGAGGAAAAGAGTCGGGCCAAGGAACGGGTATTTTCGTTCCGCGACGAGTTCCATCGCTGGGATCCGAAGAACCAGCGGCCGGAACTCTGGAGTCTCTACAACACGAAGGTCAAGAAGGGGGAGAGCATCCGGGTGTTCCCGCTCTCCAACTGGACCGAACTCGATGTCTGGCAGTATATCCATCTCGAGCAGATCCCGATCGTGCCGCTCTACTTCGCCAAGGAGCGGCCGATCGTATGGCGGGATGACGTGATGATCATGGTGGACGACGACCGCCTGCCCCTGAAGCCGGGCGAGACGCCCGAGCTCCGCCGCGTGCGGTTTCGCACGCTCGGCTGCTATCCGCTTTCCGGGGCGGTCGACTCGAGGGCCACGACGCTTCCCGAGATCATCCAGGAGATGCTCCTGACCACGTTCTCCGAGCGGCAGGGCCGCCTGATCGACTCCGACGAAGCCGGGTCGATGGAGAAGAAGAAAAAAGAAGGCTACTTCTAGAGCGGCCTCCACTCCCGCCGTGGCAGCAGACCTGCGGCCGCTGAACGTCACCTGCACCTGTGGTACGCGACGAAATGTCACATCAATCCAGCCTCATCGCTACGAATATCGAAGAGTACCTCACGCAGCACGAGCGGAAGGAGCTCCTCCGGTTCATCACCTGTGGCAGCGTCGACGACGGCAAGAGCACGCTCATCGGCCGGCTCTTTTACGAGTCGAAGATGATTTACGAGGATCAACTCGCGGCGATCAAGAAAGACACGTCGCGATTCGGCACCACGGGTGAGGAGGTCGATCTCGCGCTGTTCACCGACGGCCTCGAGGACGAGCGGCAGCAGGGGATCACGATCGACGTGGCCTACCGCTACTTCTCGACCGACAAGCGGAAGTTCATCATCGCCGACACCCCGGGCCACGAGCAGTACACGCGGAACATGGCGACGGGTGCCTCGACAGCCGACCTGGCCATCATCCTCGTCGATGCCCGCCACGGGGTGCTGACGCAGACGAAGCGGCATTCGTTCATCGTCTCCCTGCTCGGTATCAAGCACATCGTGGTGGCCATCAACAAGATGGACATCGTGGGCTACGACCAGGCCGTGTTCGAGCGAATCAGGGACGACTACACGGGTTTCGCTTCACGGCTCGAACTGCCTGACGTGCACTTCATGCCGATCTCGGCGCTCAAGGGAGACAACGTGGTGGTCCCGAGCCCGAACATGCCGTGGTACACGGGCTCGCCACT
>JAUMAF010000076.1:0-9825 GCA_032117045.1 Pirellulales bacterium | reverse complement strand
TGGCCCCGACGGTGCTCTCCACATGGGGCATTCGCCAGACGGCCGACATCGGGGAGATCGTGTTCAACATGATCGACATCGGCCAGATGCGAAAGACCCGCGCGGACCGGCGCGAAGACTTCCGCGCCGTCTATGAGTTCGGTGAAGCGTTCTGCAGAGACCTGTCGTTCGTCGTGCCTGACCCCGTATGACGGCCGAGGCTCCCGCGAACGATGAGCGATTGACCCAGCAACGGCGATTCATCGCCGTCGCCGTGCTCGAACTTTTGTGGCTGGTGTTTCTGGTCTGGCTTGCAAGCGTGGCGTGGCGGGAGTGAGCGGAATGCGCAAGGACCGCCCTCCCGCGGCGGCTGCGAAATCCGGAGTGGTGCGGAATGAGGATCGTGTTCACCGGAATGCCTCTCTGGGCGGCACTCGTTCCCCTGGCTGCCTACCTGATCACGATCGGCCTGGTGCACTTGCGTCGGAGGCCAGTGACGGTCTCCGGCCAGGTGGATGCGCTGCTGCTGGCGGCCGCGGTATCGGGATTCGTGATGGTGGGACCGCTGGCCCTGCTGCAGCCTGCCGCGGGCACATCGGCATGGACGGCGGTGGCCCTGCTCGTAGGGTTTGCCCTGCTCGTGGGGTTTGCCCTGCTCGCCGCCCGGCCGCGACTGGTCGTCTACAACGTCGGGATCGACCAGCTTCGGCCCGTGGTCGCGGAGGTGGTGACCGGGCTCGATCCAGCGGCGCGGTGGGCGGGCGAAACAGCCGCACTCCCCACTCGCGGCCTGCAGATCCACCTCGATGATCGCGGCCCTGCTCGCACCGTGAGCATCATCGCCGCCGGTGGGCGAACTTCCGCGGAGGCATGGTCGGAGTTCAGCCGCCGACTGCGTCGCTCGACTGCTGTGCTACGGGTACGTTCCAGTCCATGGGGCGGTGTGTTTGCGGGAATGGGCGTGGCACTGGCCGTGGCGGCGGCCTGGCTCGCGCTGAGCGGCTGACGCATTCCGAGACGCTCGCTCGGCCGGGGCGACGTGGAAAGCTCAGCGCGGCAGGGGTGGCGGCGCCGTCCGCTTCCGCCCCGACTTCGTAGGAAGTTCGGGGCAGGACTCGGCCACGAGCCGCGTCATCGTGTTGAGCGACACTCCGAGCAACGTGGCCGCCTGACCACGATGGCCATTCGTGAACGCGAGGGCTTGCCGGACGGCCAATCGGCGGAGTTCGTCGAGATTGAACATCGGAACCCTGGGCTCGCCGCCCACGGCTGCGGTCGCGGGGTTGATGCCGGCCTCATCGCCGCTCGTAGGAGCCGACGCGGCAGCGCCTTCGTCGACGCCCGCCGGTGTCTCTCCCGCAGCCGCCCGCTGCTGTTCGCTCAAGGGCCGGGCGGCCGGCGCTGCTGCCGCATCGAACACCTCCGCCAGCACGGTATCGATCCGATCTTCGAAGACATAGACCCGCTGCACCGTCTGGGCAAGTTGCCGCACGTTGCCGGGCCAGGAGTGCCTGACGAAACGCTCCAGCATCCGGACGTCGGGTTGCCACTGCGGCCGGTCATACTCGCGGGCGAAGTGGGCCGAGAAGTGCTCGATGAATCGGGGGATGTCGTCCTGCCGCGTACGGAGCGGAGGCACCGTGAGGTGGATCGTGTTCAGTCGGTAGAGCAAATCCTCACGGAAGTTTCCGCCGGTGACCTCCACCTCGAGATCGCGGTTGGTCGCCGCAATGACCTGCACGTCGATCGCGTGGGTCTCGGTCGAGCCGACCGGGGTGACTTCCCATCGCTGCAGCACCCGGAGCAGCTTGGGCTGCAGGTCGATCGGTAGTTCGCCGATTTCATCGAGGAAGATGATGCCCCCCTCGGCGGCGCGAAAGGCGCCTCGTGACGCCCCGAACGCACCGGTGAAGGCGCCCTTCTCGTGGCCGAAGAGCTGGCTCTCGGCAAGATCGGCGACGAGCCCGCCGCAGTTGATGGCCACGAACGGCTTTTCGCACCGCGGTCCCGCGGAGTGGATGGCCCGGGCGACCTCTTCCTTGCCGCAGCCGGTCTCGCCGGTGATCAGGACCGAGCAATCGAACGTCGCCACGCGGGCGATGTTTTCCTCGAGCCTGAGAACGGCCTCGGACGTACCCGAGAGCCGGGGCCACTTCTTGTCCGCCCGACCGCCGAGGCGACCCTGGCGCGTGAAGGGAGACGGGGGTGATTCCTGACCCAACTGCGATGAATCCATGCTCGTGTCGATGCCTTTTTGGCACCGCCGACTGATTCCCCGGCCACAAAGGGGAACATTTCGGATCGTACCCACTTTCACCAAAAATGCGAATCGATTTCACATTTTTTGCGATTCGCGGTATTTTGCCGTTTCCGTCCACTAGGGTGGAGGTTTTTCTCCACAAGGCTCTTTCGCCGATTTTTCGCCGGTTTCTGGCCGGATTCGTGAATAAAAACCGGCTTGCCTCAGAATGTGTGTTGAGAATGTGTGTTGCGCATGGTCCCAAGCCTTGAACCCTGGATTCGTCCGGAATGGATCGGCCACGCTCGACTCCTGATCGATTCGTTTGTTGCCATCGTCGGTCGCCCCCTGGTCGATCCCGAAGGGTCCGACGTGGCCCGGGCCGAACGGCTTTACCGGGCTCCTTTCGTCGTCGTTTCGCACGGCAGCGAGGACGATCCCGTGCTGAACTACGGCAATGCCGCAGCCCTTGGGCTTTGGGAGATGGACGCCGAAACGCTCTCCCGCACCCCGTCACGGCTGACGGCCGAGCCGTTGCATCGCGAGGAGCGGGCACGACTGCTGGCACGGACGACCCAGGCGGGCTACGTGGACGACTATTCGGGCATCCGAATTTCGCGCACTGGAAAACGCTTTCGCATCGAGCGGGCGATTGTCTGGAACGTGATCGACCCCGCGGGCGTGCGCCGAGGACAGGCGGCGACGTTCAACGAGTGGACGCCGATACCCTGACGGTCTTTACTACCCAGGTATTCGCAGAAGGTTCCCAGCACCTAACCCAGGAGGCGGTCGCATGTCTTTGAGTCTTCGCCTGTCAAACAATCTGTTCGCGACGGTCGGAGTTGTCGCGGTTCTGATGGCCTCCTGCGTGGTGGATTCGTCGGCCTGGGCCGACTCGCCGCTCGTCGGAGAGATGAAGACGATCGACGGCAAGGCGATCGACCTGGCTTCCTACAAGGGCCAGGTCGTGCTGATCGTCAATGTGGCCAGTCGATGCGGCGCGACGCCGCAATACGCCGGACTTCAAAAGCTCTATGCAGCCAACAAGGACAAAGGCTTCGTGATCCTTGGCTTCCCGGCCAACGACTTTGGTGCCCAAGAGCCAGGCACTGACTCGCAGATCGCCGAGTTCTGCACGTCGAAGTATGCGGTGACGTTCCCCATGTTCGCGAAGATCACGGTCAAAGGCCCGGCCAAGTCGCCGCTCTACAAGACGCTCACGGAATCGGCCGGCACGCCCGGCGAAGTTTCCTGGAACTTCGAGAAGTTTCTCATCGGCCGCGACGGCAGCGTGATCGGCCGCTTCAAGACGGGCGTGCAGCCCGACGATGCCGAACTCGTGACAGCCATCGAGGCAGCACTCGCCAAGTGACCCCATGGCGATGCAGACTTCGGCCTTAATGCCGCGGGTATCCTGCGGTGCGCGGCTCGGGGCTGCCCATGCCCCGTCGCCGGACGTTCGCGTCGGGCATCCTGCCCGCCGCTCACTCGGATGCCGCCGGCGCTTCGGCATCCTGCCTGCGCTTGACGGCATACGCCGGCTCCGGGGCACGGGCAGCCCCTCGCTGAGTTCGTGCCGAAGAAAATGCATCCCGATGCTGAGGAGCCGGTCGGTGGGCACGCACAGAAGCCGGGAATCTTTGCGACTCACGAGTGATGCCCCGTCGGCCAAGTGAGCATCCTGTAGCAAAATCCCCGGCTTCGAGCATGCCTACCGCCGGCGTCGATCAGGCGGCCTTCGAGGAGGGCCTGACGTGGGCGGAGCCCGGCCCGATCGTGCGGCGCACGACCCAGGTGGGACGGCCCTGAGCTTCGCGATAGGTGCGAACGACATACTCGCCGACCACGGCCACGGCTGCCGTCTGCACTGCCGCGATCATCGCCACGACCACCGTCACGCTCGCGAGCGATATCCCCGGCTGCGGCTCCCGGGCCGTCCACCATGAAGCGATGCTCACCGCCGTGGCCACGAGGCCAACGCCGGCGAGCCCCGTCGCGGCGACCCAGGTGAGCCGGACCGGCGCGTCGGACGAGAGCACGAGGGCGTCGCCGGCGAGTTTCAGGAGCTTCCAGGGCGAATACTTGGTGGTTCCAGCGACCCGCGCGTGGCGGTCATACCACACGGGTTCGTGCCGGAAGCCTGCCCAGGGCACGAGGCTCCGCAGGTAGCGACGCTTCTCCGGCAACGCGATCACCGCGTCGGCGACAGCCCGGTCCACGAGTTTGAAGTCGCCCGTATCCACCGGCATCGGGTAGGGAATGAGCCGGGCGAACATCCGATGAAACAGGCTGGCCGTGACGAGTTTGAACCTGGTCTCGCCATCGCGTCGCCGCCGCCGACCGTAGGCGACATCCACGCCACCCCGCCATAGCCGCACCATGTCGGCGATCACTTCGGGGGGATCCTGAAGATCGGCATCGGTGATCACGATCGCGTCGCCGCGAGCGGCGGCCAGGCCGGCCGACATGGCCGCCTGCTGGCCGAAGTTCCGGGCGAGTTCGATCACCTGCACACGGGGATCGCGAGCCGCGATCGCCTCGAGCCGCTCGAGCGTGGCATCGCGACTGCCGTCGTCGATGTAGACGATCTCGAAGTCCATCGCTGTTGCCGGGAGTACCTCGACGAGTCTGGCATGCGTCGCGTCGATCACCTCCTGCTCGTTGTGGCAGGGAATGACGACGGAGAGCAGGCCGCGGCCCGCCCGTCTGGCCGTGGTGTGCCGCAGGATGTCGGGATGTCCTCCGGCCGGCAGAAACGAGTCCGGCGACTGCTGCTCACTCATCGGGTGACCTCCTCCGTCACGGCGGCCGTTCGTGTCACGCCCCGTGCCGTGAGTCCGATGGCGAGCACGTCATCCTTGCGAAAGACCGGCCTCGTCCTCGCGACCACGCCGTAGCCGGAAGGCAGGCTCGGCTCGATCTCCGCGAAGAACGGTTCGGGAACGAGCAGCACGGCATCGGTGCCGGAGGAGAGGAACTGGTGGGCTCGCGTCACGTCGCCGCCGACCTGTGCGACATGGTCGTTTGCATAGAAGACCACGTTGGGGCTCGCCAGCAGGTAGGTGCCCAGACGAGTGCCGCCGGCGTCGTCCGACTGCAGCCCGCGGACGAATGCGGGGAGCGTGTTGGCGTTGGCGAGCCACCACTGCGCCGGCCCCACGGCCAGCGCCGTGTAGGCCAGGCCGGTGATCGTGAACGCCGTCACCGCCTCCATGGGCCGCCGCAGCGCGAGCCAGCCGCAGGCCACCGCCCCCGCCAGCGGCACCAGCCCGAGCACTGCGGCGGGTTCGCCGCCGGGAAGGCCATAGCGTCCGGCGACGATCACCGTCGCCGCAGTGATCAGCCCTCCGCAGGCCAGCGATGCCAGTCCCGTGGCCATCCAGCGGGGGTGCGGCCAGCTGCCCGCTGCGGCGCGGCGGGCAGCCGCGACGCCGACTGCGGCTACGAGGAAGGCAGCGGCCGGGTAAGCGGGCTGCACATAGTTGGGGAGTTTCGTGGCCGCGGCCGAGAAGGCACCGACCCAGACGACCATCCACACGAGCATCAGGAGCAGGGGCGGCGCGGCCACGGTGTCGGCCGCGTCCTTCCGCTTCCAGACTCGCCATGCGGCCACCGCCAGGGCGAAGGGGAGGAAGCATGACCAAGGATAGAAGCCCACGAGCATCGCCAGCGGATGAAAGAGGGCTCCGCCACTGTGTTTCTCCATCGGGGCCATGAATCGGCCGACGTTGTGGACGAAGAAGAAGCCGGTCGTCCAGGCACCCTCGGTGCGGAGGGTCACCGCGACATACCACGGCGCTGCCGCCGCCACGGCCGCCGCCGTCATGGTGATCGGTCGCAGGCTTCGAAGCACATCGCCAAGGGCCGGCAGCGTCGCCTTCGCGATCCCGCCGAGCGACGCCGATCGTCTTCCGGCGGCAACCAGCCGCTGTTCGACCGCCAGCCACCACGCCCAGGGGCCGAGCACCGCCAGCGGTCCGACAAAGCCCACCGGCCCCTTGCAGACCACGGCCAGGCCCAGAAGGATGCCGACGCGGGCGGCTCGGGAGACCGTGATCCTTCCCAGTCGGCCGTCGCGGCCCGGCATGATCGCCTCGGCCGTGAGCAGCGTGGCCCAGGCGGTCAGGGCGGTGAGGATCGCATCGGGCGTCGCGGCATGCGCCTCGATCGCCACCAACAGGCAGCCGACATACGCCAGCGCCGCCACCACACCCGTGGTGTCGTCAAACCAGCGCCTGCCAGCCCGCAGCAGGGCCAGCGCCGTCAGCAGCGTGGCAATGACGGATGGCAGCCGCGCGGCGAACTCATTGATGCCAAACACCGACATACAGGCGGCCATGCACCAGTGCATCAACACGGGCTTGTCGACGGCGAGCGTGCCGTTGAAGGTGGGCACGACCCAGTCGCCGGTCTCGACCATGGTGCGGGCGATGGCCGCGAACCGAGCCTCGTCTTCGTCCCAGAGCGGCGTGGGGGCCGTGCCCAGGGCAAGGGTCGCGAGGGTCGCGAGCAAAACGATGACCGTGGGACGATTCCAAGACATGAGGACTTTTCCTGAAGGATGGTCGTGGGGCTTTGCTTAGCGGTGCAGGGGATCTGGCAACTCGGCGGCAAGCCGCAGCGACGTGTCGGCGGGGATCTGTCGAGGCCCGATGAGCAGCACTTCCTGCAGGGTGGGAAACGACGTGGCCGTGCGGAGCACGCCGTAGTTCTGCGGGAGTTTCGCCACCACCTGCTTCTCGAACCGGGCATTCACCACGAGGTGACCACCGGGATTGTCCGCGAGGAATGCCACCAGCTCGGACGGTTTTCCGAGCTGGGTGACCGTGCCGGTCGGGGAGACGCGTCCGGCGTAGAAGACGGCGCTGGCGGGTGCCCTGAATGAGGCGATCGGCGTGGCGGAACGGTCGTGATCAGGAACGGCGGCGAGCAGTTGCCGTGTGCCCCCCACGTGCCCGAGGCATGCTGGGCCGATCGCGAGGAGCAGCCCCAGCGTTCCGCAGGCAACGGTGGCCCAGGTCGCGGATGCGGCGAACCGCGACGAGAGCGATTGACAGGCCCAGGCGACGGCCGCGCCGAGGAGCGGCACCAGGCCGATGAGCCCCAGCCATTCCGCCCCCGGAGCGATTCGGTGAACGACGATCGGCAGGCCGATGCCGATCGCCAGGCCGGATGCTCCAAGCATGAGCCAGGCCAGCCGCATCCAGCGATCCGTCGCAGCAGACGGCCGGCTGATCCAGTCGGCCACGAAGAGGCCGACGGCAGCCGCGATCGCCGGGAATGCCGGCCAGATGTATCCAGGCAGCTTGGTGCCGGAGATCGACAACGGAAGGAGCCAGGCGGCGATCCAGCAGGCGGTCAGCCGCATGCCGACGGTGCTTGCCGATGCCGGGCCCGCCCCCACCGTCCGCACCGAGTGCTGGGCGACGAGCGCCGAGGCCATCGACCAGGGAAACATCCCGATCAGGATGACGAGCGGGTAATAGAGGATCGCGGAGCCGGAATGGCCTTCCATGGGGGTGGCGAAGCGGCCGACATTATGGACGAAGAGAAACCCGTGCAACCAGGCACCGTCCGTGCGGATCGTGACGAGCGTGTACCAGGGAAGCGCGACGGCAGCCGCGGCCGCCACGATGACCTGGAGCCGAAGACCGCGGCAGGCATCGACGGCTGCACTCGCCAGCCGCGTGAGCCGTGAGCCGCCGCGACCGGGATCGATGGCCGCCTGCCACCAGCAGAAGCAGCCGAGGCCAAGCAGTGGCAGCACGACGCCGATCGGGCCTTTGGCCAGCATCGCCAGCCCACAGGCGGCGCCGACGCCCGCGGCGCCGCCGCGGGTCAGGTGCACCGGGCCATCCCGCCAGCCGACGCCGCCGGCGCCAGCGACCCGCGCCGAGCGGATGAAGAGCCACAGGGCGAGTGTCGTACAGAACACGAGCGGCGCGTCGGGGGTCGCGGCCCGGCCGCCCACTCCAGTCGAGAGGCATGTCGCCATCGCCAGGCCGCACCATGGCCCCACAGCCGGACGGAAGATCGCCCCGCCGATGTGCATGGTCAGCAGGCAGGTGCCGACCGTGAGCAATGCCGAGGCGAGTCGCGCTCCGGTTTCATTGACGCCGGCGGTGGCGAAGCCGGCGAGATGCAGCCAGTTCACAAGCACGGGTTTTTCCACCCGCAGCCGGCCGTTGAAGGTCGGCACGACCCAATCGCCGGTGCGGTGCATTGCCAGTGAGCAGGCGGCGTTACGGGGTTCGTCATCGTCCCAGAGGGGCGGTCCACCCAGGTTCGGCAGGAGCACGAGGGCTGCTGCGACAGCGACGGCCAGTCCAGAGGATCGTGAGATCGGCATGGCAAGTGGCCCAGGACGTGGCGGTGGCGCGGCTGCGGAACGTGCCCGTCCCGAGGCGGCGGAAAGCGGGCGGGAGAGTAGGGGTCGGGCCCGGCGCGGGTCAAGCCATGAAGGAGACCGGGGAAAACCACGTTTTTCCCGCAATCCGGGCCGGTTGACCGACCTCCGTGGACAGGTATGTTCAAGCAACGACGCGGGTCCCATGGATGGACGGGGCGTCTGTCCGCAGGCGGCCGGAGGCACGTTTCTTGGCAGATGACATCAATCCGCCGTCAACTGACGACGAAGGACACGACGAGGAGCCTGGGAAGGGTGCGAGCGAGGGCTCGGGCGACCGCCCCGAAGGGGATGGGCTTCGCGACATTTCCGGTGGACGGCTCATCGAACTGCCGATCGAGCAGGAGCTGAAGGACAGTTACCTGACCTACGCCATGAGCGTGATCGTGGCCCGGGCCTTGCCCGACGTCCGCGACGGGCTCAAGCCATCGCAGCGACGGATCCTCGTCGCGATGAACGATCTGAAGCTGTCGCCGGGTGCTTCGCGGGTGAAGTGCGCCAAGATTTCCGGCGACACCAGCGGTAACTACCACCCGCACGGCGAGAGCGTGATCTACCCGACGCTCGTCCGCATGGCCCAGGAATGGAACATGCGGCATGTGCTCGTCGACAAGCAGGGCAACTTCGGCTCGATCGCCGGCCTGCCCGCTGCCGCCATGCGATATACGGAGGCCCGCCTCTCGCCGATCGCGGCCCTGATGCTCGACGATCTCGACCTCGACACGGTCGATTACGTCCCGAGCTACGACGAACGGAACACCGAGCCCGTGGTGCTGCCGAGCCGGTTCCCCAATCTGCTCGTCAACGGCGCCGGCGGCATCGCTGTCGGCATGGCCACGAGCATCCCGCCGCACAACCTCGGCGAGGTCTGTCGGGCATTGGTGGCCTTGATCGACAACCCCGCCGTGTCGATGGCGGAGCTCCTCGACATCGTGCCCGGGCCGGACTTTCCGACGGGGGGCATCGTGATGGGCCGTGAGGCCCTGATGCGTGGCTACCTCACCGGCCGCAGCACGATCACGCTCCGAGCACGGGCCCACGTCGAGGAGTTTGGCAAGAACCGTAGCCGGATCGTCGTCACCGAGATTCCCTATCAGCAGACCCGCGACGCGATCGAGGAGAAGATCGCCGAGCTCGTCAACGACGACCGCATCAAGGGCATTTCGGCGATTCGCAACGAGAGCGACCTCAAGGAGCCGGT
>JAUMAF010000075.1:0-4214 GCA_032117045.1 Pirellulales bacterium | reverse complement strand
CGCGAACGGCGACCTCCTCGGGCTGCCGATCCCGCACCAGCCCACGCCGACGCACCGGCGGCATGTTCACGACCATGCCCATCCGCATGTGCATGAGTAACCGCCACGCGTATTGGAGGCTCCGCGTGACGGCGGCGAACGCTTCGTGCGCCACTATTTCGAGCGGAATGCCTCGCTCTGGATGACGGCGTGGATGAAGTCCCGCACTGCATAATCGTTCGCCGCCGCCCGCCTCACGATCGCGTCGCGAAGCTCTTCGTCGGAGAAGCCATACGGTCGCCCGAGGGCGTACTCGAGCAGTGCCTCGGTGAACCCGGTAGCGAAGGCGTCGATCCGCCCGGCGATGACGTCGCGCAATGCGAAAAAGTCGTTGAAAGCCGGTCCCCCGTAGAGGGCGCCTGACGGATCGATCGTCCAGGCCTTCGTGCCAACGCCATCCTTCGTATACGAATCCTGCGTTCGCCAGCGACCGGCAGCATCGAAGTTCTCCATGCCGAAGCCGATGGGGTCGATCCGGCGATGGCACGAGGCGCACTGCGGCTGCTCCTGATGCATGAGCAGGCGCTCGCGAGTGGTGAGGATCTCGCCGTCGAGTCGCGTGAGCTGCGGTACGTTGGGCGGAGCGGGCGGGGGCGGATCGTGCAGCACCTTCCGCAGCACCCAGGCCCCGCGCTCGATCGGGCTGGACTGCTCACCGTTACTGCCCATGGCCAGCACGGCAGCCATGCCGAGCAGGCCGCCACGAGGCGAGCCGGCCGGCAGGCTCACCTTGCGAAACTCGTCTCCGACGACCTCGAGGCCGTAATAGCGGCCGAGGATGCCGTTGACGACGACGAAGTCGCTCGCGAGGAGCTGTCGCAGGCTCGCGCCCTCCCGCACGAGCAGCGCGATCGTCTCGAGGATCTCCTGCCGGGAAAGTGACTTCGTGGCAAGGTCGTAGTCGGGATAGAGCGTGTCGTTGAACTGGAAGAAGTCGAGCCGGTCGAGGCCGAGCCATTGGTGGGTGAATGCGTCGATGAACCGCCGCGATTTCGGATCGGCGAGGAGCCGATTCACCTCGCCGGCGAGCACGTCGGGATGCGCGAGGCTGCCGGCCCGTGCCCGGTCGAGCAGCTCGTCATCGGGAGGACCACCCGTCAGGAAGTACGACAGTCGCGATGCCAATTCCAGATCGGTGAGAGGCCGCCGCGTGCCCGCTTCCACCGCACCAGGAGCGACCGGTTCCGAGAGATAGAGGAAGTGCGGCGAGGAGAGGATGATCGCCAGCGGTTCTTGCACCGCCTCCCGGAAGGACATCCCGGCGGCCCGCCGCTTCTCGAAGATGGCGACGAGGCGGTCGATGGAACCGGTGTCGGCATCACGGCCGCGAAACGCCTTTTCGGCAAACCGCGTGAGCATGCCGCGAATGTCCCGCTCCGCCGAGGTGTTCGAATCGCCGGGCCTGTCGGCATCGGGCACGCTGGTCAGTTCCGTCAGTGCGGGGGGGACGTCGTCGGTGTCGAGTGGCCCCTCGACCTCCACCCAGTCGATCCAGATCGCAGGTTCGAGCCACACCCCGTTTTCCTTCATGCCGTCGGCGAACACCCGGTGCGGTTTTCCGTCGATATCGTGCAGGCCCTTTTCACGGATGACGAGCGCGCCGCGGGGGGTATCGGGCACGTCGATCGGGATTTCCATGATCTGCGGCTGCTCCATCGTCCCGGTCACCTCGCGGCAGCCCGCGATGGCAATCAACCGGTCCCACCAGCCGTACTCGACGCACCGCCGCCGGACGGGCGACTGGTCCGTCGCGGCAAGCCGCACCCGCAGGACGTACCGGCCCGGCGGCCAGTCATGGCCCAGTCCCACGCCGTACTGGTCGTTCATGTACGCATCGCGAACCGTCAGATAGGCACCTGTCGCGGCACCGGGAAGCGTGATGTACGCCGTGCGGTGAAGTCCGTAGCTCCGCCATGCGAACCCGTCATGCTCGGCGCGGACGGCATCGACGAACCCGAAGTCGGTCGGGGGTGGTGCCCCCGCGATCTTTTCCCAGCCATGCCGAAGGGCGCTTGATCGATCCGGCTTGAGCTTCACCAGCTCCGCGACCACCGCCTGGTTTTCCGGTCGCTTCGCGGCTTCTTCGACGGCGCTGGTCCAGCGATGAAGCTGTTGGTGGAACTCGATCGTGTCCTGGATGTGCTTCGTGAGCCGGGGCGTGATCTCCGTCTCGGGCTCCTTGCGAAGCTTCCGGCGCTCGTGCCGCTTCCCGAATTTCTTGAACGCCGCGTCGATCGCCCGCAGCCCGATCTCGTGGTATTGCTCGATCTGGTCGGCCGACATGAAGAGTGCCGAGCCGAAGGTGTCGAACGGGCTGCCCAAGTCGGCCGGAAGCTGCCGCACGTCGACCTGCACGCCGAGCAGGTCACGGAGTGTGTTGTCGTACTCCCGTCGGTTGAGCCGTCGCATGGTGATGGCCCCGCCGGTGTCGGCGAGTGTCTGCCTCGCCTCGACGAGTGCGTGGGCAAGTTGATCGAGCAGTTCGATCTTCACCACCGCATCCAGTGGCGGCTCGTCCGCGGGGGGCATCTCGCCCGAGTTCAGCACGCCGAGCACCTTCTGCCACCGATCGGCGGCCTCGACGGTGTCGATCGCTGCCGAGAGCGTGTCGAGCCGGAAACCACCCTGCGGGTCGTCGGCACCGTGGCACTTGAGGCACGCGGTCCGCAGGGCCGCGATGTGCGGCTCGGCGAGGCCGGGACCGCCCGCTGGTGCGGCACGCCCGCTCTCGGCCGCAAGCGCCACGGCTCCCGCGACGAGAGCCATCCATACGGTGCGAATCACGAAGCCCCCGCTGTGAGGAGTTCCTGGACGATGCCCGTGCTGTCGCCATGCGAGCCGACGCGGATGCCCGTCCCCTGGAGGAGCGTGAGCCAGACGTTGCACAGCGGCGTGTTCTTCGGCAGCACGATGTGTTGCCCGAGGGCCACGCCGGCTCCCCGCCCCGCGATCACCGTCGGGCAGTTGTCGAGATAATGGACTGAGCGGATGTTGCTGCCGTAGACCACCGTCGTATGGTCGAAGAGGCTCGTGCCATCGGTCTCGCGCGTCGCCTTCAGCCTGTCCAGGAGCGTCGCGAACATCTCGCTCTGGACGCGGTCGCGATGCTGCGATGCCTCCATGCGGTTGCCAGGGTGGTAGTGGCTCATGTCGTGGGCGGCCACCTTGATGTCGAGGCTCGTGAGCAGATGCTGGATCGGCTGCCGGAACGTCATCACCCGCGTGCTGTCAGTCTGGAGGGCCGCCACGATCAGGTCATACATGAGGAGCACTTCACCGCGGCCCACGAGCCCCTCTCCCGGCGCGGGCAGTGGAGCCGCTGGCTTCGGCTGACCGAGCCACCGCTCCTCCTTGGAAAGCCGTGCTTCGATGTCACGGATTCCTTCGAAGTACTCGTCGAGCTTCGCGCGGTCGGCTGCATTAAGCCCGCGCTCCACGCTCTTGGCATCCTCGCGCACGGCGTCGAGCACGCTCCGCTTGTCGGCGAGCATGGCCTGAAGTGTTTCGAGCGGAACGTCATCCGCCGAGAACAACTTGTGGAATGCGACCACCGGGCTGTTGAAGCCCGCGATCGGCTTGCCTCGCGTATCCCAGGCGAGCGACAGCCCAGGCCCATGGCCGGGGCCGTCGAGCCCGGGCTCGCTGGCATTGAGCTGGATCGATGCAAAGCGCGTGTCCCGCCCCAGCGCGGCTGCGGCCACCTGGTCGGCCGATACGGTGTTGTGGAAGCTCTGTCCCGCCACCGCGAACTTGTTGGCTCCCGTCAGCCAGAACGTGCTCCCCCAGTGGGCCTCGGTGAGTGCCTTGTTCGCGCACCCCTGCACGATCGTGAAGTCAGCCTTGTGGCGTGCGAGCGCCGCGAGGCCCTCCGGCAGCGCATAGCCGGCTCCGCCGTCGGTCTGTTTCGGAAACCAGGTCTCCTCGGTCACGCCGTAGCCGAACCCGAGAAACACCATGCGTTTCGGCGGCGATACGGCAGCGGCCCGAGCGAACCTGCGAAAACCGAGCGACTCGAGCGCGGGGAGGGCGAGCAGTGTGCTGGCAGATCGCAAAAACCGGCGGCGCGAAGCGGCATTCAGCATCACGAAGGTCCTGTGCAGCCTTGATGGTGAGTGTGATTTCTTCAGCAACCGCGACGGTCACCCCAAAGAATAGACGGGCCAACGGGAGTTCCG
>JAUMAF010000074.1:0-6216 GCA_032117045.1 Pirellulales bacterium | reverse complement strand
GGCCTGCCGAAGGCAAGGAGCTGGCCGACCGCTGCCGAGGATTCGCCGTGGGTCGCCTCGCGGAGTTGCACGGCCACATCGGTTTCGCGCATCAGCGCGGCCATCCGGGCATCGTCCGGCGCGTCGTGCACCTCGACGCACGAGAGGGTGTCGATCCCCGTGCGCCGGCAGTAGGAGCGGGCGGCCCAGCCTGCGATCACGAGGCGGGCCGGCCTCCTGCGGGTGAGCAGGGCGACGGCCTTCGCCAGGCACTCGAGCCGCTTGCCATCCCCCGTGATGCCGAAGCTGCCGACGAGCAGCGGCTCATGCTGCCGTGCGCGGTGCGGATGCCCCATGTGTCGCGGGATCGTGGTTGCCTCGTGGGCCGGTTCGACGGGAAGGTGGACCACGTCGATCGTCCACCGCTCGGCATGATCGCCGATCGCGGCCCGCACGAGATCGCGGCAGGCAGCCGAGTTGACGAGCAGGCCGTCGAGCCCCGCCCGCTCGGCGAGAAAACGAAGGCAGCGGCCGATATCAGGAAGGGTGGCGGTCGCCCGATCGATCCACGGGATTGCGGTCGCACGAGCCGTCGCGATCGGAAGGCGGGCGAAGTCGTCGCCCAGCCACGACTGGAACGCGATCGAGAGATTGGCTTCGTGCAGGTAGGCAATCCGCCGCACGCTGGGCGTGTCGCGGCATCGCATCATCGCCTCGAGCACCTTGACGTGATGCGGCGAGTTGCCCAGCACATGAAGCACCGTCGAATGCGCTCCGCGGTCGAGGGCGGGCCGGAGCACCTCGACAGGAAGCACGCGGCTCGATGATCGCAGGCCCGCGGGAGACGCGGTCGCAAGACCGGGGTTGGCGTCGAAGAAGTCGGTCTGCCACCGCGGCGGCTGGAGATGACGAACGGTGTAGGTCGCAATGGCGGTTTGCGCGGGGGGCAGCGCGGCGACCACCGCGAGCCGACCGCGACCCGCGCGGCGCACGGAAGGTGCCGGAGTCGACGGGCGAGACCGACCCTCGAGGTGCTGCATGACCGTCTCGGCGGCCCGTGACCAGCCGAGACTGGACAGGAGGTCGCGGCCATGGGCGAGCGACTTGTCCGCGAGGGCCGGCGTGGTTGCGAGCCGTCGCATGGCCCCGGCGATCGCCGCCGGATCGGCGGGATCGAACGCGAGCTCCGGGATCACGAGTTCGCCGATCGAAGAAGTTGCGGAGCCGACGACGGGCACGCCGCAGCGATAGGCTTCCAGAACCGGCAGGCCGAGGCCCTCGTAGAGCGACGGATACACGAGCATCCGCGCGTGCCGCATGATGCCGACGAGGTCGGCGTCAGACACATAGCCCGTGCAGGCAACCGCACCATCCGGCAGGCCGAGGGAGGCGGCGAGCTGCTGAAGCCGCGCGATCCGCTCGTCGGGCAGCCTGCAGACGATTCCCAGCTGATGATCGGGATGCTGGCGATGAAATGTGGCGAAGGCCCGCACCATAGCCTCGAGGTTTTTCCGCCAGTCCGCGCCGCCGACGCACACGACATACGGACCGACGAGCCCGTGGCGGGCGGGGATGGCGGCGGTGTCGGCCGCCGGCAGGAGCATCAAGGCACGTTTCCGCTGATCGATGTCGCCGTAGATGCAGTGCACCCGTCGCGGATCGACACCGGCATGGAGAACCGTGTCGTGGCACGTGGAGCGGCTGATGCCGAAGAGCTGATCGGATTCGCGGAGCACGCCGAGGAGTTCGTGGTATCGGGTCCGTGACCGGTCGTGGGCAAGATAGCGGTCACGAAAGATCCAGGGCACGAGATCGTAGACGATGCCACACCTCCGGGGTCGCTGCACTCGCAGCCACGGAGGCATGACGTAGTCGGCATCGCAGCGATGGTGCGGCGGAAAGAAGCCGCCGGTGAGAACCGCATCGATCGGGAGCGTGGGTGCGGCCGCCAGTTGTTCGGCCGTCTGCCAGGTGCCGTGTGCGGCAAGTTCACCGGTTCGGGACGGCGGCGGGCGGCGGTCATCATGCAGCAGGAGCCAGCGGTGAGAGGGATGGCCCTGGACGAGGTCGAGGGTGAGGCTCTGGCTGTAGGCCGCGATCCCGCGATCATCGTCGAACTGCGCGACCCGCAGGTCGACGATGATCGAGAGCGGCCTGGTCATGCGGCCATCCGGTCGTCGCAGCTGCTGCCCTCATCGTCGGCGAGGCGGAGATAGGACAGGCCCGTCAGTTCACGGACGGCTGCTTCGAGTTCCTCGACCCGGCGCTCGAGCTGTCCCACCCGGCTGCGTCGTGGGCCGGAGACTCGCCGCCAGACGCGCTTCATCTGCCTCGCGATGGGGCGGAGGAGCATCTTCTCGAGAGTGCGCAGCACGTGTCGAATGAGCATCGTCGATCGACCCGCTGTGGGGCCGCAACCGGTGCCCGGGAAAGTAGCACACGCTCCCGTGGCCAGAAATGGCATTTTTACGGGGGATTTCCGGCCAGAATCGTCTCGTAGACCCGCAGGTAGCCCCGGGCCGTCTCCGCCCAGGAGTAGCTTTCCGCATGGGCCCTCACGCGAGCGGGGAAGTCGGGATCTCGGCGGAAGGTGTTCATCCCCGTTTCGAAGGTGGCCTTCATCGATGCAGCGTCGAATGCGTCGAGGTAGAAACCGTGACTGCCGGCGATCTCCGGCAGGCAGGTCGTCCGCGCGAGAAACACAGGCTTGCCGCACTGCATTGCCTCGAGCACGGGGAAGCCGAATCCCTCGGTGAGAGACGGAAAGAAAAACGCCTCGCTGTTTTCATAGAGCCACTGTCGATCCGCGTCGGAAACCTCGCCGGGCAGGATCGCCCGATCGTCGAGACCTCGGCGGGCGATCTCGCGGGCGAGGAACTCCCCGTAGGCCGTCGCGCTCTTGCCGGCGATCACGAGTCGGCGGTCTGGGATCTGATCGAGCAGATCCAAGAGCACATGGAAGTTTTTGTGGGGCAGACAGTTGCCCACCGTGAGCACGAACGGCCCGTCGGGCAGAAATGCCGGCCGTGTCTCGGCAGCCGCCGGCGGCGGTGACTGGCCGAGGTGGACGACATGCACGGGACGATCGCCCACCGACAGGTGCCGCTTGACGTCTTCGGCCACGTAGCGAGTGTCGGTGACGATCGCGGCGGCACGATCGACCCGGGCCTGCATGTCGGCAAGCTTGCGGGCGATCCTCGGGGGCCGCTCGTCCGAGGATACCTCGTGAAGAAATGTGAGGTCGTGGATCGTGAGCACCACAGGCACCCGGTCATCGAGCGGGAGATACTTCGACATCTGGTTGGTGACGTGCCAGAGGTCGATGGGGGAGGGCCGCAGGAAGGGCCTCACGAACGGCCGGAGCCGCCGCCGCAGAAACTCCTTCTTCCAGGGGACGGCGGCGATCCGGTCGAAGCCGCCTTCCGGAAAGTACCGCTCCGTGCCGGGGGCGAGAAAGAAAACAGGTTCGAGCCTGCCAGGGGCCAGCCGCAGGAGTTCGGTGGCAAAATGCAACGAAAATCGGCCGAGCCCGCAGTTGATGTGCCGCAGTTTCTCGAGGTCGATGACGATGCGGGGCAGACGGTCGGACATCGCGGTTCCCGGAGAGGTAACGGCATCTTCGTGGGAGGTGCCGTCCGCGTACAACCCGGATTTCATCTGGTGGCTGGCTTTTCCCCGGTTCACCTGCAAACGATTGCTTGAGGCGACCACAGGAATCCGGCGATACTCTTTGGTTCCCCGCCATCACCACCCGCAGGAATCGTTCCATGCCGTTGCGTTTATTACTGACCATCTCGTTCGTTGCCGTCGCCCCGTTCCTGGCCGTTGCCGCGGTCCCGGATGCCACAGCCGTGGCCGATCCTTCGGTCCTGACCGCCGGCCCACGGGAGTGGCGGTCGCTCTTCAATGGCCGGGATCTCTCTGGCTGGGAGGGCGATCCCCGGATGTGGACCGTTCGTGATGGTGTGATCCACGGCGAGACGACCGCCGAGGTGAAGGCCGACGGCAACACCTTCCTGATCCGCAAAGGGCTCGTCGTCGGCGACTTCGAGCTGAAGTTTGCCTACCGCTGCAATGTCGCCAACAATTCGGGCGTGCAGTATCGATCCAGACACATCACCGAAGGCACCCCCAAGAACGCCTGGGTCGTGCGCGGCTATCAGCATGAACTCCGCAATGAGTCGAAGATGCCCAATGTCGCGGGCTTCATTTATGATGAAGGGGGCAAGCGGGGGCGGATCTGCCTCGTCGGCGAGCAGGCGGAGTGGGTCGACGGCGCCAAGAAGGTGACGGGCGAACTCATCGATACCGAGGCGTACGCGAAGCTCTTCAGGCTCGATGATTGGAACGAGGTGCGAATCGTCGCCCGGGGAGACCGGCTGCGGCACTTCATGAATGGCACCCTCACGCTCGACTTCACCGACGCGGCTGATCTCGCCCTCCGCGAGGGCATTATCGCCCTCCAGCTCCACGCGGGCGCCCCGATGTGGGTGGAGTTCAAGGACATCGCCGTTCGCGATCTTGACGGTGAGGGGCCGGAGTGAGGGAGCAGGGGTGTGCGCGACGGCCGCGGCGGTGACGACTACCACGTCACCACGCTGGCCAATGAGCCGTCGCGCGTGATCCCCGGCTCGCGATGCGATGGCCTCTACGACAAGAATATGACGGCCGTGCTCGCCGTGACCGCGATTCAGAGATGCTCGCGGATCAGCCGTTGCAAATGCGGGCGAACCTGATGCGCCAGGTCGGGATTCGCGTATCCCATCCACGCTACGGCTGAGGTCGTGTCGAGCGGCACCTCGAGCGGATGAGCCCAGGGGTCTTCGATCACGCCGCCCGCCTCTTGGAGCAGCATCGACGTGCAGATGTCATAGGGGTGGCAGACCAGCGCCGAGTGGTAGCCAAGTTTGCGATGGGCGAGTGGCCGTAGATCGCCCAGCATGCGGTCGTGGCCCATCATGAGTTCGTACATCTGGCCGCCGGTGGTCATGTATTGATCGTCGAAGACCACCGGGGAGGAGCCACTGCCCAGACCATAGAGCGCGTCCCACAGGTCCTCTTCGATGCGGGCCAAGAGGGCCTTTCCCTCGGGAAAGAAGCGGGAGAGCGAGGCGAATCCATGCCGGAAATCGACGGCCTGCGAGGGGCGGAGCGCGAGCGGGCTGCGTCCGCCGTCTCGGATATCCACACGCTCGGCCACGAGGCCCGCTGGACCGCATCCCCGCACGCCGCTGATCTGATCGGAGGCCCACTGTTTGGTCGTCGGCAACTCGGTCATGGCGGCCACGACGATGTCGGCGAGGGTGGTCGCCCGGCCTCGCTGCGGTGCTAGCGCCGAGAGCATCCAGGCCGGCCGCTTGTCGTACATGAGGTTGCGGGTGCCGTCGATCGGATCCAGGATGCACTTGAACTCCGTCCGTGAAACCGGCGTGCCCGTCGGAAACGTGTGGGCCTCGCCCCCCTCGGCACCTTCCATCACCAGTTCGACCGGCCACTCCTCAGGCCAGTGCGCGGTGAACCAGGTGAGGATCGCCCCTTCGCTGACCTTGTCGATCCGATAGATCGTGTCGGCTGCGGTCACCTCTGCGACTTCGGCGAGCACCTCGCTAGCCGTGGCCGCCCGCGCCGCCACGAGCGTGTCGCGGACGGTGTCCTGGAGTCGGCAGAGAAGGGATCGGGCTCGATCCAAAGGCCCAGTCGAAGTCGGTGCGTTGGCCACGTCGTGGGGTTGTCCGGGAAAAACGTTGGCAGAACCGTCGACCATCAGCGATGCGCGATCACCGGCAGGTGACGCCATTGCCGGACGTGTCGCCTATCGTAGCGAAATCGATCGGGGAGATCATTCGCGTCATCGTCGCCATCTGCAGTCGGCAGTGACGCGGGGTGTCCATCGCGAGAATCCGAGGTCTTCCTTGACGGCCCGCACCTGTTTTCGGAGGCTGTTCCGATGTGCGTGCCGCGTGGCGACGCGCGGGGTGGCACCGTCTTTTCCTGAAGGCATCGATCTGTGAAGAAACCAGGCAATCCCGTCTTCGACCCTCACTTCCTGCTGCCTACAGCGACGGCTCGGGAGCTCTACGAGGCCGCTGCGGCCGAGCCGATCTACGATTACCACTGCCATCTTTCGCCGCGGGAGATCGCGGACGACAAGCAGTGGGCCGATGTGGCCGAGCTCTGGCTTGGTGGCGACCACTACAAGTGGCGGGCGATGCGGGCCAACGGCGTGGCCGAGGAGTT
>JAUMAF010000073.1:0-21521 GCA_032117045.1 Pirellulales bacterium | reverse complement strand
CGCCCGCGATCTCGATCACGAGCAGGTCTCCCACCGCGGCGGCGGGCAGGGATCGTGTTGCCACGAAGCCGCCGTCGGTCTGCGTGAAAATGTCGCCGGACTCGCACAAGGGACCGCCGACGGCGACTTCCTCGGCGGCGCCGCGAACATCGTCTCCCTGCGGGCAGAGGCTCATCGGATGGTACGAGCCGTAGAGCACCGGTCGGGCAAGCGTGTTGAAGCCGGCATCGACGAGCAGGTATTTCCTCGCGCCCTGCCTCTTCACCGCGCGGACCTCCGTGATCACGGCGCCCGATTCGGCCGTGAGATACCGGCCGGGCTCGATCTCGAGCCGGATGCGGTGGCCGAATCGCTCCTCCAGTCGCTTCCGCATTGCATCCCAGAGCGTGAAGTAGCCGGAGAGATCGGCATGCACCTCGCCCGGCTTATAGGGCACCGGCAGGCCGCCCCCGGCGCTCACGGTTGTGATCGACCGGCCGATCTCAAGAGCCACCCGCTCCAGCGACTCGGCCACCTCCGCCAGGTGCGCGAGATCCGTGCCGCTGCCGATGTGCATGTGAAGGCCGCTCACGGAGAGACCGGCCCACTCCGCGCGGCGGAGCACGTCGGGAATCTCCTCGTGCCAGATGCCGTGCTTCGAGCCTTCGCCGCCGGTGTTGGTCTTCTGGCTGTGGCCGTGGCCGAAGCCGGGATTCACGCGGAGCGTGACCGACGCCCCGGGCACCCGCTGTGCCAGTTGCTCCAGCATGTCGGCCGAGCCGCAGTTGACGTGGATGCCGTGCGTCACGACCGCCTCGAGGCTCGCGCGGTCGAAGATGTCGGCCGTGTAGACGATCGGATGCGCCGGCGGGAGCCCGTCGGGCCCCGGCTCGCGGGCCGCATGCGACACATAGCCGGCGGCGAACGCCCGGTGGATCTCACCCGTGCTCACCGCGTCGACGAGCACGCCCTCGCGGCGAACGAGATCGAGCACCGCGATGTTGGAACAGGCCTTTTGCGCGAACCGCACCGTGTCCCACGCCGCAAGGTCGCGGCAACGGCGGCGGATCATCTCCGCGTCATACGCATAGAGCGGCGTGCCATAGGCCGCGGCGAGGTCGGCAACGGAGGCGCCGGCGATCTCGCGGCGAATGCCGGGAGAGGCTGAAGACGAAGGGGCGATCATTGCAGAAGGGATCAGGGAAGAAGGAGTGATGAAGTAAAGAAGGGGGTGAGAGGTCAGGGGGCGATGGCAGGGGTGTCGTCTTGCTCGGGCTGCCGCCGCGGCAGCGGACGCACCGGAACCATCGGCCGAGCCATCGGACGCGCCGCTGGAGCGACCCCCGGCTGGAGTGCGGTGCCGGCGGCGATCGTCTGGATGGCTCCGGCATCGGCCGAGAGTCGCATCGTCACGCCGCGATCGACAGGCTTCACCGAAAACTGCACGTGCGTGGAATCCTTTTCCGCCGCCTGCTTCGCGACCTCGCCAATCGCTTCGGTCTGGGAATCGTCGGCAGCAAACCAACTCGCCATCTTCGCCGCGTAGCCAATCACGGCCGCCAGGGAGACATCGATCCCGGCGAAGGGGCCCGCCTCGGCCACCGGCTTGCCACCATCGGCCAGCGCCTTGGCGAGCCGCTGCTTCACGTCGCCACCGGCGAGGAGGTAGGCGTAGTCGGGCGTGACGGCCAGCGTGACTTTCAACTCCTTGCCAAACCGTTCGGCGGCGGGCAGATCCGATGCATCGACCGAGATCTCGTGGAGCGTCGCCGAGCCTTCCTTGCCAGCATCGAAGGCCACCTTCACCTGTCTCGGCAGGGCGTCAGCCTTGCCGAGTCGCTCCTTGATCTGCTTCTGGAGAGCCACGCCGTCCTTCACCTTCATCCCGATCGTGATCGCCGGCAGCGGATTTTTTTCCTCGGCGCTGCTGGTATCGATCGTGAAGCCCGCGTCGATCGCCCCCGTGTCGATCATCGCGGCGACGAGATCGCGGAGGAGATTCGTAAACACGCGGCTCGTCGGATCGTCATCGGCCTGCTCGAGTGCCTGATCGATGCCCGCACGCACCGCCGCCCGGCCCTCCACAGGCACGTTCACGGTGTAGTGGCCGCGGAGGGCCGCCTTTCGGCTGTCGGCCGTGGCCGGCGACCCGATGGTCGACACAGCCTTGCCCGCATCCTTGAACGTTGCCACAGCGGCAGCGTCGGCTTCGAGGACCGACGTGATGTCGAGATGGATGTCGTCCTTCTCGGTGTCGATCGCGACGCCGAAGAGCAGCTTCTCGACCTGGTCGAGTTGCTCGAGGCCCGCACGGATGGCGGTATCGTCCATCGGCTGTCCCTGGGCCTCCGCGTTGCGAGCCGCCTCGTTGACCAAGCCGCGGAGCTGCTCACGCATGTCCTCCGGCATCCGGCTGGGAAACACCTCGATCGCGATCGAGTAGTCGTTCGAGAGCGGCTCGATGACCGCGAGCGGATCGTCGATCTCCGCCGGGGATCCAGGCTGCGAGAGAATCGCCCAGCCGTTCTTCTCCGTGAGTTCGAGAGGCGGGGCACCCGGCGGACTGATCCGGCGCACGCCATCGACCTCCTCGACCGGTCCGGTCATGCCCTGAATCGCAGTGAGCAGTTTGTCGAGATCCTTAACCGGCACGAAGGCGTGGGCCGTCGGCAGGGGGCCACCCTCGGTCGTGATCACGATCCCAATCGGCCGCTTGACGTCGAGACCGGCCAATCCCTTGCCCTGCGTGGCCAGAAGAATGAACGATTCGGCGAAACCGGCGAGCGTAGGGTTGCCCACCTGCTCGCCCACCCAGGTGAGCTGGCTGCGAACATCCGCATACGGATCGATGGCAACGACGGCGATCACTTCCGGCTTGTCGGCGGCCCTGGCGGCGGAACTCCCCGCAGCCCCGGCCACCATGCCGCTTCCGATCGCAAGGCTGACGATGGCAACCGCGGCGGCTCGGCGGCAGGAAGACGCGTGGAGGCGGAAGCGGAGGCGGGAAGGGAAGCGGAAGCGGGAAGGGAGGCGGAGGCCGGAAGGGAGGCGGGAAGGGGCACTGAGGCAGGAACGCATGGAGATTCCTCTGGCGGGACAAAAGCGGGATAACGCAGCCGACCGAAGTTTATCAGAACCCACCGAAAACCTGTATTCTCCGGGCACTCACCTGATGCAGCCGCCGCCCCTCCACCACGAACGCGATCTCGAGACGCTGCTGCGGTCCGCCCGATCGCCACGGCTGCGACTCCAGGGGCTGCTCTACCTGCTCACCTGCCTGACGACCTTCGCCGCCGGCGCGGTGGGCTGGCAGCCGCTGGTGCTCGGCGTGGACGACATCGCGGCCGAGATCGCCGACCACTGGCCGCGCGGGCTCGCCTACACCGCGGCGGTGATGGCGGTGCTCACCGCGCATGAGGCGGGCCACTTCATCGCGGCGCGACTGCATGGCATTCCGGCCACGCTGCCGTTCTTTCTTCCGGTGCCCGTGCTGCTGACGGGCACGCTCGGCGCCGTCATCGGCATGGAGGGCGGGCGGGCCAATCGACGGCAGCTCTTTGACATCGCCCTGGCGGGGCCGATCGCCGGGCTGCTCGTGGCGGTGCCGATCCTTGCCGCCGGAATACTCACCGGCATTCCTGATTCCGGCAATCCTTTCGCGCTGGCGCCGTTGGCCCGTTGGGTGCAGGCCGCGGTGCGGCCCGATCTGCCGGCGGAAGGCATGATCGCCCCCAACGCCATGTTCATGGCAGGCTGGGTGGGGCTGCTCGTGACCGGCCTCAACATGATCCCGCTGAGCCAACTCGATGGCGGGCACATCTGCCGGGCCGTGTTTGGCCGCTTCGGCGACTGGGTGGCGCGTGCGGTGCTCCTGTCGGCGATCGCCGCGGTCGTGATCGTGGGCCAATACAACTGGGTCGTGATGCTTGTGCTCGTGACGTTCATGGGGGTCGATCATCCCCCGATTCGCGACGACGGGCAGCCGCTCGGCTGGCCCCGCACGGTGATCGGAGTGCTGGCCTTCCTGATCCCGATCGTCACCTTCATGCCCGAGCCGCTGCGGCTGGAATGAGGTCATTCACCGGGGAATTGCCCCGGGTTGAACCGCAGGCTATCCCTATGCGTAGTGTCGGGTGAGGCGGCTTCCCAGGCCGGCCCGTCGCGCGATTCCGGAGTTTGTCATGTCTGGCCGTCGCTCCCACCGTGCCCCGTCCGGTCGCCGCGCGACCTCCCGCGATCGGCTCCGGCTCGAGGTGCTCGAGTCGCGACAGGTGCTGGCCAACACGCTCGTCGCCGTCGGCTCCGACCTCGGCCCCGCGAGCACGCCGCTGATTCGGCTGATGGATGCCGAGACAGGGAGCATTGTCGCGCAGACGCTGGCCTTCGAAGAGGCGTTTCGCGGCGGTGCCCGCGTGGCGCTGGCCAACGTCGACGGCCTTCCGGGCGACGAGATCATCGCCGCCTCGGGCCCGGGTCGCATCGGTGAGATCCGCGTGTTCACGCGGGACATCACTGGCGGCGGCGCGGCACTGCGGGAACTCACCGCCTATCGCCTGCGACCGTTCGGCAACGACTACCTCGGCGGAGTGCAGGCGGTGGGGGGGGATGTCGATGGTGATCGCTTCGACGACATCATCGCGATGGCCTCGCGTGGCCCCGGCCGCGTGAGCGTGTTTCGGGCGCCGGCGTTCGGCGGCCCGATGGCCGACTCGCCCGCGTGGACCTTCCGCGCCTTCGATCGTCGCGCTCTCGGCGGCGGCTCGGTGGCCGTCGGCGATTTCGGCACGTTCACCAATGGCGCGCTGGTCGACGCCACCAAGCCCGATGGCACGGTCGAACTGGTCGTCGCGAGCGGCACCGGCATGTCGCCAGAGATACGCGTCGTCGAACTCTCGACGACGACGCCTCGGGTCGTGGACACGATCAGGCCCTTCTCGCCGGGGCTCCGCACGGGAGTGACGGTGACGACGGGCCGCTTCAACGCCGATCAGGTCGACGACATGATCGCCACGTCGGGCACGGGCGGCCCCGGCACGGAGATCTACGACGGCCGTGTGGCTGCCGCCGCCAACCCGAAGCTCGCGAGCTTTGCGGCGTTTGCGGGATTGTCGCGAGCCAAGGCTGCGGCCTTCGTGGCGGGCGTCGATCGCAACGGCGACGGCCGGATCGACGCCTTCGTCGGCAGTCAGGGCAATGCCGGAGGCGGCGTCAACCGTCTGGCGTTTGTCTCCCAGGCCGGCAGTCGCTCGCAGATCTTCACGAGCGTGTCGGGGCCGGCACGCGTGGCGGCGGCCCGGGCAGCCTATGACTTCGCGACCACTCTCTCCGGCATCCAGTATCGCGTGGTGACCCCAGGCACGGGCGGCCTGCCATCAGCCGGCCAGACCGTCACGACGCACTACACCGGCTGGCTGCTCGACGGCACGAAGTTTGACAGTTCCCGCGACAAGGGAACTCCCTTCACGTTCACGCTCGGCCAGGGCCAGGTGATCGCAGGCTGGGATCAGATGCTCGCCGAGATGCGGGGCGGCGAGCGGCGGACGGTGATCATCCCGGCGAATCTGGCCTACGGATCGACGGCTCGCCCCGGGATCCCGGCCAACTCGACGCTCGTGTTCGACATCGAACTGCTGTCAACGACCTGATTGCTGACATGACCGACATGTCTGGCACGGCTCACGGCCGGCGGAGGGTCACGGCCAGTTCGCCGTCGTTGTCGGCCAGTTGCGTCCAATCGTCGTCGCACCGCATGAAGAGCTGGCCGTCGATCGGTGCGGTGAAGGTCATCGTCGCTCCCAGCGGGATCGGCTGCGTGAGCGCGTAGTCGTGAAACACCGCGGCCACCAACCTTCCGCGGCCGTCCGCATCGCCATCGGCATCACGGGCCCCGCCGGCCGGCGTCGTGCGACATGTGCCCTGCGCCTCAACTTCATAGGAGCCACCCTTCTCGACGATGAGCCCGCTGGCCTGCCAGCCCCCCCGCGACCTGACCTTGGCGGTGAGGCTGCCGCCGATCGCGAGCGGTCGAAACCGCGCCGTCCACGGCCAGGCCGTGAGGTCGGCGCGGTAGCCGTTGCCGACGTTCTCCAGAAACTGGTCGTATTCAAAGGCCACCTCGCTGGCGACGGAGCCGTAGACCGCGGCGAACGAAGCGCCGGGCTGCTCCTCCATCAAGGCCACCGCCAACGGTCGGAAGCGATCGGCGTAATTGGGGTTGTAGGCGAGCAGGTGGCAGAGGGCCCATCGCCAGGCATAGTCTTGCCACGAGCCGGCGGGCGACCGGCCGGGCACGGCGATCTCTTCAAGGCGGCGCCGGGGGTTGGCGTTCTGGAGATAGCCCATCACCCGAGGATCGATCTCAATGGCGGTGTCGCCGTCTCGCCAGGAGTTGCCCAGTTCCGCGACGCCCTCGGAGAGCCATGTGGGTCCGGTGGAGCCGAACGTCAGGTGACAGAAGCCGTGCACGCACTCATGCTGGATCACGCCGTGATCGGCGCATGAATAGAGTTCTGCCCGCCGCTGCCCGCCGAGCGTGGAGTTGAAGCAGATGCCTTCGCGCCGCCGAATCTTCTCGACGCCGGCGGGCTCTTTGATCGCGCCGGCGGGCCAGACCGCGAGGTCGCGGACGATGAATCCTTCGACGACGCCGGGCGACTTCCGGCCGAAGAACCGTCCGAGCAGGTCGACCATGCGCTCGAGTTTGTCGCGGAGCACCGCCCATTCGCGGTCGGAGATGTCGGTGAGAAAGGCGAAGTGCGGCGAGCGAACGAGCCGCGGCTCGGCAGGCGGCGTGTCGGAGAGCGAGCGGTATTTATTTTCCAGGGCGTCGTCTCCCTTCAGGGCCACGGCCGCCGTGGCCGGATTTTCGGCGACGATCAACGTGGCCACCACGTCGCCGGTATCGAGCCGCACGGCCTCGAGGTCCGAGACCGTCGCCGCGGGCTCGAGCCGTTTCAGATCGTGGCTCTCGAGCCTCGCGCGAATGCCGTCGGCGAGCGAGCAGAACACGACCGTCTTCTTCGAAAACGGCTGGCCGGCGGGGAGTTCGACCGCGAGTCTGGTCCGGCTCGCGCGGAGTACGGCGGCCGTGACCACGCCGTCGGCCTTGGCCTTCGGGGCGGGTGGCCCGTGCGGCCAGACCACGCCGAGAGCGGCCCGTGCCGCATCGACGACGGCCAGTTCGGTGAGTTCGCCGTCGGCCACGCCCCCGCCGCTGAGGGTCGTGCGGAATCGTACGACCTGCCCTGGCTTGAGCTTGGCGGGATCGACCGGCCCGGTGATCCGCACCTCGGCCGGAAACGTGAGCAGCCTGCCATCGGCGAGCGACACGCTCTGTGCGCCCATCTTCTGCACGCGGACCTCGAGCCGCGTGCCCGATTCGTCTCGGATCGTCACACGTTCGCCCGTCACCGCCTCGACCGTGCCCGAAAGGGAGAGCCGCTCGACGGCAGTCAGTTGACCGTGGGCGGCCGGTGCGACGACCGCGTGGCAGAGGAGGGCGGCGACGATCGCGACGAGAGGCGGCGGCACGGACTTGTTCCCGGGTGTGTCCGCTTCGGCTGAAGGAGGCGAGGCAGTTGGCAGATCCACGCCGCCCTGTTTTGATGATACCGCCCGCGGAGCCCGCGGCGGTCGTTGACGGCCCCCCCGATGGCCCCGCACAATCCTTTGTCTATGCTTGCTTGAAGGTTGCCAGACACGGAGGATTCCAGGTGCACTCACCCGCCAATTTCGTCGAACTCGAGGATTCCGAGGTCTGGTCCGCGATCGCCGCCGAGCAGGTGCGGCAGCAGGAAGGCCTCGAGATGATCGCCAGCGAGAACTTCACGAGCCCCGCCGTGATGCAGGCGGTGGGCAGCGTGCTGACCAATAAATACGCCGAGGGCTACCCCGGCCGGCGGTATTACGGCGGCTGCGAGGTTGTCGACAGGGTCGAAGACATCGCCCGCGACCGGCTCAAGTGCCTCTTCGGCGCCGAGCACGTCAACGTCCAGCCGCACTCGGGCAGTCAGGCCAACGCCGCGGTGTATCTCGCCGCGATCCAGCCGGGCGACACCGTGCTCGCCTTTGACCTCGCCCATGGCGGCCACCTTACTCACGGCATGAAGCTCAACGCATCGGGCGTGTTCTACAAGTTCGTGCACTACGGCGTCCGCCGCGATGACTGCCTGCTCGACTTCGATCAGGTGGCGAAGCTCGCCCGCGAGCACAAGCCGAAGTTGATCGTGGCCGGCGCGAGCGCGTATCCCCGCGAGATTCCCCACGGCACCTTCGCCGAGATCGCCCGGGAGGTCGGCGCGAAGCTGCTGGTCGACATGGCCCACTACGCCGGCCTCGTGGCCGCCGGCATCCACGACAACCCGGTGCCCGTTGCCGACTTCGTGACGAGCACCACGCACAAGACCCTTCGTGGACCCCGCGGCGGGATCGCGATGTGCCGCGAGGCCCACGCCAAGGACCTCGACCGGTCGGTGTTTCCCGGCCAGCAGGGCGGCCCGCTGATGCACGTGATCGCGGGCAAGGCCGTGGCCTTCGGCGAGGCGCTGCGGCCCGAGTTCAAGACGTATGCCAAGCAGGTTGTGGCGAATGCCAAGGTGCTCGCCGAGGCGCTCGCCTCAGGGGGCGTGAAGCTCGTGAGTGGCGGCACCGACAACCATCTGATGCTCGTGGACGTCACGCCCCTGGGTATCGGCGGCAAGATCGCCGAGCAGACGCTCGATCGCTGCGGGATCACCTGCAACAAGAACATGATCCCGTATGACGAGCGGAAGCCCATGGATCCCTCCGGCATCCGCCTCGGCACGCCGGCGCTCACGACCCGCGGCATGGGCGGCGACGAGATGAAGCGGATCGCCCAGTGGATCCTGCGGGCGCTCAAGCACACCGCCGATGCCGGTGTGGTGGAGACCACCCGCCGCGAGGTGGCCGAACTCGCCGAACAGTTTCCCGTGCCGGCCGCGCGGCTCCAGGCCGGCGCTGAAGCGGTGGCCTGACCCGCTGTCAGCCGGCCCGCGAGTCGGTGCTCAGCGGCTCAACGGTCGCCTCATGGAACAGCGGGCAGATCCGGAACTCGACCGGCAACCCATCGTCGGCGATGTCGGTGCCCACGAGCACGTCGTTCTTGGTCACCCACGCCATCTCCGGATGGCGCACCTCATAGGCCTCGCCACTCGACATCACCAGGCGAAATGGCCTGAACGGCTGCTGCTGGAGCAGTTCGCGGAACATACCGGTTGTCATGCGGTCACCCTCCAACCACGATCCGTTGAAAACGGATACGCGCGAACATGCTCTGCTCAATGGCCTGATCTCTGCTCGGTTTCGGTGACTCAATCGACCAGTGCCTGGATCTGGTCACGGGCCGCATCGAGTGCGTGGATCGGAAGTCTGCCGGCGATGCCATCCCGGCCGATCAGGACCCTCGTGGGAACCGCCGTGACGCCGTAGGCGGCGGTCGTCGCGCCGCGCGCCGATAGCGTGGATCCTGGGATGGCGGTCGGTCCGCCGCCATCGAGCAGGACTGTGAACGGAATCGAGCATCCGGCCCATGTGTCTCGGGCCAGCGTGTCGAGTTGCTGCCGCAACGCAGCGGGCGAATCGACGCTGTCATCGTGAAGGGCGATGAATTCGACGCCCTTCGTTGCAAACTCGTCGTGCAGCCGCGTCATGTTCGGCATCGCCGCCACGCACGGCCCGCACCACGTCCCCCAGAAATCGAGCACGACCACTTTTCCGCGATAGCTGGCCAGTGGCTCAGCCGCCGCGTCTCCGAGCGACCGGACCTGAGCGGCGTGTCGCGGCAGCCGTGAGGTATGATCGGGGGATGATCAAGAACCCGCAGGCCTACGCCCGCCAGTCTGAGAAGGAACGCTGGGATACCCTGCGCGGCATGAGCGTCGCGGAGTCGATCGCGATCGGGGAAGCCCTCCTGACGTCCGACGTGATGCGGCTGGCCGAGTTCCCTGACGACGATCATCCCCTCAGCCTCGCGATCGCCCTCGGATTGAGGCCAACGGCCGCCGCGCGATCGGTGGTGCCTGACGATGCCAGCGAGTGAGTTCGACGAGTTCTGCCGGTCGGCGTTTGCGTTTCTCGAGCGCCATGGCACTCGCTACCTCGTCATCGGCGGCCTGGCCGTCGTGGCCGTCGGCGAGCCGCGGACGACGGCCGACGCCGATGCCATCGTGTTCGTCTCGCCACCCGAGGCGGATGCACTGATTCGGCGGGCCGCCGAGGCGGGATTCGACGTTCGGGAGGAGGTCGAACGGGAGCGGCTCGTGACGACGGGCACGATGCGGTTCCGCAAGGGTCCTTATCAGATCGACCTCATCACGGCGTCGTTACCGTTCGAGGAGATGGCCTACGACCGCGCGAGCGTCCACGAGCTCTTCGGCATCCGGCTTCCGTTCCCCAGCCCCGAAGACCTGATCCTGCTCAAGGTGCTTGCCGGCCGTGATAAAGACATGCTCGACGCAACCGGCGTGGCCCGCCGTCATGCCGACCGGCTCGATGTTTCGTATCTCGAGCGAACCCTGCTCCAGATCTGCGAACTCGCGGAAGACATGAAGCCCTGGAGCCGTCTCGAGCGGGTACTCGCCGCGATTCGATTCCCAGACGAGAGATCGTGAGACGGAGCAGGCCCTGAGGCCGGTGCAGGCCAGGCGAGGTTTTCGGGAGAGAAGCTCCCGCGCGACAGATTTCGGGGCGGTCGCGCCTACCGTCTGGTGAGGGGCGTACGATACGCCTTGTGCTTCCGGATGCCGCGGGGTGTTTCGAGCGTGAAGGTGGAGTTCGCCGGCCGGGAGCCGCGGGTGCAGCAGGTCGAGATCGCTGCGGGCCGGGGGTTCTTCGATGGCGTCGCGATGTGGGACCGCGGTGAAGGGCGCACGAAGCAGCACGAGGCCCTGGCTACGCTCCGGGTCTTGCAGCCAGAGAAGGACGACTACGAGGGCTACCGCAAGACCCAGGCCCAACTCATCAAGAGCCCCTTCGTGTTCAAGCAAGCCCTGCGTCAACCGGGCATCGCCGAACTCCCGACGCTGGCCGGCGAGAAAGATCCCGTCGCCTGGCTCGTCCGGCACGTCGAGGCCACGGCGCCGCGCGACGCAGAGACCATCCAGGTGAGGCTGCGCGGTGAGCATGCCGACGACGTGACGCGGATCGTCGATGCGATCACGACGGCGTATCTCACGGAGGTCGTGCAGAAAGAGCGCCGCGAGCGCATCGAGCACGACATTGGGCTCGAAAAGGCCCGTCAGCAGGCCACGAAAAGCCTTCTCGCCGCCCGCGAGGCCGTCCCCGATTCACCCCACGCCTGACGGCGTTGGGCTTGGACAGCCGGACGTGCGGGGCCGCGGAATCGTCGGGCCTCGGACGCAAGTGGAGCGTCGCGCATAGTAAGATGGGGCCCATGAAGACGTCGCCGCAGAACACGCCCCGGGCCGACCGGCCCCAGCCCCCCACCACCGTCCGCATCGGCCTCGTGCAATCGGCCTGCACTCCCGACCGCGAGGCCAACATCGACCAGGCGATCGCCGGCATCGCCGAGGCCGCGAGGCAGGGGGCCCACGTCGTCTGCCTCCAGGAGCTCTTCGCGGGCGAGTATCCCTGTCAGGCCGAGGACCACGGGAAGTTCGCCGAGGCGGAGACGGTGCCCGGGCGGCTCACCGAACGCCTCGCCGCGGCCGCGAAGGAACACGGCGTGGTGCTCGTGGGCAGCGTGTTCGAGCGGCGAAGCGCGGGCCTGTTCCACAACACGGCGGTGATCTTCGATGCCGACGGCTCCACGGCCGGCGTGTATCGCAAGATGCACATCCCCGACGACCCGCACTACTACGAGAAGTTTTACTTCGCGCCGGGCGACACGGGCTTCATGAGCGTGGCCACGAGCCGGCTCGCCGTGGGCCCGCTCGTCTGCTGGGACCAGTGGTATCCCGAGGCGGCCCGGCTCACTGCGATGGCCGGCGCCCAGACGATTTTCTATCCGACCGCAATCGGCTGGCTCGACGGCGAGGAGCCGCTCCACCGCGAGCAGTATGAGTCGTGGGACACGATGCTCAGGAGCCACGCCATCGCCAACGGCGTGTTCGTGGTGGCCGTCAATCGCACCGGCCGCGAGGGGCCGCTCCGCTTCTGGGGCGCGAGCGTGGTCTATGCCCCCAACGGTGAGTGCCTGCTCAAGGCGTCGCACCATGAGCCACTCACGGCCGTGGTCGACTGCGATCTGGCCCGCATTGAGTGGTCGCGGACCCGGTGGCCCTTCTTCCGCGATCGGCGGATCGATGCCTACGGGCAACTTCTCGACCGCTGGGGGAAGTGACGGCATGGCGAAGCAAGATACCGCCCACCGCCTTGCGGAGTCGCCCGCAGCGTTGGGCTACCGACTGCCCGCCGAATGGGAGCCGCAGGCCGCGACGTGGATCGCCTGGCCCCACCGCCGCCCGACCTTCCTCGGCCCGTTCGCCGACATTCCGCCGGTCTACGAGCAGCTCGCGCGGATCATCGCCAGACACGAGCCGGTGCGGATCATCGGCTCGCGGGAGGTGCTCACGGCGCCGCGGGAACGCCTGGCCGCGGAGCCCGGCATTTCGTTCATCGACATGCCCACGAGTGATTCCTGGGTTCGCGACACGGGCCCCGTGTGGCTCGTGCCCCGCGACCGGTCTGCTGGCGAGCCACCCGTCGGCGTGTGCTGGGAATGGAACGCCTGGGGCGGGAAGTATCCTCCCTGGAATGACGACGCGCAGGTCTCACGGGGCATCGCCGCGCACCTCGGTCGGCGGATCTTCGAACCGGGGATCGTGCTGGAAGGGGGCGCCATCGAGACCGATGGCGAGGGCACACTCCTGGCGAACGAGCGATGTGTCGTCGACCCGAAGCGCAACCCCGGCCTCGATCGCGACGCCATAGAGCAGGCCCTCAGGCGGTGGCTGGCCGTGGATCGTGTGCTCTGGGTGAAAGGCGACCTCGCCGGCGACGACACCGATGGTCACATCGACCAACTGGCGCGATTCGTGGCACCAGGTCGCATTGTGGCCGCGCGGCAGCCCGATCCCCTCGATCCCAATCACGCCCCCCTCGAGCTCAACCTGGAGATGCTTCGCCGTCACGTGGATGCCCGCGGCCGACGGCTCGAGGTGGTTCCGGTGGATATCCCCGCCCGATTCGCCTTCGAGGCCACGCAACTGCCTGCCAGCCACCTCAACTTCCTCGTGGCCAATGGCCTGGTCGTGGTGCCGGTCTTTGGCGGGTCCACCGACGAGCCTGCACTGCGGACGCTCCAGGCGTGCTTCCCCGGCCGCACGATCGAGCCGATCGACTGCCGGCACCTCGTTCGCGGTCGCGGCGGAATTCACTGCATCACGCGGGACGAACCCGCCTAACCCCCGCGTTTTTCCCCCTTGCCCCGTCGGGGCCGGTGGGCGACCATTGGCGGAAAGTCGTCAGGGTCGAGGAGACGTTCGATGCAGCAGATGGCCGGCGTTGCGCAGGGATTTGTGTCGCTCCTCGCGCGGCTCATGATTGCCGTCGTGTTCGTGAGCGCCGTCATCAACAAGGTGACGCAGTTCTCCTCCACGGCGGCCTACATGGCATCGGAGGGTGTGCCCAATCCGAAGTTCGCCCTGTTCGGAGCGATCGGCCTGCTCCTGATCGGCAGCCTGGCACTGATCCTCGGAGCCTGGACCCGAATCGGCGCGGTCTTCCTGGTCGTGTTTCTCGCGGCAGCGACCTTCTATTTTCATGACTTCTGGCGGTTTGCCGATGCCGGTCAGCGGCAGTTGCAGACGATCCAGTTCATGAAAAACATGGCGATCATCGGAGGCCTATTGTCGCTCGCCGCCTTCGGGGGTGGCCCGTGGAGCATCGACGGCTGGATCGCTCTGAAGCAGGAAGAGGCGGAGAGCACGCCCAAGACGAGGGCGACCGCGAAGACACAGTAGTGGATGGAGACCGCCGTGCCCGAAACCCGTGCCGGCTCCGCGCCGCAGTATCAGGGGGACCCCATGACCACGCAGACGATCCTCTGGCGGGCGACCGCCTGCGCCGCACTCTGCACCGCCGCGGCCTGCCTCGCCGCCGACAAGCCCCAGCCCTCGGGAGCCACGCCGATGCCCGCCGTCACTGCACCTTCCGTCGCGCCGTTTGGCACGCTGCCCGATGGTCGGCCTGCCCACCTCTACACGCTCGAGGTGCCCGGTGGCTGGAAGGCGACGCTCACCGACTACGGCGCCATCCTGACGAGCTTCATGGTGCCGCCGAAGGCGGGCGGGCAGGGGAAGCCGGTCGATGTCGTGCTGGGCTTCGATTCCCTCGAGGGCTACCTGAAGGGCCATCCGTATTTTGGCGCGATCTGCGGCCGCTGCTCCAATCGCATCGCGGCCGGCCGTTTCGACCTCGACGGCAAGGCCCATGCGCTGGCAACGAACAACGGCGTCAATCACCTCCACGGCGGTGTGAAGGGCTTCGACAAGCACCTCTGGAAGAGCACGCCCCGCGTCACCCCCCGCGGCCCGGCCGTCGAGTTCGAACTCGTGTCACCGAACGGCGACGAGGGCTACCCCGGCAGGCTCACGGCCAAGGCCGTCTACACGCTCACGCCCGCGGGCGAACTGATGATCGAGATGTCTGCCACGACCGATGCTCCCACGATCGTGAACCTCGTGCACCATTCTTACTGGAATCTTGCCGGCCACGCGTCCGGATCGATCGTGGACCACGAACTGGCCGTCGCGGCCGACCGTTATCTTCCGGTCGATGCCGGAGGCATTCCCTCAGGCGAGTTTGCGGCGGTCGAGGGCACGCCGTTCGACTTTCGCCCCGAACGGAAGCCATGGGGCCGTTGCGGTCCGGCGATCGGAGCGATCCCGCCGAATGCCGGCCCCGAGACACCCACGGGGGTGGATCACTGTTACCTCGTCCGCGGCTGGGCGACCGGCGCGACGCTCAAAACGGCCGCCACGTTCCGCGACCCGGCCAGCGGCCGCACGCTCGAGGTGCTCTCCAACCAGCCCGGAGTGCAGGTCTACATGGGGGGCTTTCTCGACGGCACGGTGACGGGGAAGGCGGGAGCGGTGTATGTCCGCAACGGCGGCCTCTGTCTGGAGACGCAGCACTATCCCGACAGCATTCACCACGCGGACTGGCCGAGCGTGCGGCTCGATCCGGGGCAGACCTACACCCATACCATGGTGCACCGGTTCACGCCGTGACCCGTTTCCGACACGACCGGCTTCCTCGAGGATTCACCGGAAGCTGAACGTGATCTCGTAGTTGCCCGTCGACCCGACTCGGCCGCTGCCGGCTCGCTTCACCGAATAGGCCGAGTTGCCGGATCCCGAGACGCCGATGTAATAGGTGCCCGCTGACGGCGCCGTGAACATCAGGTGACTGTCGAGCGAGCCGCCAGCGTCGTCGTTGGCCGCTCGTTGCTTGCCGGCCGCGTTGAAGAGCCGCACATGGCTGTCGAGTGTCGAGGATGTCGTCAGTGAGCGGGCATCGATGTCGATGGTGAGCACCTGCCCGGCGGCGAGCGTCACCCGAAAGATATCGACATCGCGACGACCGAAGGGACCGTCGCCGATCCGGCTTGCAAAGCGAACGGCACTGGATGGCGATGCGGTGACGGCATAAGCCCGTGCCTTCCCATCGTCCACATCCTGCGAGAGCGGCACGGAGGCGATCGACGCCGGGACGGCCGCCGAGGAGAGCCGGCGGATCGCCTGCACTGCGGAGGCGGCGTTGAGCAGGCCGCCACTGGCCACCCTGCCGGCCAGCGCGGTGATCGGCTTGGCGGTCGCGAGGATCGCGGAGCGGATCTCGGCCGCGGTTGCCTGTGGGTTGGCCGCCGCGAGCAGGGCCACCGTTCCCGTGACGAACGGGGCGGCCATTGAGGTGCCGCCGAAGGTGGCGTAGCCGCCGGGCACCGTCGAGCGGATGGCGACGCCCGGTGCGGCGAGATCGACCGAGGTCGCACCGTAGTTGGCGAAGGCCGCGAGCCGGTTGCTCCGGTCGGTCGCCGTCACCGAGATCACCGCCTCGTCACGGTAGGTGGAGGGATAGTCGGCAAACCGATCGTTGTCGGAATGATCATTGCCGGCGGCGGTCACGAACAGGATGCCCGCACGACCGGCGGACGCGATGGCGCTGCGGAGACTGTTGGAATGATCGGCGCCCCCCCAACTGTTGTTGGTGGCCACGATGTTGATTCCAAAGTCGCGGCGCATCCGCGTGGCGTAGGTGAGGGCGGCAACCGCATCGCTGGTCGAGCCGCTGCCCGAGGCGTCGAGAAACTTGAGGCCCATGATCGAGACCTTCCAGTTCACGCCCGTCACGCCCGTGGCGTTGTTGCCGACGGCCCCGATCGTGCCCGCCACGTGGGTGCCGTGGCCGTCATCGTCCATGGGGTCCGCGTCGTCGTTGGCGAAGTCCCAGCCATGCACGTCGTCCACAAACCCGTTGCCGTCGTTGTCGATCCCATCGCCGGCGATCTCGCCCGGGTTTCGCCAGGCGTTGGCCGCGAGGTCGGGATGCGTGTAGTCGAAGCCGCTGTCGATCACGGCCACCACCACGCTTCGCGAGCCCGTGGTCACGTCCCATGCTTCCGGCGCGTCGATGTCGGCGTCGGCCGTGCCCCCTGACTGTCCGACGTTGTGAAGCCCCCAGAGTGAGCCGAAGGCGGAGTCGGTGGGAAGCTGGCGGGACGTGATGAGGATGTCGGGCTCCACGGCCGAGACGCCGGGCGTGCGGGCCGCCCACGCGACGACATCGCCGGCGGTCACGCCGGGCGCGTCGAGCTTCGTGAAGCCCTCGCCGAGTGGCGTCACCCGCCAGCCGAGACCGCCGATCAGGGCAGCCGCGCCGAGCGGCGCGGCGGACCGCACGACCCAGGCGTCTTGCCGGGCCTCGACCGTGGCCCCGTTCCATGACAGGTGCCAGCCGCCCCCGGTTGCCGCGGCAAGGCAGTGCCGCGGCTCGAGCGGTTCCATGTCGAGAGGCCGCCGGAGCCTTCGCCGCCGGGCGGCCCGACTTTTCTGGGGCAAGAGATGCGTCATGGCGGCGTGACCGATGCAGATTCGCGAGAACCCGTGCGACGGGCTATCCTTCCAGACCGTTCTTCCATCGGCTCTGTCCCGCGTCTGCATTCCGTTTTCATCTCCCGGATGGCCCCCACCCATGGTGTTTCCCGTAGGCGACGACAACTCCGACCGCCGGACCTTTCCGTTCGTGACGATCGCGCTGATCGCCGCAAATGTGTTTGTGTTCGTCGTGCTTCAGGGCATGGGCGCGAACGACGCCTTTACGATGGCCTATGTGCAGGTGCCCAAGGAGATCATCACCGGCCAGGACATCGAGATGGAGCCGTCGCTGCGGACGATCCACACGCCCCAGGGCGACGTCCAAGTTACCGACCCGGGCCTGATGAAGACGCCGATCCCTCCCTGGATGACGCTCTTCACCGCCATCTTCATGCACGGCAGCCTCATGCATCTCGCGGGCAACATGTGGTTTCTGTGGATCTTCGGCGACAACATCGAAGACGACATGGGCCACGTGAAGTATCTGATCTTCTATCTGGCCACCGGCATCATCGCCTCGCTGACGTTCGTGGCGCTCAACAGCTCCGGTGAGGCCGCGCTCACGCCCTGCCTCGGGGCGTCGGGGGCGATCTCCGGAGTGCTTGGCGGCTACCTCGTGCTCCACGCGCAGCGGCGGGTGAGCGTGATCCTGTTGCGGATGATGGTCGATGTGCCGGGCTATGTAGCCGTGGGGATCTGGTTCCTGTTTCAGATTGTCAGCGGCTTCTTTGATCAGGGCGGAAGCGGCGGCGGAGTGGCCTATTCCGCCCACATCGCCGGCTTCGTCGCGGGCATGATCCTCGCCAAGCCGCTGAGCATGGCGGCCGTGCGGGCGGAGGCCGATCCGATGATCGTGCTCCGCCGGCCGACGATCGACGACCGGCTCCGCCGCGGCTGACCACGAGCCAGCCTCACCGCCAGCGATAGGCGGAGAGTCCCTTGAGATCGCGGACGAACAGTTGCCCGTCGTCGATCGCAAGATGGGCCCAGCTCTCCTCGGCGGCGACCTTCGCCTCGCCCAGCAGTTCGTACCGCTCGGGCGTCGCCCGGATCAGCCGCAGATCGCCCGTTTCGTCGAGGGCCAGGATGCGGTCGCCCTGAGCGATCATGCTCCAGTAGCGGCCGAAGGGGGTCGTGATCCAGTCCTCCTTGCCGGTGGCGAGATCGAGGCAGGCGAAGCGTTGGTTGCGGAGATGTACGTAGGCATGGTCGCCGATCACGATCGGCGACGACATGTAGCCCTGGATCTTGTTGCGCCAGACCTGCTCGACGGGCTTGTCGGTGCGGGCCGGATCGACGACGAACAGGAATGAACCGCCGCCGTAGCTCGTGGTGAACACGCGGCCATTGGCAACCGTGGGCGTGACGATGTTCATGCCTCGGAAGGCCTCGACCGGCGTCTTCCAGAGCACGGTGCCCTTTTCGGGATCGACGCCAGCGAGCTCCTCGCGGCCCTGCACCAGGATCTGCGGCACGCCGCCAAGCATGGTCGGATAGGGCGAGGAGAAAGCACTGCCCGACATGCCGCCGCCGTCATCCAGCACCCGCCACACGATCTTGCCCGTCGCCTTCTCGAGCTTGACGAATCCCGATCCGGCCTGCACGAACACGTGGTCACCGATCACCAGCGGGCTGGAGACGAATCCGAAGGCGGGCAGGGGGCTTTCGAGCGCTGCCATGAAGTCGATCCGCCAGTGCTCGTGGCCGGTGGCGGCATCGAGGCAGACGAGCATGTCGCGCATCCCGGCGACGTAGACACGGTCACCGTCGACGCAGGGCGTGGAGCGGATCCACGAGCCGTTCGACGCGGCGAAGAAGGGCACCCGAAGCGCTCCCTCCCATTCGACGTGCCAGCGTTGCTGGCCGGTGGCCCGGTCGAACGCCCGGAAATGCCCCGTCGCGGCGTCGAGGGTTTCGGTCACGATCACGAGGTCGCCGGCCACGACCGGCCCCGAGTAGCTCGGACCGAGATCCACGCGCCATTGCTTCTCGATCCGTGACGGGTCGATGCCATCGGGCCAGGCAGCGCCGGCGACGAAGCCGTCACGGGTGGGACCACGCCACTGGTGCCACGCTGGCTCGGCTGTGGTGGGTCGTGCCATGAAGCCACCGCCGGCAAGGGCGATCGTTGCCAGCAGCAGCCAGCCACGCGACGGTGAAGGCAAAGCGTTCATGTGAGAGCTCCGGAAGGAGTTTCGATGCCACAAGGATCATGGGCGAAGGATCATAAGCGGATCGATTCCCGAGTTTAGCCGAGCCGGCTGGCGAGGCCGGTGGCCCGACGGATCGGCCTTCTGATCGCGTCGGCGATCACCTCGCGGGAGCCGACGACCGTCACCTTCTCGATCGCCCGCGTGACGCCCGTGTAGAGCAGCTCGCGGGTCACGATCCGGCTCGGCCGCTCAGGCAGGACCACGACCACGTGACGATACTCCGACCCCTGGCTCTTGTGGATCGTCAGGGCATGCACGGTTGCCACGTCTTCCAGCCGCGAGACGGGCACACGCCGCGGTTCGCGGCCCGTGGGAAACACCGCGTCCATCCGACCCCGGTCAGCCCCCGGCACGATCAGGCCGATATCGCCATTAAAGAGATCGAGCGCGGGATTGTTGCGGGTCACCAGCACCGGCCGGCCGGCATACCAGGGCGAGCCCCCCGCTACGCCAAGCCGCCGTTCCACGACCGCATTCCAGCCGGCCACACCGAGCGGCCCCTCGCGATGGCCGCAGAGCACCTGCAGGGCTTTCTGGAGTTCGAGGGCGGCGGCGACGTCGCCCGCTGCGGCGAGCTCCTCGAGCCGCCCGGCGTGCGCGACGGCGGCATCGACGAGGGCGTTGAACTCCGCCGTGTGGGGTGCGACCCAGCACACGGCAGCCGGGCCGTCAGCGGCCACGGGCTCAGCCGTGGCCGGAAGCGGCTGGGTGCCGTCGAGGATGGCCAGCGCGGCATCCACGTCGGCGGCCAGGATCGCGTCGGCCAGGCCGCCGATCCGCCGGCCAAACCGATGGCGAACGGTGAGCTTCGTCGTGCGGGCTGCGAGCGGCGCCGCGGACGGCTCGGCCGCCTTGGCGAGATCGGCCAGCACCGAACCCGCATCGACGCTCGCCAACTGATCGGGGTCGCCGACGAGCAGCAGCCGCGTGTCGGCGGAGAGCGCGGCGAGCAGGTGGAACATCAGCGAACTGGAGAGCATCGACGCCTCATCCACCACGACGAGATCGTAGGCCAGCGGATTGCTGGCGTTGAACCGGTAGCGTGGCGTGCCCTGTGGGCGGTTGCCGAGGAGTTTGTGGACCGTCACGGGGCGGGCCGCCTCGACCGCCGCCCGCGCGGCCGCACCGGCGGCACGAACCTCCTCCGGGGCGTTGGGATCGTGGAGGCGATTTCGCAGGGCCTCGGCCATCCGCGCCGCCGCCTTGCCCGTCGGGGCCGCGAGGGCGATCCGCGTGTGCGGGTCGGCCTGAAACAACTCGATGAGTCGCTTGGCCACCGTCGTCGTCTTGCCGGTGCCCGGGCCACCGAGCAGGATTTCCACATGGCCTGCAGCCGTGCCGGAGAGCCGCCGCGCAATCTCCTGTTCCTCGTGCAGCGATCGGGCGACATAGAGGCGGTCGCCGTCGAGGATGAAGGGCGCCCGTTCCCCCGGAGCAGCCACGAGCGGGCCGGCCGATTGCAGCGCCGTTTTCCAACTGGCGGCAGCGGCCGGCCAGCGAAGGCTGCCGAGAGAGGTGGGTTCGACGTCGCCTGCCTCGATGGCTCCGGCCCAGGCCTCGATCTCGGAGAGCACCACGCAGGTGTGACCATCGCGGGGTGTGCGCAGGGCGAGGCCCATCGCGACCCAGGCGAGCGGCTCGGGAGCGAGGCCCGGCTGCTCGCGGCCGGCCAGTTCCACGAGCAGCGCCGTGGCGGCGACATCATCGGCCGAGATCACCCGGGCTGCGACGTAGGCGGCGAGTTCCTGTGGAATCGTCATGATCGCACCCCCGTCAGGTCGCCCGCGAACAGTTCGCTCAGCCGCTTCCAGATGCCGGCCGGCGGCTGCCACGTGAACACGCCGTAGCGGCGGCCCTCGGCGTCGGTCGGCGTCGTCGGCCCCTTCATCCCGCGGATGAAGCCGTAGGCCACGCCGGCGAGGCACTCCTCCGGATCCCAGCCTTCCGGCTTGAGGTGGCCGAGCCGCCAGCGGAGCATCCGCCAGACGGCCGTACCGTAGACGAGCGCCTGCAGCGGATAGTGATGGTGGGCCATGGCCGCGACGAGCTTGGACGGCGCGTAGGCCGCCAGCGGCTGTGTGGCCTCCCGGTCGTGGAGCTTGTTGGTCTTGTAGTCGGCGATGACGAGTCGCGGATCGTCGGTGGGCCGGCCGGGCAACCGCAGCACGGCGTCGATCGAGCCGTTGATGAGCCCCGCCAGCGGCACGTCGAAGGCCCGGCCGGCAAGGTCGTCGGCATACGCGGCGAGTGGATC
>JAUMAF010000072.1:0-14102 GCA_032117045.1 Pirellulales bacterium | reverse complement strand
ACGCCGGACGAACTTCTGCGGTCCAAGGTTGGGGCAAACATCAAACGGTCGCTGCGGCGTCTCTGGCTCGGCGACATGGAATTCGACGAGGTCTGCGACGCGATTCAGCCTACGGCCGAGGGCGTCCGTCGAGCCGCCGCTGCATTGCTCTCTGAGGGCCACAGGGCGACCCTAGACGCCGATGCCTTGGCTGACGAGATGCAACTCACCCCAGAGCAGATCGCCGAACTGGCGGCGAGCATGGGCCTCGGCGAGCGTGTCGAGCCGGAGTGCTATCTGCCGACGGCTGCGGAGATCCGATTGGCGACGGCGCAGTTCCGCGCTGGGTGGTCCCAGGCGGAGCGGGACGCCAGGGTTACCGGGCCTGCGTCTGGTACGATGGATTAGGACACACGCCGAGACAATATATGCCTTCTGAAGTGCGACTCATCATCGCGAAAAAGGAGGCGCGTCTCCTTCTCAAAGTGGGGGACGACATCGTCGAGGACGAGGTCTGGAAGTTCGATTCCCCGATGACGAACGCGGAAGCCAGGGACTTGGCGAAAATCCTGTTCGACGAGGGGTACGACCTTATGCAGTTTTCTGTGCATGGCGACTGACGACGACATCCCGCTGTCCGAGAAGGAATTCGAGACGCGGTACGGCAACGACTCGCCGCCCCTGATGGCGAGCGTCCCCGAACCGCCGCCGAGTCACTGGGGCGTCACCACGAGTCAGGCAAGGACCGCATCGGCTCAATACATGGCCTTTTTACAACGTCACCGGGAGTCGCAGAAAAATGGGTGAGAAGATCGTGATCGAGGGCGAGGAGGAGTTCGGCGCAGGGCTGTCCCTGTTCGACAAACTCCAGTTGCTTACGGAGTGGGCTCCCGTCATCGGGCGGCTCCAGGCCGTCGCCAGTGCAACGAACGCGCAGGAGCGTGCCACGGCGATCGTGAAGGCTCTCCAGTGGGCCGCGGGGAAGTCGTCCACGAGCATGGACGACGAGGCTCTGTTCCATCTTGAGGCCGTCCTGAACTCCCCAGAGGGTAAGGCGTTCTTCGACTGGGTCGTGAAAAAGGTGACAAAGTGACACCCGCAGAAATCGCCGCCGCCGCAGTTGCCGCCGCCGCACTGGGCTACCCGCATCTCGGCACCGCATACACATGGGCGACCGGCCTCTGGCAGGGGCTCCGCAAGCCGAAGCCCCCGCTGCCTAAGCCGCCGGAAGAGGCTGTCGCCATTTCTTACGCCACGGCGATTACCGACCTCGCCAGCGTTCGGTCGAGACTGAAGGTCACTGCTTGTCTACAGGACGAGCAGATGGCCGCCATCGACATTCTGACGCTCGCGCTTGTCGCGGGGAGTGACCAGTGAAGATCGAGTTGAGGCATATCGTGGCTGTCTGCCTGTTGTTGTTTGCGTGGAAGGGTCACGTCCTCGATATGGAGTGGCCGCCGCTTCCGGGTGTGGTTGTATCCCCGCCATCGCCGTCGCCGGAGCGGATGGCCTGGGCCGCGGACGTCCGAGGCATCGCCCCGAGGATGCTGCCTGCCGACCGTGAGTATCTGTCGAGTTTCTACGAGGGGCTCGCGTTTGTGTTGCTCCGAGACAAGGACCGGACAGGCGGGCCGATCATTCGCACGACCGACGAGTTCGCGACGTTCCACGGCGGGTCGCTCGAAGCGGCGATCGACAAGGCGAAGGTCGGGATCTACCCCGGCCTCGACAAGGCGATCGACAAGGTCTTCTTCGCTGCCCTCGACACCGACGAACCCAAGAAACTGACCGACGCGGAACGCGAGTCGATCATCGCTGCCTGCGGAGTCCTCTCCTACACGTTCAAGATCGGCCGCGATGGCTAGGTTTGACCCCGCAAAGGCGTATGACGAGGGGATGCGGGGCGCGTACAGCGATCCTCGTTCCGACGAACTCTTCGTTGACTTGGTGTTGCGAAAAGGCGGCAACCCCAACGGTGCCGAAGTCGCCCACGAGTGGGAGTTCGCCGATCTCGGCAAAGGCAAACTGACGGCGATGTGGAAGCACGTCGTCGACACATGGCCTGGGTGCTGGCCTGGGCCTGCTCAAGAAACATCCGATTGTGTGAGCCACGGCAGCCGCTCCGCAGCGCTGTCCAGTTGGACGTGCGAGATCATCGACGGCAAGGCCGACGAAGTCAGCGGGCTCGTCGAGGGCAAGCCTGAGTTATCGCAGACTGCGATCGCGAACGGGGTCTTGGCGAGCGAGAGCGGATATTGGTGGAGAGGCCACGGGGGCGGAGGCTGGACGTGTAGCGGCGCCGCCAACGCGATGATGAACGACTCGGGGTTGTGGCTCCGAAAGAACTATCCCGAAGTCGGCATCGACCTCACCGAATACAGCGAATCGAACGCTCTTCGCTACGGCGCACGCCGACCGCCCGACGATGTGCGGGCCATCGGCCGCGAGCATCTCGTGCGGACGGCGACGGTACTGAAATCGGGCGAAGAAATCCGCGACTTCCTCGCGGCCGGCTACGGCGTGTTCTTCTGCTCAAGTTTGAAATGGTCGAACAAACGCGACGAGAACGGCTACTCGCCGGTCGTGCCGGGCTCCTGGGCTCACAGTCAAGTTCTGGCTGGCTGGGACGATCGGCCGGAGATCATCCGCATCTACGGCGAGCCTCTGTGCCTCATTGGCAACAGTTGGGGAAGCCGGTGGAATGGCGGGAGTCGCAAGGTGCTCGGCACCGATCTGCTCATCCCTGAAGGCTTCTACTGGTCGAAGGCGTCGGCGATGCAGCGATGCACCTGTATCGCGCTTTCGAGCGTCGCAGGCTGGCCGAGGCGGAAACTCAAGACGTATGGGGCGGAGGGGCGGGTATGAACAGAGTCGTCGTCGTCGCGGCCTTTCTCTCCATCTTCGTCGGTTGCAAGCAACAGACGAATCTCCAGCCCCTCATCGCAGTCGCTGGCACCTACGCACTGATGGAGCGAGGCACGACGCCTGACGCACCGCCGGCACCAGCGCCGACTGGATGCACAAAGGGGTGCAAATGCAACGGCACTGGCCGCGAGCCGACCGGCGACGGCCTCTCGACGTCGGAGTGCCGCTGCCCCGATGGATGCCCGTGCAAGAAGAAGGCGGGCGCCGTAAAGACCACCGGAACGATCTGCACTACGGGGACATGCGCAGGATGGCCGCCGAGAAATATCACTCGCTGAAAGAGTTCGCCGCCGCGCAGTGTGGCGCACGAGGCCAGTTCCATCGTGCCGCCCGTGATCGGCTCGTCGAGATCGGCGTCGAGGAGTTCCCCGCCGACGCTCCAGATGACCGAATGCTCGAAGTCCTCCAGGCCAGAATGCGAGGCCGCATCCGCAAGGAGTACGGCTCGATCGTCGCCATGCTCTTAATCAGTGTGCTGGCGAATCTGATCGCTCGGGCGATCATGGAGTGGTGGAAGAGAAAACACTCCCACAAGGTCTTGATTGCCGGCTGGCAGGCCCAGGCCAATGCCGAGAAGGGTTGAGGCATGGCGCCCCCCGTGGGTGCCGAAGCGTAAGGACGACGCCCGCCCTAGTTCCCACGCACGGGGGTATGGGTCTGCGGCATGGCAGCGTGTTCGTCTCGCCGTGATTGCCAGGGATCAGGTCTGTCAAATGTGCGGGACGGTGGTATTCAAGTCGGGCGAGGCGCACATCGACCACATCGAGCGGAAGCCGCAGGACGAGGCCGCAGAGGCCACGCCGCTTTCCGGCTTGAGGCTACTTTGCCGCCCCTGCCACTCGAAGCACACAAACAGCCGCTAGGCGTTCGCCTCTTTCTCGCGATTGATCCGCTTCTGAGTCCCGCCCATCGCGCCCCACTCCTTCGCGCGCTTCGACCTTAGTTCGCTCCCGAATGGGAAATAGTATTTCTTTGCCAATGCGTTAAGCCGCGACTTGACGAGGAACGTCCGCCCGAAGGCAGAGACGGAGATGCCGACCTCGCCGGCCTCCTCGGCCCTTTGCATCATCCGATAGATGGCTCGCCTGTTGGTCCCCAACTCGGCCGCCGCCTCCACGATCGTAACGTGAACCGCACTGTCAATCTTCATCGAAACACTCCTATAACGCTGTCGCCGAACTCCATCACCGCCGAGGCCACCCGACGAAGGGGCCGTTCCGGCTGCGGTTGCTGTTGAATCACCATCGGCGTTGGCACATACGGGGGCTGCCAGTTCGTTGCCACGGTCGGGGTTGGTGGCGGCGCGGTCTGCCGCCGGAGGCCGGAAGCCTCCAGAAGCAGCACGCCGACGACCAGGGCGAGCACGGCCCGCCATGTGTCATACACAATGACCATGCTACGCCGCCTCCTGACTGCCGGCAACCGCGAATGACTCGCACCGCTCGGCCTCGACGAGCATCTCAGCCGCCCGCTGCCGGAAGCGCCCCCCGCACCACGCCCAGGCGTCGGCCTCTGTGGCAAACGCCCGGCACGAACCACTGCCAGTGGTGTGCATCACACCAGATGAGCAGCGAGCGTACACGGCGCTCCCATCGGCAAGGACAACCTCGGCCCCATAGACGGCCGCGATGTCGCGGTCGCAGATGGCATACGCGACCCAGACTTGATCTCCGACTTTCATGCTTCAATCCTCCTAGTGTTTCCACGATCCGGGGTGGAGTCGTGGCTTGCAGATTACATTAGTATCGGCGTGTAGACTACTACTCCTCGCGTCGTTTTTTCTTCTTCCTCTCGGCTCTCCTCACCGCCCGCAGGCGATCCAGTTCCGCGACCGCCTCTTGCGCGACCCGGTTCTGCGCCTCGCGGGCCTCGGCCTCGGTGCAGATTCCTCGGGCAACCAGCATCGAGAGCCACCCGACTTCGTAAGGACTGACTCGGTTTGTCATTGGAGCCCCTCCTCTGCGATCTTGCGGGCCATGGCATTGGCGAACTTCGCGGCCCGGTCGGCAGTCAGGCCGACCCCGACGAATGAGACGCGGCTGGTGACCGCGACCTCGACGGGCTCCGCGAGTTTCTCGCGAATCACATCGACAGCCTCCGCGAGCGTGTCCTTCGCCGGCAGTGAACGTAGGTAGTAATCCTCGCCGTCTGGCCCAGGCTTGTCTCGCATGTGCAGATACGGCCGGTACTGCATCACGACGCCGCCGGTCATCTCGCGATTGATCTCGCCAATCGTCATCCTCACCTCGCCACCTCGCAGCACCCACCATTCGGTCTTGCGGCCTCTCTTCAACCTCGTCGTCAGTTTCATCTTCCTCTCCTCGTTTCGCCGCTCGGGGTTTCTACGCTCCGGGGCTGCGGCGTCCCCGGAGTGTCATGTTTTGTTGCAAGAAAACTGGACGGTCACGACACCGCGACGTGGTAGATGCTGATTGTGTTCTCGACGGGGTATCCCAGGATGAGGCCGGTGAGCCACTCGGGGCAGTCGAAGATGTCCCAGTTGCCTCCCAGGAATGACTTGAGGCTGCGGCGACCGTACAGCGAAATCTCGCTCCGCATTATGGCGTCCGTGTAGACGCCGGCCGCTTTGTAGTCGGCTGCGAGGTCATCCATGCTGCCGATGTCCCTGACGAGCAGTGGCTGGCAAGCCTCCACGATCCACTGGCCGCTCCGCCACCCCCGCCGGGTCCGCACGACGAGCCCCGCGGCCTTGAGCCGGGCAATGCACGCCTTCGCCTCGGTGGCATCCTCGTCCCAGAACGTCATCACGCCCAGAGGCTTCCGGCCGGTGATCAGACGTTTCTCGATGTCGCGATTGATCGTGTCGCTCGTGGCCCCGTCCATAAACCAGCCGCCACAGAGGTGCTGGTTCGCGTCGTTCACCATCTTCGACCGGAACCGGATGCGGAGCGGCTGTTTCCGGTAGGTGATCATCCGGTGGCCGCGGTTCCAGATCGTTTTGGTCTTGAACTGCTTGCCGGTCGTGACGATCACGCCGTGCTTCTTTGTTGCTGTAGCCATCTCGTTTCCTCGCTCGGGGTTTCCACGATCCGTCTCAATTACGCCGCCGCCGGCAACGCGCCGGCGAGCATACTATCGACCAGCCTCGCCGCCTCGACCGCGGTCACCCAGGTGCCGTAGTCATGGCCCTCGGCCACGACACAGTATCGAGCGGCCTCGGGCTCACGCCGCCAGCCCTCGCGGCCGGTCGGCATCATCGTGAGACGCATGGGGTTCATGCAGTAGACATGGATGTCGGGGCGGCCGATCCAGCGGGCCTCGCCGCTCTCCAGTGACTTGATTTTGGTGATGGTCATCGGCAGAACCTCGCCGCCGTGTCGCGGAGGTCGATGAGCCCGCGAGCCTCGGCCTGCCGTCGGGTCATCACTAGATACAGACCGTTCGGGTTGATCCGCCTCTCGGCGGCTTCCCGGCTGGTCGCCACACACGATCCGACGATCTCGTCGGGCATACGGCCGTCTCCATCCAGAACTGCAACGTACTCGCGTCTCATCTCGCGCTCCTCGGGTTTCGCCGCACGGGGGCGGCATGGGTTTGGGTTTCTACGATCCGGGCTCACTAGGACTTGCGGTACACCGTGAACGCCATGCCTCCGAAATACAACATGGCGAACTCGGTGCCATCGGGCAGATCGTCTGCCCGCTTCCACAGCGGGCAGGCCGCCTCGATCATTTGAATCTCGTAATAGCAGGGGTTGTTGGTCACGCCCCTGCACTCGACCGTGTATTCGTATGAAGTCGCGTTCATTGCTCACTCCTCGGGTTTCGCCGCACAGGGGCGGCATGGTTTGTGGTCGATCCGTTTCGTCAGTCGGGTGTCACTCGTTTCCACGAACCGGGGGCTCGGCACTGCCGTCGGTCACCGTCCAGCCGGCCTCCATCGCGTCGGTGACGCTGATGTAGGCGAGGTCGTGGTAGTTGAGCCAGGGCTGGTCGGTGTCGGCGTAGTCCCAGCCCCCGGTCAGTTTGAGGTAGGAGTCGATCACGGGGTAGTATCCGGTCCAATCGCACCGCCCCATCGCCTCGACCACCTCGGGGGCGTCGATGCTCTCGCCGGCGAACGCATCGACCATCCAGGCCCGGCAGCATTGCAGGAGGTCCGCGACCCGCTGCTCGGCACAGGCACAAGCGGTGACCGCTGCGGCATCGTCCCGCTCGGCGTTTTCCTCCGCGAGCGTCTCCTCCAGATCGGCAAGGGCATCGAGCACGGCCTCCTCGTCGTCGATCTCCCAGCATAGGCGGCCGGATTCCGACCACTTGACGGCCTGCCAGACGAGCCGGCCGCGGTCATCCTCGCGGGTCGAGAGGTTGCAGTTCTTAATCACGGGGTAACTGGTTTTCGTGGTCATGGTTTGTTCCTCGGGTTTGGGTTTCTAGGGTCGGGGGGTTGTGGTTTCTAGGGTCGGGGGGGGCTACGCAGCCCGCCACTCGTCAACGGTCGGCAGGATGCCGTTCTGCGGCTCGTACTCGCCGCCAGTGATCGTCGCCATCTCCATGGTCACCGTGCCGTCGCTGCGGTCGTGGCTGCGACGGTACAGGGTGCCGCTCTCCCAATCGGCAGCGTAGTGGACGTCCACGATCTGGCCCGCGTCGGCCGGCATCTGATTCCAGCCGCTGGTGATCGCATCGATATGACATGGCAGGCAGATCGTGTCGCCGCCGGTGTTGTGGCGATCGCGGTCGGCAATCAGAGTGTCGGCCACCGTCTGGTCGCAGGCATGGCATCTGGTCATCGTCTCTCTCCTCGGGTTTGGGTTTCTGGGGTCGGGGGGTAGGGGTCAGCCGGCCTTCTCGGCTTCGATCTCCAATTTAATGCGAACATTTAGGGCCGCATCGTAGGCGGCATTGTCCGGCGTGAGTGTGTGCAGCGTGCGCCCGCGCAGGTCGCCGCGGTGACGCTCGGCCCACTCGGCTCGCTCCTTGCGTTCCTCGGTCGCCACGCTCGCGAGGATGTCCTCGATGATCGAGGTGGGCGAGGTGTAGCCCCTCTCCCGCATGATCTCGCGTATCAGTTCGCCGCGGCGGCTCGCCGCTGCCAGATCGTCGCCTTGGGGCCAGTTGTTGTGCATCGTCATCTCCTCGGGGTTTGGGTTTCTAGGGTCGGGGGTGTCAGGTGTAGCAACCGATGCCGCGCACCGGCATGGGGATGCCGTCCACGGTTTTGAATCCGAATGTCGCAAGCCGGCTGGCGATCTCCTGCGATTCGCGAAGCCTGTAGCACGCCTCAAGCACAAGCCAGTGGCCGCCCTGCTTGATGTCGGTGTCGTTGACGGTCGCGGTTATCGGCCACAGTGGCCTGTCGCCGTCATCGTTGATGTCGTGACAGATCGTGAACTTCACGACGGCCGGCTTGCCGTCGAGGGTCGTGTTGGTCTGTCCGTTGTATTCGCCGGCCACAAACCGTTTCATCTTCATCGTCGTTTCTCCTCGTTTACTAGCCCCCCCGCTCGGGGGTGTAGTGAATCATCGTTCAATCGCACCGCCCAGGCAACGAGCCGAGGCGGTCACCGTCAGGCGGCCTCGCAGCCACCGAAGCACTCCACGAAACTCTCGATCTCGTCGTTTGCGAGCCCTTCGGCAATAAGCCGGCGGGCCGACGCCAGGGTGATGCAGTCGTGCGAGACGAGCAGGCCGGTCGTCTGGCTGCGGTAGTCGTGTTCGCAGTAGCCGATCCAATCGAGTTGGTGCTGGCACTCGATGTCATCGAGATAGTCCAGCGTCTCGACCGACACCGGGCATCGGTTGGCCTCGGCGCAATCCGCATAAAATCGCTTCATGGCTCCCATTGTTCGTTTCCTCGTCTCGGGGTCAGGATGCCCGCCGGCCCAGTTGCCGGCGGGCGGGGTGTTCAGGTGGTCGGCTCGGCCTTGCGGCGGCCCTCGGCCTCGGCTCGGCACTCGCCGCAAAACTGGGTCGTGTCTCGGCACGACGAGATGCCGCTGGCCTTTGTCGGCACCGAGACGAGATTGCCATGCTCGGTGCAGACGGCGAGCCAGGGCATCCCGTCGCCGTCGAGCCCCTCGTCCTCGGCTCGCAGCACCTCGACCGTGCGGCCGTGGCGGTTCACCCACTTCTTCGCGGCACCGCGTGCCGGCGCGACGTAGCCGCTGCCGGTGATGATGCCCTCGCGGTTCTGATCCATCCAGCGGTCGTAGTTGCTCTTGCTCATCGTTCGTTCCTCTCGTCTCGGGTTAGATGGTCGCCCACTCGGGTAGCATGGACGCGGCGCGGTCGAGCGCGGTGTGCATCTCCGGGGTCGTGTCCCCAGGCCCCTCATCGAGCCACGCCGCCGCCGACCGGGCCGCGCCGATGGCAGCGGCAAACGAGTTGCCGGCGATGCCCAGGCTGAATCGCATCGCCTCCCACTCGGCTGCGGCGATCAGTTCCCATGCCGTGTCGCTGTAGTTGTCGGATGTCGTTGTCATCGTTCGTCTCCTTGTGTCTCTTGCATCGTCTCGCACTGGGACAAATCTACACAGCATCTGGCCGCGGGTCAACCAGATTTTTTTACCCGCAGTTTCCCGCGGATTTTGTACGCCCGACAGACGAGCCCCGGCACCATCCGATTCGACCGCGCCCCCTCGACATGGAGGATCACGGTGCCCTCGCCGGCTCGGGCCTCGATCAGCACCCGCCGGCCGCCGCGGCCCGTCCGCAGGGCTCGCACGAACGTCACGACACCCCGCACCGCCATGGGCACCCGCTCGCCACTGGCGAGCCGGTAGTAGGGCCCGCCGCCGATCCGAAACTGATCGCCAGGGCGCAGCACGACCCGCTCGCTCACCCGGTACTCGTTCTCGACTGTCGCATTCATCGCGAGCCCTCCTGCTTCTTCGCCTGCCGCCGCTCGGCCGCAGCCCTCGCCCGCTCCTCCCAGCGCCGCCGCATCCAGGCGTGGTAACGCTGCCGCTTCACGCCGCCCGCGCTCTTCAGTGTCATCGCATCGCTCTCCATGCTGGCCGCCACACTGCCGAACGACGAGGCCGGTAGTGTAGTGGCGTGGTGATCAGTGTGCCGCCGTCCTCATCGCTTGCCCTGCTCGATGTCGGCGTCGAGCCGCGGCCCGCCGATGCCCATCTGCTCGGCGGCCGCCTTCTTGCAGGCCGCCACCGACCCCGACGTTCCGCCCAGGCCCTCGGACAGCACCTCGCCCGTCGCGATCTTCGTGATCTTGCTTCGCCAGCAGAACCGGCCGGCGAAGAACTCGCTCGGCTCGACCGCGAACTCATAGCGGCAGTGCCGCGTCTCACCGACGCCGGCCGCGCCGGTCTTCGTCTTCGTCCAGCGGATGGTCATCGGGCCACCCCCTTCCGCAGCCGCTGGATGGCGGGCTCGGCATCATCCCAGCCGATGACATCGCGGATGGCTCGCACGGTCGCCTTGGCAGACATCGTGACTCCCTTCGGCCCCGCATCCGGCCCAAAGGGGTGCGCGTAGAACTCGGCGTCGTTGAGCAACTCCGCCAGCGCTGGATCGTCCGATCTCACGACCGCATAGCGAGCGTTGTCGCCGATGTCCTCGGGCGTGTCGAGGTCGCGCTCAAGGTGGTCTGTGTAGAACCGCTCGGGGATGCGGATCGTGGTCGCCTCGGGTTTGGCCTTTGGCTTCTCATCTCGGACGCCGGCTCGCTTGCGAAAACTCTCAGCCAGTTTGAGCGTGCGCTCGTATGCACTGGCGCACGCCTCTCGCTCGGCAGCAAAGACATCGTAGTCGCCCAGGAACTGTGGCCTGCCGTAGGGAAGCCTCACCGTGTAGTAGGTGTTGCCCGACTCGGTCTGCGCGACTTTGTTCACGATACCCCTCGACACTTGCATCGAACTCACCCCACCGTGGATCACCCATACCGCATTGCCTCTGACGAACTTCGCACTCATCGCGTCACCCTCCGTTCGTGTCATCGATCCGCGGCACACGCCGCTCGCCCATGATTTTAAGGATCGGCATAGTGTGTGTCAATCCTTGAGTTTCTCGGGTGAAACTCACCTTACGGACTTTTAAGGTTTGCCCATTTTGTCAATCTGATCGAGTTGCTCTCGGAGTTGCTCGCGAGCCTTCCAGGTCGTGCGGAACCCTTTCGTGCATCGTTGCTCACGTTGCCAATCGAGCCGGCGGGTCAGCGTCTCGATGCGCCTCCGCAGGCGAGCCCGCAGGCAGCGGCCATGCTTCGGCAGCATCGAGCATCCGCACGGGCAGGGTTTCATCGCATCGCCCTCCCCAAGTGCATCGCCGCGGCCTCGACCGCATCGTCGCGCCCGCAGGCCGCTCGCTCGTATCGGGCGTGATCGATCATGCCCAGGCCCAGGAGGTCGTTCGCCTCATCGGCGGCGGCCTGCGCCTCCACGATCCGCGAGAGCAGAACGGTCGCCGTCTCGTCGTGTCGGGGGCTCGGCAGAAACATCATCAGCGTGGCGAGCCCCCAGGCGGGGCGGGCGGTCGTGTCCATCGGATCGTTTCCTCTCGGGTTTGTGGTTGGGTGTGGATCAGAGATACCGATTCGGGTTCGTTGTCATCGAGTCGAATACGAGGTTGCTCGGCTCGACCGAGAGGTAGAGTCCCCGCCCGACTGCCGCCGTCCCGGTGTCATAGTCGAACGTGTCGGCATACATATACGCCCCCGCCCGCACCTCGACCTTCGCATCGCCGCCGGCCCCGTCGCCGTTCGTGTCGTTGCCCGTCCAGCCCATAACCTTCACGGGGGCGCCGGCGGGAATGAAATCACCCTCGTCGGTGATCACGCACTCGCGGAGCCGACAGGTGAGGGTGTAGGTGGTCGTGTTCTTTGTGTTCATCTCTCGTTCCTCCGCTCGGGGTGTCATCGTTTCGCCGGCCGGGGCAACGTGCCCCAGGCCGGGCATCGTCACTCGCCTCGATACTCCTCGCACCAGATGTCGAACGACTCGTTCTCGATGTTGTCGATGAACTTGCCGGCCGCCGCCGCGTGGATCGCCGCGTACCCCTCCTCGGTGTCGGGGTCGATGTCGGCCGGCATCTCGACCGTCACCGCGGTGTCGATCCAAACGTCCCAGGTGCGGGTCTGCTTCGCTTCGCTCGCGTCGAACTGGCAGGCTGCCGCTGCAACCTTGGCGGCGAATCCACGAACCATGCCGGCAACGCCCGCGCCGGCCACGATCTCGTTCGCAACGTCGGCAAGATATTCCGGATTGATGTACTCGTCATCGACGCAATCGATGCCCGACAGACTCCCTGCGATGCCGATCCGGCGGCCGGCTACCAGCACGTTGACGGTCAGCGTCCAGAACGTCCAATCCCCTGCCTCCCAGGCTGCGATGTCCTTCTCGTTGTAGACCTCGGGGCTCGGGATGTCGCCGTCGAAGTCGCGGCCGAGGCAGGCTCGGATCGCGACTCCTCCGCTCAACTGCTTCACGACCGTCGTGTCGCCGGCCGCCAGGGCTGCGGCGAAGTCTGCCGCGGTGAAATGCTTTGTGATCGTCATCGTTTCCACGCTCCAGGGGGTTCTAGGTTTCCATCCACGGGGCCACGCTGGCCGCCGACTCGATGCCGCCCGCAGGCGACGGCACCGGCTCGGGGGTCAGATGCTCGCCAGCATCTCCTCCAGGGCTCCCGCATCCACGCCTGCCGCGGTGGCCGCCGCCACCAGCACCCGATAGGTGCCGGCCGACTGCGCCGCCCACTCCAGCCGCTGAACGTCGCCAGCGGCGACAGCCTCGGCCACGATCCTGCCCATCTGCTCCAGTGTCATCGTCGCCATATCTCGTTTCCTCTCTCGGGGTTCTCGTTCTCACGCTCGGGGCCACGGTGGCCGCCGGCATCACTCATCCATCTCGGCGTCGAACGGCTCGACCATGAAGTCGATGCCGGCCTCGGGGTTGTCGAGCATCTCGCGGAACTTCGCGACGGCGGCCGCCTTGATCGCCTCCAGGCCAGCGTCGGTGTTGGCGTCTGTGCCCCGCGGCACCTTCACGCACACTCCGGTTTCCATCCAAACATCGAACTTCGGCATCGTCGTTCTCCTCGTCTCGTCAATCGATCCGCCGCAGCACAATGCCGTGGCGTGTAACTAATCGGGGCTCGGCTCGCTCGACATCGACCAGCGGGTAGCCCCACTTCCCGCCGGCACCACAATCGAACCGCGAGCCGGCCGGCACACGGTGGCGCCGGAAGGCCGCGCGGAAGGCCGCCGGCGATGCGTACCACACTGGTTCGCCGACAGTCGCGAATCCGACCAGGGTCGCCGCCCCGCGGCCCGTCCGCACGATGCCGACCCTCTTGCCGATCACGCTGTCGAGCGACCGGCTCGCCCGCGTTTCGACGGTCTTCTCGCCGGCCAGGATCATCCCGGTGAACGGCTCGCCGCTGTCGTTGATGTTGATGCCCATCATGGTCGCGTTTCCTCTCTCGGGGTTCGCACGGTCGGGGTGTCAGGCGAGGCCGAAGAGCCGGCGGAAGGCGGCATCGACGGCCGGCATCTCGTCGGCCAGCGGGTACGGGTAGCGGCTCGGGCCGGGGCCGAAAGCCTCGACCGGCACGATGTTCGCGAGGTAGTCGTTCTCGACTCTCGACCGCACCCATGCTTCAAAGGCCCGCGCCATGATCTCCTCGGGCTGCGAGTAGTAGCGCCCGCTGCGGGTGCGGTCGGCCTCGATGCTGCGCTGCTTCAGCGCGGCCGGCAGGGCTCGCAGGGCCTCGCGAACGTCGCCGGCGAGACAGACAGACGCGAAGCCGCCCAGGCCCGCGGCCTCGCCGGCAACATGGTCCCAGGCGTGGAACCACTCATGCGCGAGGCACCCGGCCCCGTTCGTTTTGGTCAGGTTGATCACGCGCCGGCCCGGTTCGTAGTGGGCGGCGGCCTTGCCGTGCCCGCGGGCACCAAAGGCGAGCGCGAGCCGGCCGCCGAAAGTGAGCGCGGAGGCGTCCAGGCCGATCACACTGCCGAGGTCGAGCAGCGCGTCGTGCGTCTGATTGAGGCAGGCAGCGCGGTCGGTCTGCCAGTTTCCGAATTCGACGCCGTAGGGGCGGAAAATTTCCATGAACGACTCGGGCGTCGTGTCTTCGCCGCAGCGGTGATCGACACCGACGCGGGGGCGGTTGACCGCGCCGCGGAGTTTGTCCTCGGTGACGTTGCCGCCGTCGCGGGCGGCCTCCCAGGCCGCGGTGAGGATCGCGATGTAGTCGGGCTGGGCTCGGAATGCTCTCGAC